>CAXTBX010000041.1:0-38215 GCA_964242205.1 uncultured Chthoniobacterales bacterium
GGACCTGCTGCACACCGGCGCGCACAAGATCAACAACGCGCTCGGCCAGATTTTGCTCGCCCGCCGGATGGGGAAAAAGCGCATCATCGCGGAGACCGGCGCGGGCCAGCACGGCGTCGCCACTGCCACGGCGGCGGCGCGGTTCGGTTGCGAGTGCGTCGTATACATGGGCAAGGTGGACATGGAGCGCCAGGCGCTCAACGTCGCGCGGATGCGTTTTCTCGGGGCGAAGGTGGTGCCCGTGACCGCCGGGGCCGCCACGCTGAAGGAAGCCATCAACGAGGCGATGCGCGACTGGGTGACCAACGTGCGGACGACGTTCTACATTCTGGGCAGCGCGCTCGGTTCGCACCCCTACCCCATGATGGTGCGCGACTTCCACCGCGTCATCGGCGACGAGGCGCGGCGGCAGATGCTGGCGCGCGAGGGGCGGCTGCCTGATTTGCTCATCGCGTGCGTCGGCGGCGGCAGCAACGCCATCGGCCTGTTTCACCCGTTCTTGGACGACCCGGACGTGCGCATGATCGGCGTCGAGGCGGGCGGCGAGGGCGTCGGCCCGGGCCAGAAGCACGCCGCGCGGTTCGAGGGCGGACGCCTCGGCGTGCTGCAAGGCACCAAGACGTTTTTGCTCGCCGACGAGGATGGGCAGATCCAGCTCACCCACTCGATTTCGGCGGGCCTGGATTACGCGGCGGTCGGTCCCGAGCACAGCCTGCTGCGCGACCAGGGCCGCGCGCAGTACGTCCACGCCACGGACGACGAGGCGTTGGCCGCGTTCCACGAACTCGCCGAAACCGAGGGCATCATCCCCGCGCTCGAAACCGCGCACGCCGTCGCCCACGCGATCCGCGTTGCGCCGAAGATGCGCGCGGACGAGATCATCCTCGTGAATCTCTCCGGGCGCGGCGACAAGGACGTGCAGCAGGTCGCCGAGCGCGAGGACATGCTGGCGATGGTCCCCACTTTGACTTGAGGTGTTTCCGCGCCCAGCTTCTTTTTCTTATGCGCAGCATGACAGGTTACGGCAGCGGACGCGCCACGGCGGCCAACGGCGCGCAGTGCGCCGTCGAGATCCAAAGCGTCAACCGCAAACAGGCGGAGTTGATGATCAACCTGCCGCGCGACCTTTCCAGTCTGGAACCGGCGGTGCGCGAGATCATCAACTCGCGGGTCGCGCGCGGGCGGATTGTGGTGAACGTCAACCCGCAGGCACGCCCGGCGTCCACCGTGGCAACTGCGCCCGCGCTGGACGTGGCGGCGGCGCGCGCCTATTACCAGGCGATGCTCGCGTTGCAACGCGAACTCGGCGCGGCGGGGGAAATTACCATCGAGATGGTCCTGCGCGCGCCGGGTGTCCTGCGGTTGACCGAAGAGACGGTTTCGCCGGAGCAGGCATGGCCGCAGATCGAAGGCGCGCTGCGTCAGGCGCTCGACGAGTTGATCAGGATGCGCACGCGCGAGGGCCAAAACCTCGCCAACGACCTGCGCGCGCGGCTCGAAGAGATGCGCGCGCGGCTGGCGGAAATCCGCCAGCGGCAGCCCGACACCGCGCGGCATTACCACCAGGCGTTGCAGGAACGGCTCAAGCGCGCGGGACTCGAACTGCCGCTGGACGAGGATCGGCTGGCGAAGGAAGTCGTCCTGTTCGCCGACAAGGCCGACATTTCGGAAGAGGTCACGCGGATGGAGAGCCACGTGGACCAGTTTCTTGCGTTGCTGTTGAAGGACGAGCCCGTGGGCCGGACGATGGATTTTCTCACGCAGGAGATGGCGCGCGAACTCAACACGCTCGGCGCGAAGGCGAACGACCTTGCCATCGGACAGCTCGCGCTGGCGTGCAAGACCGAATTAGACAAAATCCGTGAACAGGTTCAGAACATCGAATGATCCCGCCGGAGGCGGAAGGTTCTACAAGCCAAGCATCAAGCTTTAAGGAAGGTTCGAAGTTCAAAATTCAAGAAATTCAGAAAGATCGTGATGGCTGATTCTCCCGAAACCCGCAAAATTTTCCGTGCAGGTATTCTTTTCGTAATCTCCGCGCCGTCGGGAGCGGGGAAGACCACGCTTTGCACCGCGTTGCGTCAAACACGGGATTTCGTTTATTCTGTTTCGTGCACCACCCGCCCGCCGCGCCCGGGCGAGATCGAGGGCGAAGATTATTATTTTCTTTCGGTCGAACAGTTTCGCGCGCACATCGAAGCGGAGAATTTCTTGGAGTACGCGGAAGTGCACGGCAATTTTTACGGCACGTTGCGCGGGAATGTCCTCGGGCACCTGCAAGCCGGGGTGGACGTGCTCATCGACATCGACACCCAGGGCGCGGGAACCATCCGCGCGAACACGCACCAGGTCATCCGCGATGCGCTGGCCGATGTGTTCATCATGCCACCAAGCCGCGACGAACTGCGCCGCCGGTTGGTCAAACGCGGCAGCGAAACGCCCGAACAAATCGAGCGCCGTTTGTTCAACGCCGCGCGCGAGGTGGCGCGCTGGCGGGACTACCGCTACACGATCATCAGCGGATCGGTGGAGGAAGACCTCGCAAAATTCCGCGCGCTCATGAAGGCCGAACGCTACCTGAGCCGCCGGTTCGCTGACTTCGAGTTTTAGGATTATCTTCTCCGCCATGGAAAGCCGCGCGAAGTTCGTGGTGTTGGGAGTGACGGGGTCCATTGCCGCTTATAAGGGGGCGGACCTCGCTAGCCGGTTGACGAAGCTCGGGCGCGAGGTGCAGGTCGTGATGACGCGGGAGGCACGCGAGTTCATCACGCCGCTGACGTTGCAGGTGCTATCGAAGCGGCCCGTGGTAAGCGACCTGTTTGACGAAAAAGAAGGTTGGCAGCCAGGTCACATCGAACTGGCGGATCGCGCAGACCTTTTGCTAATCGCGCCAGCGACGGCGCAAATCTTGGCGGAACTGGCGCACGGATTTTCCAACCATGCGCTGTCGGCCATCGCGCTGGCGACGCGCGCGCCGATTTTGATCTCGCCCGCGATGAACGGCAAGATGTGGCTGCATCCCGCGACCGTCGAGAACGTCGAGACGCTTAAACGGCGCGGCGTGCGTTTCATCGGTCCAGAGGAAGGATTGCTTGCCTGCGGATACGAAGGCGTCGGCAGGTTGTGGCCGACCGACGGAATCGTAGATGCCGCCGAAGCAATTTTGAGCGAGGTAAGCGACTCGCGTTGAAGCGATGAAGTTTCTCATCACCGCCGGACCGACCCGCGAGCCGATTGATCCGGTGCGGTACCTGAGCAACCGGTCGTCGGGCAAGATGGGCTACGCGCTGGCGCGGGCGGCGCTCGCTGGCGGGCACGAAGTGATCCTCGTCAGCGGGCCAGTTTGTCTGCCCGCGCCGAAGGGTGCGACCGTGGTGCCGGTGACCACGAGCGACGAAATGTTTGAGGCGGTACACTCCCGGGTTGGAGAAGCCGATGCGTGCGTATTGTGTGCGGCGGTGGCAGACTTCCGCCCCGCCGCCGTGGCCTTGCGCAAGATCAAAAAAGGCGGCGCGGAATCGCTGACGCTCGCACTCGTTCCCACCCGGGATATTTTGCTCTCGTTGCGCGACCTGCCAGAGAAGCAGAACGGAAAAAGGCCTATCATTGTAGGGTTCGCGGCGGAGACGGACAACGTCCTCGAAAACGCGTGGCGCAAGCAGCGCGCGAAGGGCTGTGCGCTGCTCGTGGTCAACGACGTGAGCCGCCGCGATATCGGTTTCGAGACGGACGAAAACGAGCTGACGCTTTTGTTTGCGTCGGGGAAACAAGAGACGCTCGCGTTCGCCAAAAAAGATGTGCTTGCGGACGCTTTAATCAAAATAATTTGCACAATTGTTTAATTATTAGTTGACGCGGGTCAAAGAGGTCGGTACTCCATTGGCATGTGGAGTGACAGTCGCTCCACCACAACATCTAGAGGTCGCAGCTCGCGACCGGAAAGGCGGTGAAACACCATGCCAGTGAAAAAAGCTACCACCACTAAGAAGGCCCCGGCCAAGAAAATGGCTGCCAAGAAGCCCGCTGCTGCCAAGGCTCCGGCGAAAGCTGCTGCGAAGGCTCCGGCCAAGAAAGCTCCGGCCAAGAAGTTGACCGCGAAGAAGGCCCCCGTGGCCGCCAAGGCCCCGGCGAAAGCTGCGAAGGCCCCGGCGAAGAAAGCTGCTGCGAAGAAGTAATTCTTTGCAGGGTTCTCTTTGTTCAACCTATTACCTTAAACCACTCGGGGAGAGAAGACGTTCGCGTTTTCTCTCCCTGATTTTTTTCGGAGTCATTGATCACAAGTTGCGAGGATACCTCGGACGCAGGATGCAGAGAGACTAAAGACGGTGCTGCTCTGTTTTCTCGAAGAGATCCCGTAACTCTCACGCGACGTATGACGAAATGTGCGCCACGTTCCCGTCATGGATAATTACCTAGAAACCGCAACCGTGGCGGCACGGGCGGCGGGGGCGTTGCTGCGCGAGAACTTCGGCGGCAAGCTGCACGTCAACGAGTTCGCCGCACACGACATCAAACTTGAACTCGACGAACGCGCGCAGGAACTCATCACAAAGATTATTTTGGAGCGCCATCCCGAGCACGCAATCCTGGGCGAAGAAGGCGTCGGTGGAAATCAGGCGAGCGAGTTTCAATGGATCGTCGATCCGTTAGACGGCACCGTAAATTATTTTTATGGCATCCCGCATTTCTGTGTGTCCGTCGCGGTCCGGCGGGGTGAAGAGATTTTGGCGGGCGTGATCTACGATCCGATACGCGAGGAATTATTCGCCACGGAACGCGGCGGCGCGGCCACGCTGAACGGCAAGAGCATCGCGGTCAGTGCGCGTGACAAACTTTCCGAAGCCATCGTGTCAGTTGGCCTGGCGAAAGTGACGCAGACCATTGAACTCGGTTTGCCGGTGTTGCAGGATTTGATCCATCGCGTGCGCAAAGCGCGGATGATGGGAAGCGCGGCGTTGGATCTCGCGTACGTCGCCGCTGGACGGCTCGACGCCTACATCGAAGCGGGCGTACGCATCTGGGACGTGGCGGCGGGCGTGTTGCTCGTGCGCAACGCGGGTGGCAAGCTCGTGATGAATCCGCGCGTCGATGCGCCGGACAAGCTGACGGTGGTCGCGTCGAGCGGGCGCATCCGCGAGATCGCGGAAAGCGGCCAACGGCTCGCGGAATGACGAAGATAAGGATGGAGGCGGAAAGTGGAGGGCAACTAATGCCAGCGCAGTCAGTGAAGCGCGATTTTTGCGATGCTTACTGACGATCCTGCGTTGAAAGGTTCTTCGGCTCGCTGCATTCGCTCAGGATCACAGAATTTCTCCAAGGCCGGTCATCTCCCGTTCCATCTCCAGCGCCCCACATATTTATATGGCAACCATCACTCTCTCGGGCATTGGTTATGACGTTCATGCGTTCGCGGAGGGAAGACCTTTGGTTCTAGGCGGGATCGAAATCCCCCATGCCAAAGGATTATCCGGACACTCCGACGCCGACGTACTCATCCACGCCATCGCCGACGCGCTGCTCGGCACTGTCGGAGAGGGCGACATCGGGCACCATTTTCCGAACACCGACGAATCTATCCGCGGCATCCGCTCCACGGAAATATTGACGCGGGTCGTGGATATCCTCGCGGGGAAAGAGGCGCGCATTGTCAACGTGGACGCCATGCTGATCGCCGAGGCACCGAAGATTGCACCGCATCTAGACAGGATGCGCGCCACCCTCGCAGGACATCTGCGGCTACCGGTGGCGCGGGTCAGCATCAAGGCGACCACGAACGAAGGCTTAGGCTTCGTCGGGCGCGCGGAAGGCATCGCAGCGATGGCCGTGGCGAGCGTGGCGCTGGATGAGGAACGGCTCGACCCGGAGACCGCACCGCCCGTGCCCGTCCCCGGCTTGTAACCGCCGGGATTTGCCTCCATCTTGCGTGTCCAGTCATGGCACCGCGTCTCTTTAATACTTACTCGCGTCAGCTCGAACCGTTTGCGCCGATTGACCCGGCGGGAAAGACCGTCAAGCTCTACACCTGCGGGCCGACCGTCTACAGCTACGCGCACATCGGGAATTTTCGCGCGTACATCTTCGAGGACCTGCTGCAACGGCATCTGGAGGCGCGCGGGTTTCACGTTCATCGCGTGATGAACCTGACGGACGTGGACGACAAGACGATTCGCAACAGCCGCAAGGAAGGCAAGGCGCTGGACGCATTCACCGCGCCTTTCAAACAGGCGTTTTTCGAGGATTTGAAGACGCTGCGTATCACGAACGTGGATCAATACCCTGCGGCGACCGATTACGTCACGCGCATGGTCGAGATGATCGAGGTGCTGGTAGAAAGGAATTTTGCGTACCAAGCGGAGGACGGCAGCGTGTACTACCGGATCAAGGAGTTTCCCGAATACGGGAAACTGGCGCACCTGGACCTGGATCAACTGCGGCCCGGCGTGCGCGTGCGCAGCGACGAGTACGAGAAGGAGAACGTCGGCGATTTCGCGCTCTGGAAGGCGTGGGACGAGGAAGATGGCGACGTGGGCTGGGAAAGTCCTTGGGGCCGGGGTCGACCGGGGTGGCACATCGAGTGCAGCGCCATGGCCGGGGCACTACTCGGCGACGAGATCGACATCCACTGCGGTGGCGAGGACAACATTTTTCCGCATCACGAGGCCGAGATTGCGCAGAGCGAGGCCGTGACCGGCAAAAAGTTCGTGCGCTACTGGATGCACTGCAAGCACCTGATGGTCAACGGTCAGAAAATGAGCAAGTCCGTGGGGAATTTTTACACGTTGCGCGACGTGCTGGCGAAGGGCTACACGGGGCGCGAGGTACGTTATGCCCTGTTGAGGGTAAATTATGGATTGCCACTCAACTTCACGTTCGAGGGCATGGAGGACGCGCGGGCGGCGTTGAAGCGGATCGACGCATGGGTGACGCGGTTGGGCGAGCACGCCGCCACGGCGACGGCCAGCGAGCCGTTCGCTGCGGCGGACCACGACCGCTTTGAACAAGCGTTGGACAACGATTTGAACATCTCTGGCGCGCTCGGTGAACTGTTTAAAACGGTGAGCGAGTGCAACGTGGCACTCGACAAAGGCGAGATGTCCTCGGCACAAGCCCGGGGGGTGCTTGCGTGGTGGGAGAGGATCAACCGCACGCTGGCCGTTGAGGCGGAAGCCGACCAAGTTCCCTCCGACGTGCAGGCGCTTGTCGAGCAGAGGTCCACGGCGCGTGGGGAGAAAAATTGGAAACGCAGTGACGAGTTGCGCGACGCCATCGCCGCGCAAGGTTGGACGGTCAAGGATTCCAAGGACGGTCAAAAGGTGACGAAATCGTGAGCACGCCCACTTTTCCCGCGCAGGATTATCTCGATCTGGAGCACACCGGACACCGGATGCTGTTCGAGAACACGGCGAACGTGTGGGAAGCCATCGGGAAAATCGCCGCGTATTTGCAGTTCAGCCTGCGTCCGGCGGTGCTGGGCGAACTCGTCGGTAAGCCGTACATTGGGCCGGACGTGTTCGTCGGCGAAGGCACGATCATCGAGCACGGCGCGATGATCAAAGGTCCGGCGTGGGTCGGCGCGAACTGCCACGTCCGCAACGGTTGTTACGTGCGCGAGAACGTCATCGTCGGGAACGGTGCCGTGCTGGGAAATTCGTGCGAGTTCAAAAACTGCGTGCTGTTCGACGGCGCACAGGTGCCGCATTTCAACTACGTGGGCGACTCCGTGCTGGGCTATAAGAGCCATCTCGGCGCGGGCGTGATTTTGTCGAACGTGAAACTTGACCACGGCGAGGTCGCGGTGGAGACGCCGGACGGTGGACGCGTGCCGAGCGGGCTACGGAAGTTCGGCGCGGTGCTTGGCGACTACGCGGAGGTGGGCTGCAACGCGGTGCTGAACCCCGGTTCGATCATCGGACGCCGCTCGGTCGTCTACGCTGGAGCGCAGTGGCGCGGGGTGCTGCCAGCGAACAGCATCGCCAAGTTCCGGCAGAGTTTCAGTGTGCTGGCGAGGAGGGATTGATGCCGCGCTCTCGGGTGGCTCCGACTTTTGCCGCCAACGCGAATGCCGTCAGGAAGATCAGTAGGAGCAAGGTGCCAAGCGCCGCACCGAAAGGCTGATTACGTCCGGTTGTAAATTGCTTCTGGATCGTATTGCCGACGAGTTCCGTGCTGCCGCCGCCCATCAGCGTCACGATGGCGAACATTGCCACCGCCGGGATGAACACCAGCATGGCCCCGCCGACGACGCCCGGCAGCGTCAGCGGCCACGTCACGTCGCGGAACGCGCGCCACGGACCTGCACCGAGGTCGTGAGCGGCCTCCACCAGCGAGCGGTCGAGTTTTTCGATGCTCGTGTAGATTGGCAGCACCATGAAAGGCAGATAATTGTGGACGAGGCCGAGGAGCACCGCGCCGGGTGTGTAGAGCAAATCGGCCGGTTCCACCAACACGCGCGCCGCGACCAACAGGCCGTTGAGCAGGCCGTCGTGGGCGAGGATGATGATCCAGGCATACGTGCGGATCAGGAAACTCGTCCAGAAAGGGGTCATCACTAGGACGAGCAGCCAAGCGCGGACGCGCGGCGGACGGCGGGCGATGAAGTACGCCAGCGGATAGCCCGCGACCAGACACGCCACGGTGGTCAGCGCCGCATAGCCGACCGAGCGCAGCAGGATCGTCAGGTAAACCGGACTGCACGCGCGGACATAGTTCACCCAGGTGAAATGATAAACCGTGCGCCCGATGAAATCGCGCTCGCAGAACGAGATGACGACCAGCAAGACCGTCGGCGCGACGACGAACAACAGCAACCACGCCGCCAGCGGCGCGAGGAGCAACCATGCGCCGAACCGCGAGCGTCCGGCGGTTTGCCCTTCCATGGGTCGGCGTGGGTCAATCGACCAGCCGCAGCTTTTCCAGCGCGTCGTGATCCTTCCGGAAAGCCGCGCGCGCCACACCTTTGATCTCCTTCATGAAGTCCTTTAGCGCGACGTATGCTGCATCGCGCCCGGTGCTGTCGATCTCCTCGCCCACGTCGAGCGGTTCGTCGTTCTCCGCCTTAGGCGTGGCAGCTTCCGTCGCAGCGTCGTGGGCTGAATCCAGCCACGTCAGCGCATCGAGAAATTCGAGCATCCCATCCAGCCGCGCCGCGGAGTAACCGCGCTTGGCCATTTTCTCAGCGTAGGGCGCTTCCTTGGCGGCGGTGTAGGCGAGGTGGGCCTTGTTGATGAAGCGTTGCAGGTCGTCGGGCACGTCGCCGAGCACCCGAAGATCGACCCGGTCGTGCATCTCAGTGAACGCCGCCCGCGCCACCAACCGGAAGCCCGCGTACTCATCGCGGGCCTTGGCGACCTTTTCCTCCAGCTCCTTCGTGGCCGCATCGAGGTCGGTGGGGATGTTGCCGCGCTGCTCATAATAGGCGTTAAGCGCCTCGTTTTGCAACGACATGCCGACGGACATTTCCTCGTCGCCAAACCCGTACCCGGCCAGGGTCTCCAGGATCGTCGGGCTGAGCCGCGCTTCTTCCAAGAAATGCCCGGCATCGCGGATGTATTTTTCGATGGCGCGGTCCTGCACGGCCCCGGCCAGCTTGGGCGTGGTGGTGGTCGCGGCGGCAAGATCGAGGTTGGCGGCGGGCGGGTTAGTTTCCATAAAAGCGTAGAATTCTCCTTGGATCGCATGTTCCAGCGTCCCGGCAGTCCCCTGGCGCCGCGGACGTTGCAACTGGGGATCATGCCGGTTCTGGCGGGGGCTGGCAAGCGCCTGGTGCGAAAGTTTTTCGCTTCCCTCCGGGCGGCGGATGGCCGATGGGTAACGCCTCCACATGAGTGATTCCGCCGATACACCGTCCACGAGCGTTTTTTCCCGTCGCACGGCCGCGCTGCTCGCGCGCGGGACGTTCGGGCGCTACATGGCGGCGGAGGCCGTGTCGATGGTGGGCACCTGGATGCAGGTGATGGCGCAAAGCTGGCTGATGACCGGCCTGACGAGCAGCGCGTTCATCCTCAGCACAGTCAATGCCGCGTCGAGCGTTCCCATGCTCCTGCTGACGATGTACGGCGGCACGGTGGCCGACCGGCACGACAAACGCCGGATTTTGATCGCCTCGCAGATCGTGCAAATCGTCCTGGCCGTGGCCGTGGGCCTGCTGGTCATGAGCGGGCACGTCCGGGTCTGGCACATCCTGACCGCCGCCGTGCTGTTGGGGGTCTCGTCGTCGTTCGAGATGCCCGCCGCCGCCGCGTTCGTGCCCGAGCTGGTCGAACGCGACGAGATTGCAACCGCCGTGGCCGTGGACCGGTCGATCTTTCACGGCAGCCGCCTGGTCGGCCCGGCGCTGGCCGGTTATTGCATCTACCTTTTCGGCACGGCGTCGGCGTTCTTCGGCAACGCGCTGAGCTTCCTGCCGATGATTGGCGTCTTGTGGACCGCCAAACCGCGCGCGCTGGGCAGCGAGGAGGAAGAGCAGCAGCGTTCCAGCGGCATGAAGGCGGGCATCGACTACGTGCGGCAAGACCGCCCCACCTTGGCAATGATGATGCTAATGGCGGCGAGTTCGTTGTGCATCTTTCCGTTCATGGCGGTGATCATGCCTCTCTATGCGCGGGATACGCTCGGGCTAAACGCAAAATACACGGGTTGGCTGATGGCGGCGTCGGGTATCGGCTCGCTGGCGGCGTCGGTCGGGGTGCCGCTGGTGCAGCGGGCCAAGCGGGTGTCTTGGATGGTCGCCGGTTCCGGGGCGATCCTTTGCGGGTTGGCGGGGTTGGCGGTGGCGCGAGTGTTCTGGCAGGCGGCCCCGGCGGTGGTGCTGCTGGCCATCGGAACATCGTTCAATTACGGCCTAGCCAACACCACGGTGCAGGAGCGCGCGCCGGGGCCGTTGCGCGGACGGATCTCCGCTTTGGCCATGATGAGCTTCGTCGCTGTGATGCCGTTCGCGTCGATGCTCGTCGGATGGCTGTCCGACCTGACGAGCGTGCGCGCGATGATGTTCGCCGGAACGGTCGGTTACGGCGTGGCGGCGGCGTTCATTTTTTCCGGTCCAGCGCGCGGGACCGGGGACCTGCCGACCACGCAACCCGCCGCCGTGCCCGTCGAGGCTTGAGCCCGGACAAAACGCCGCATGGATGCGACCTCCCCTGCCCCGCCCGCGCCGGACGACGACAAGCCGGAGGCCGCGCGCATCGGCTGGCAGCGGCGTGAGACGCAGCATCCGTACGTCAGCCCTGTCAACCGGCTGCGGGTGGACCGGTTGGCAATTCCCAGGCGCGGGGAAATCCAGTACAGCTATCTGGAGCGCGGCGGGTCGGTCATCGTCGTGCCCGTGACGACCGATGGGTGCATCGCGCTGATCCGCCAATACCGGTATCCGGTCGACGAGCATTGTCTGGAGTTGCCCGCCGGAGTTTGCCGGGACCAAGGCAATGCAACGCTCGCCGAAGTGGCCGCGCGCGAGTTGCGCGAAGAGATCGGCGGCACGGCGGCGACGCTGGAACAAGTAACGTGGTTTTATTCGTCGAGTTCGCTCAGCGACGAAGTTTGTCACATTTTCCTGGCGCGCGGAGTGAAGTTGGACCATCCGTCCGAGACCGAACCGGGCGAACATCTGGAAGTGCGGCTGGTGCCGGTAGCCGAGGCGGTGGAACTGGCGCGGGGCGGTCACATGAAAACAGGCACCTGCGCGCTGGCGATCCTACTGTGCGAGCAGCGACTGGCCGCAGGCTTGGCTCAGTTGTGAGCGGCGGGTGACGGCTTGAACACCGCGCGAAACGCTTTCAGGGCGGCGGGATGGTAGATCGTGCCGTGGGTTTCCTCCGGCATCTTCTCGTAGTGCCAGTGGAGGTTGGGCGGCGCGTTCTTGCCCAGTTCGTCGGCCAAACGTTGCGTTTGCTCTATGATGCCCGGCTCGTCGCTGCTGGCGAAAAATAACGTCTTCGCACCTTTCGGGAAAGCGTGCAAAGCCTCGCCCGCGTGCTCGACCAGTTGGTGGTCGTTCCACCACAAGCTTGGATCGAAAGCGAGGTAGGTGCCGAACATTTCTGGCTCTTTAAAAAACGTCTCCATGACGAACAATCCGGCCAGTGATTCGCCGACCACCGCCGTCTCTTCGGTCGTGCGGTAGCGTTGCTTGATCTCCGGCATCAGTTCCTCGCGGATGAACTTCCTGAACTCGGTGGAGCCGCCCACCTGCGGCGCGATTTTCCTGTCCGCCTTGTTCTCGGTCGGACCAGTCATGTCGCGACGACGTTGGGTGTTTTCGATACCCACGAGCAGGAAAGGGCGCATCGTGCCGTCGCCGACCAACACCTCCACCAGTCCCGCAACGTGCAGAAAATCCTCCGCCAGACCGCCGTCGGGCATGTACAATACCGGCACCCGCAGCCCCAGCGTTTCTTTGTAACCCGGCGGCGGATAAACGTTGATCCGGCGGGTTTCGCCCAGTGCCGTGGACTCCACCGTGAAGGTATCGCCGATCACCAGCGGTGCGGGTGGTTCCGCGCCGCTCGCCGATCCGATGGTGGCCAGCGCCCAGACCAGCCCCGCGCCACATGCGGCGAGGACGAATCCGCGCCGCGTCATTCCTTCTTCTTTTCCGGCTGTTCGCCCGGTTTAGCCTCGGCGGGCTTGTCTTCAGCGGGCTTGGCCTCGAGAGGCACCGCCGCGGGCGCGATTTTATCCCAGCGGCGGCTGTCGCTGAAAAAGATGTAGCTCGTCGGATCGCCCATCAGCAGAACCCCCTCGTGGAACGGGAAATACGGCACGTCCGCCCGGCCAAAGATCAACTGCTGGTACTCGGTGTATTCGCCCCTAAGCACCCCGCTGAAAAGCGGCGCATTGCGGCTGATCGGAGTCAAAAACAGTCCGCCCAGCGTGCCCGGCAGCTTCGCGTTGTCGCTCAGGCCCATGAAGTCCTTGAATTTGTTGGGAATCAGCAGGCTTTTGGTGTCGGCGTACCACGCCACTGCCCAAGGCATGTCCGAACCGACAATTTCCTGCTCCTTCATCCAGAGCCCGATGCGGTTGATGGCGGGCTGGAAATACGGCGGATATTGGAAGGGCAGCGTCGTGCGCGGGAGGAGCGTGTTGATCATCGGGGCCGCCGAGATCAGAAACAGCACGGTGAACAGGATCAGGCGGCCTGTCGAACTCATTGAGGCCTCCCGGCGGCTGAACACCACCAAAATAAAGGCCAACCCGAAACCGAGCATGATCGGCAGAAACAACACGCCGAACTGATTGACGTGCATCACCCGGTTGGTCTCGTTGTTGAACCCCAGCAGCGACATGCCCACGACCGCGCCGACCCACATCACCAGCACCGCCAGACGTAACGCGTTGACCTCCTGCCGCCGGAACGAGTGCAGCAGGCAAACGAAAAACGCCAGCGCGATCAAGTTGCCACCCAGGTTTTCCGTCAGATGACCAATCTGCGCGAGGCTGCCATCCTGGATTTTGACGCGGAAGAAACGGATCTCCAGATTCTCGATCAGCGGCCCCTCGGTCGAGCGCATCCGCGTGCTCGTGCTGCTGCCCAAGCCATCGAACAGCGCATAGTTGGCGATGCCCGTCGCGCTGCCGCTGACCCGGTACATGTGCACCACCCACGGTAGGCACACCAAGGCGAAGGCGAGCAGGAGTACCAAGACCGCCGCGCCACGCCGCCGGAAGTACGCCGCCGAAAACACGAGCGCGCCCAAAAAGATCCAGAGGGTGGCTCCGTGCGTGAGGCTCAGCAAACCCAGCAGTACGCCCGTCGCGCCCAGCCAGCCGAGGAAGACCGGCGTGCTCGCGGGGGTCTCCGGGTCGTCCGCGCCGCCGGGGGATAATCGGCCTAGTGCACGTTCGATGGCGAGGTGCGCCTCAATGGATCGGACCAGCGTATAGAGCGACGCGTTGAACAGCAACAGCATGAGCATCTGCGGCAAGCCCGAGAGCGTGTACTGCCAGCACAGGTCGCTCACGAGCGTCAGCAGCGATCCCCAGAACGCGAGCCGCGTGTCGAATAGCCGCCGCAGAAGCAGGTATTGAATTCCGACCGCCAGCAGGAAGCAAAGCATGGACGTGACGACGATGAAGCGTTCGCCCGCCGAGACGTATTCGCCCTGCTTGAACTCGGTCTTGCCCGCCAGCTTGACCGGCAGCGCGTTGACCAGCGGCCCGAGTGGCGCGTTGTACGTGTCGGGGAAATTGTCACGCGGCAGCGGGATCTTGTTGCTCTCCAACTGCCAGACGGCGAGCGGACGGATGTACTTGGTGCTCCACCCGTGCCCGTCGGCGATCTGGCGGGCCACCTGGGCCTGGTCCATCGCCTCGGGAATGGCGAAGCCTCGGAATTTCCACCCGAGGTAAACGAGCGCCACCGCGAGGATCACCACGCCGATGACAAAACGGCGTAAGAGCGGCGCGAGGCTGCCCTGTTCGAGCGAGTGGACCAGACCTTGAACTGAACCGGTTGAAGAAGCCATATACGAAAAGTCGGAATGCGGAAGTGGAAAAGATTTCAGGCCGCTACGTCGGGGAGCGTGGTCGGGGAGGGTTTTAGCTTGCGGTGCAGCGTGCGGCGGCTGATGCCGAGCTTGCGGGCCGCCTCGGTGATGTTGCCGCCAGACTCATCAAGCGCGCGGCGGATCAGCACGTCCTCGCTCTGGTGGATGTTCAACTGGTCTACCGGCGCGGCGGGGCCGCCGCCGAGCGGTCCACCCGCCAGAGTCGAGCCGCCGCCGCTGGAAGGGCCGCCGCCCCCGCCGTGCCACTGGCGCAACGCCAGCGGCAAGTCGCGCAGCGTGATCTTTGGCCCGGTCGCCAGCACGACGCCGTGGTCCGTCGCCGCGCGCAGTTCGCGCACGTTGCCGGGCCAGGGATATTCGAGGAGACGGTTCATGGCATCAGAGGTGAGTTCTCTTAACGGTTTGTCGTTTTCCTGGCAAGACTGTTTCAAGAACACCTGCACCATGAGCGGAATGTCCTCGCGCCGTTCGCGCAAGGGCGGCATGTGAATGCGCACGACGTTGAGCCGGTAGAACAAATCCTCGCGGAAGCGTCCGTCGGCGACGAGCTTCTCCAGGTGCTTGTTGGTGGCCGCCACGAGGCGCACATCGGCGGTGACTTGCGTGCTGCCCCCCACCCGCTCGAACGTGCGTTCGCCCAGCACGCGCAGCAGCTTGACCTGCGTGCTGGCGTCGATCTCGCCGATCTCATCGAGAAAAATCGTGCCGCCATCGGCCTGCTCGAAGCGGCCCACGCGTTTTTCGGTCGCGCCGGTGAAGGCACCCCGTTCGTGGCCGAAGAGTTCGCTTTCGAGCAACTGCGGGCTGAGCGCTGCGCAGTGGACGGGGATGAACTTCGCCTTGGCGCGGTTGCTCAGGTGGTGGAGCGCGTGGGCGACGAGTTCTTTGCCCGTGCCGCTTTCGCCTTCGATCAGGACGGTCGCGCGCGTCGGCGCGACCTGCCGGATGGTGTCGAACACCTCCTGCATCGCCGCCGACGTGCCGATGAGCGTTTCCAAACCCTTGCCCGAGCGTTTCTCGACCTGTTGGCGGAGTTCCTTGTTCTCGGATTCGACCTCGCGGCTGCGCAGGGCGCGACGGATGAGCACTTCGAGCCGGTCCAAGTTGACAGGCTTGGTGACGAAGTCGTAAGCGCCGCGTTTCATGGCCTCGACAGCGGTGTCGACGCTGCCGTAGGCGGTCATCATGATGCACACGGGCGGCGTGGGCATCTTGAGGGCGCGGTCGATGAGGGCCATGCCGTCCTCGCCGCCGAGGCGCAGGTCGGTCAGAAGCAAATCGACGCTCTCGCTTTCGAGGATGGAGACTGCCCCGGCCACGTCCCCGGCCACGTACACTTCAAAATCCTCCCCGTCCTCCAGCGAGCGGCGCAGGCCATCGCGGGTGTGCTTTTCGTCATCAACGATGAGGATGGTGCGGGTTTTCACGGTGGTGAGCAGCGGCCAACATAGCCGGGATGCCGCCGGGGGGAAGCCGGGAAATCGCCCGTGGGCAAGATGAACGGGAAAGGTGGATCGCGGCCTTCGAGCGCGATGCACCCTCCTGTCCTCACGGTGTCGCGGCCTCGTCGCTCGTGTCGAGCAACAGCTTGCGCTGATCGTCCGTGAAATCCTTGGCGCGTTTGATCCAGGCCGTCGCCGCCGGTCGGTCTTCGGCAAGCCAACGCTGGGCCACCGTCGACAGCACGTCGGATCGCGCTTCGCCGAGCGGGATGGAATGCGCTAGACGTACAGCGTTGCGCGGCTCGAATTCCTCGCTCTGGAAGCGCAGCAGGTTAACCAAGCTCGCGTCGCGGGTTTTGTCGGAGGGCTGCGCGCACAACTAGGCAGCCGCCCCCATGGGATCGTTGCTGCCCCAGGCGCTCGTGAAGGCCGACCACGCCCGGCTGCGGGCAGCACCGCCGGTCGGCAGGGACGCGAGCCACTGCACCCCCGTGGCAGGATCGGTCTGCGCCCATTGGTTCGCCAGCGTGGCCGCCGACTTTTTCTGCGCGTCGGGCGAAAGCTGTGCGAAAAGCGTACCACCGCGCGCGGGATCGCTGACGGCCACCTGCGCAAGGGCGTCGGCGGTCAACGCGTCGTGTCGCGCCGGGTCTTCCAGGCTGCGGGCGTAGCTCCAAACCTCGTCCGACTCGCTACTGACCCACTGGCGGATCATCGCTTCGCGGCATTCCTTTGACACGCCTAGGCTTCCCGGGCGGTTGCGATATTACAAGCACGCGCGCGGCTCCGTCTCGGACCACGCGCTGCAGACGCCCCCCAGCGCGTCGCGGCGAAGCTCCCCTTCCAGAAAGGTCTCGGCCCAAGCAAGCGGTTCTCCCGTAGCCACTTTGGCTAGGAGGGTGTTCGACCCGGACGGTATGATCCGTCCGCAGGCACAGCCCGCAGCGCCAAGCTCACCCCGAACACCGCCACCAGCGCGAACGAGCTTGGCAAGCTCAAGGGACCGGGACGCCGCTGCCGCCTCGCATCCATGCCCGGCTCAGTGCTGCAGGTGGCCGTGCCCGTACTTGCCGTTGAGCGCCACGCCGTTGGTCCCGTGGCCGTTGACACCATTGACACCATGGTGACCGTTCACACCGTTGTGACCGTTGAGCGCAACCTTTGGCCTGACTTGCCGCTTGGGAGCCATCATGCCCTTGTTGCGCAGTTGTAAGCGCGCGGTGTTTTTGGCCAGTTCCATGATCGGTCCGGGGAAACGGCGGCATTCGGCCAGCGTCTCGTCGAGTGCGTTGACGAACAGGTCCACCTCCCGCTCGCCGATGGTCAGTGGAGGCAGGATCTTGATTACGTCCATATTGTGCCCGGCCACCTGGGTCAAGATGCGATGCTTTGAAAGCATCGGCACGATGACCAATTGCGGAAACAGCGATTGGTCGATCTTGTGCATCAAACGCCACGCCAGCTTGCTCTTGAACTGCGGCGGCTCGTGGAACTCGATGGCGATCATGAGGCCCTTGCCGCGCACCTCTTTGATGAATGGGTGCTTCTTCTTGAGCTTGGTGAGCCGGTGGATGAGCAACGCGCCGATGTTGGCCGAATTTTCGATGAGCTTCTCGTCCTCCAAGACGGAGAGCGTGGCCATCGCGCAGGTCATCGCCAGGTTGTTGCGTCCGAAGGTGCTGCTGTGGACCACACAACGATCCAACCGGCTGAACACTTTCTGGTAAATCCGCCGCCGCGTGACGATGGCCCCGCAAGGCACGTAGCCGCCGCTGAGCGTCTTGGCCATAGTGACGATGTCCGGCTCCAGGCCCCAGTGCTCGAAGGCGAACCACTTGCCGGTGCGCCCGAGGCCCGTCTGGACCTCGTCGCAAATCAAGAGCGTGCCGTAGCGTCGGCAAAGCTCTTGCGCGCGCTGGAAATAGTCGTCGGTCGGATAGTTGACGCCCTTGCCTTGGACGGGCTCGACGATGAAGGCCGCCACGTCCCGCTGGGAGAGTGTTGCTTCAAGCGCGGCGAGGTCGCCAAGCCGGACGGTCTCCGTGTCCGCCAGAAACGGACCAAACCCCTCTTGAAACGTCTCGCTGCCCGTGATGGAAAGCGCGCCGTAGCTCAAACCATGGTAACTGCCTTTCAGACTGACGATCCGGGGTCGACCCGTCGCAGCACGGGCGAATTTCATCGCGCCTTCGACCGCCTCGGTGCCCGAATTGCAGAAAAACACGGCGTTCAGATGGGCCGGAGCTTTTTTCAGCAACGCCTCGGCCAGCAAACCACTGAGCAGCGAGCAATCCATCTGGACCATGTTGGGCAGATCCAGGTCGAGCGCGTCACGGATGGCCTTGGCGACGACGGGATGGTTGCGTCCGATGTTGAAAACGCTGTAGCCGCTCAGGAAATCGAGGAAAGCGTGGCCTTCGGCGTCGTAGAGGTAAGCGCCCTCCGCCCGGACGTAGACCCGGTCGAAACCGATGGTCCGTTGCACCTGAACGAGCGTGGGGTTGAGGTGCTGACTATGCAGTTCGTAGTTCTCGCCCATCCGGGCGGCCACGAGGGATTTGAGGTCAAAGGGCATCGAAGTGCGGACCATTCTCGGTCAGGGCCAGTGCTAAAGCAGCGCGGCTTCAGACGGGTTTTCGTCCCGAACAGCGTCGCGGTTGCAGTCTCATTGTAACGGAATGTAAATAAAAGGAAAGACCCGCCTGCAAGCGAAGATCGCGCCGTCAGTCCACGTCGTCTGATACCTGGTCCTTCGGCGGCGTGTCGTCCATGTTCTCGTCGTCATCCTCGTCGGCATGCTTCTTCTTGTGGCTCTTCTCGGGCTTATTCTTCCTGAAAACCTCGCGGAAGACCTTGCCGACCATCGGGGCCGCCAGCTTGCCGCCATGCGCACTGTTGTCGCCCGCCTCGCCCTCGACCACTACCGCGAAGGCGTACTGCGGCTTGTCCAGCGGCGCGAACCCCGAGAACCAGGCCGCCGTCCGGGATTTTTCCTTGTTCTTGTTGCCCGCGCCCCACTGCGCCGAACCGGTCTTGCCGCACATATCCACGCCGGGAACGTGCGCCTGATGGCCCGTGCCCATGCCGCTGTCCACGACCATGCTCATGCCCTTTTTGATCGTGTCCACCACGTCGGGAGTCAGGCCCACGTCGCGCCGGGTACGCACTTGGTAGGCCGAGGCGATGCCGTTGTCGATGGTCTGCACCTGTTGGACGAGCCGGATCTGGTGGAATTGCCCGCCGTTGGCCAGCGTGGCCATCGCTTGCGCCATTTGCACGGGCGTCACTTCGAGGTCGCCTTGGCCGATGGAAAGGTTGGCGATGTCGCCGTCGTAGAATTTGCGCTTGTGGACGCGCTTCATGTACTCATTATCTGGTACCAGCCCCGAGGCTTCGTCCTTGAGCGGCAGGCCGGTTTTCGTGCCGAAGCCAAAGCGTTTCGCCCAGTCGACGATCTTTTCCGAGCCTGTTTTGATACCGACCTGATAAAACCAGGTGTCGCAGCTCTGCGCGAGCGCCTGCGCAAAATTCAGGTCGCCCGCGTCCGTCTTCTTCCAGTTGTGCATGACGATGCCGCCGGCGAAGGTCATGGACGGCGGGCCGGTGAACTCGTCGTCCTTGTCGATAGTGCGGCTCTGGAGCGCCGCCGCACCGACGACGATTTTAAACGTTGAACCTGCCGGATAGGTTGCCCGGAAGGCGCGTGGGATCAGCGGGATGTCGGGGTCCTCGTTGATCTTCTTGAAATCCGCCTGTGAGATAGAAGGCACCCATTGGTTGAGGTCAAACGAGGGGTAAGACGCCATCGCCAGCACGTCGCCGCTGTTAGGGTCCATGACGACGATGGCCCCGCGTTTGTCGCTTTTGGCAAGCGCTTGCTCGCAGATTTGCTGGAGCTTGATGTCCAGTGTGGTGATGACGTTGTTGCCGGGGATGGGCGGAGTCACCATACGCTCGCTCGTCTTGTTGCCCTTGCCGTCAAAGGTCATGTTCAGCGTGCCGGGGTGGCCGGTGAGCTGTTCGTTAAACGTTTTTTCGAGGCCCTCCTTGCCTTCCACGTCACCCCAGAGTGATTCGTTGCCCTGGAGCGGACCGTGGAGCTGATCCGCGCCGTTTTTTTGGATGTAACCGATGACGTGCGCGGCGGACGCGCCGTTGGGATAGTAGCGCAGGTAGATGGGCCGCAGGCTCAGGTTGGGGTCCCCGGCGAGCCTGGTGCGGACGCTCTCGACCTCCTCCGCGGTGAGGTAGGTGGCGATGTCCAGCGGGAGCATCCGGCGGTTGCGGTAGTGGTCGATTACGGTGTTGGTGTCGGCCTTTAGTTCCCGCCGCAAGGCAGACTGTGCGGCGACGAACTCGGTGCGGGCGTAGGCGAAAACCTGGGCGTCGCTGAGGTCGTCGCCCGGCGGAAAACGCATTTCCAGATGGTAACCCATGCGAGATTGCGCAAGGGGGTAGCCATTGCGGTCGGTGATCTGGCCGCGCGGCGCAGGGATCTGGAAATACATCGTGCGGGCGTCGGGGCGGGTGTCCCACGAGGGTTCGATGGTCTCGGGGATGCCGGCGGGCCGGTCGAGCGAGACGCGGCGCAGGTCGGACGCCGCCGCAACCGGCGTGGGCGCGGCCTGCTGGGCGCGGGCCAGCGGGAGCAACGCGGCTCCGCACAAAAATAGGGCCAAACCAAGGGGACGGGACGGATGCATCGGGGATGAATGTAGCCGAAAAACTGGGGGGTGGCGACCGGGAAGTGCGAATGACGAATGACGATATGCAGAGGGGTGCCGACCATAGGCTGCAGATTTCTCCGATTTCTATCATTCGTCATTCGTCATTCTATCGCCCACCCGACTTCAACTCCGACACCAGCGCATCCACCTCGCTGGCCTGCGCACCGATGTCGCGGAACGTTTCCAGATCCTTCTCCTGGTCGGGCGGCGGGTAGCTGGCCGGATTTGCCAGTTGCGCCTCGGTCAGCAGTTTGCGCGCGGCGAGGTTCGGGTTCGTGTAGGGAAAAGCGTCGGAAATAAGTTTGCTGACCTCTGGCCGGAGCACGAAATCCATGAAACGCTCGGCGGTTTCTCTGTGTTGGCAGGTCTTGGGAATGGCGAGGTTGTCGATGAACCGATGGCTGCCCTCGCGCGGCAGGGTCCAGCGGAATTTTTTCGGGTCCTGTCGGTAGAGGATCGCCCCCTCACCGCTCCAGACGATGCCCAGGTCCACGTCCCCGGCGAGCAGGGCGGTCTTCGGGCTGTCGGAATCGAACACTTTGATCTGCGGCAGCCAGCGCGCCAGGATCGGACGCATCTTGGCCAAGTTGGCGGCGTCGAGGTCGTTCGTCGGGATTTTGAGCGTGGCGAGCGCCCAACTGACGAGTTCGCGGCTGTCGTCGAGCACGACGATCCGGCCCCGGTGCCGACCGTTAAATACGTCTGCGAACCCGGTAATTGGTTCCTTGACGCGCTCGACGTTGATCACGATGCCCACCGTGCCAACCATCCACGGCAGGCTGAATTTATTGCCCGGGTCGAACGGCAGGTCGAGAAACCTTGGGTCGAGGTTTTTGACGTTGGGGATTTTGTCCTTGGCGAGCGGCAGGAGCAGACCGGCTTTGACCAGCGCCTCCACGGTGTACTCGCTGGGTTGAACGAGGTCGTAGCTGCCGCCGCCCGCGAGAAGTTTGGCCAGCATTTCCTCGTTGGAAGCATAATTTTCGACGGTGACCTTCACGCCGGTTTCTCGCTGGAAAGCGTCGATCACCGGGCGCGGGATGTATTCCGACCAGCAGAAAAGGTTCAACGTGTCGGCGGCCTGCGCGGCAGGTGTTGGCAGCATGAGCATCGCTCCGCAGGCGAGGGCGGGGAGGCAACGGCGGAAATTCATGACGAGGAAAGGGCGTCGGGTTGACCAGAACGACGAGAAAACGCCTCGGCCACGATGGCCGGAACCGCCGTGCCGAGCAAGAACAGCGTGCTCAGGGCGTTGAGTTTGGGATTGAGACCGATTTTTGCCAAGCCGAAGATCTTCTGCGGCAGGGTTTGTGAACCCGGGCCGTTCGTGAAAACCGTGACGATGTATTCGTCCAGCGAAAGCGTGAAGGCGAGCAGCG
Source organism: uncultured Chthoniobacterales bacterium (assembly GCA_964242205.1). Classification (GTDB taxonomy): domain Bacteria; phylum Verrucomicrobiota; class Verrucomicrobiia; order Chthoniobacterales; family SZAS-18; genus CAHJWO01. Next base: position 22,056 of record CAXTBX010000041.1, read on the forward strand.
CACCGCCGACGATGGCGGGCCGCAGGAACGGCACGATCACCCGCCAGAACGCTTCCCACGGACGCGCGCCAAGATCGAGTGCGGCTTCTTCCAGATGCGGGTCGAGGCCCGCAAGCCGGGCGCGCACCGTCACCAGTACGAAAGGGAAGCAAAAAGTGACGTGCGCGGCGATAACCGTGGCGAGGCCCAGCGGCCAATGGATGCAGACGAACCACAGCAGCAAGCTAACGCCCATCAACACCTCCGGCACGAGCATCGGTACGAGGATCAACCCGGCGACGGAGGCTTTGACCAACGGGGAAAAGCGGTGGCGGTGAAGCAGCCACGCGCTCAGCGTGCCCAAGATGGTGGAGAGGATGGTCGTGGCCGCCGCGATCAGCAGGCTGTTGCGGAGGGCGGCACTGAGGTCGGCGTCCCGGAAAAGTTCGTCGTACCAGCGCAAGCTGAAGCCTGTCCAGTGGATGCCTGCGCCGTCGTTGCACGAAAACGCCACCAACAAGACCACTGGCAAATAAAAAAAGGCGAACACCGCAATCGCCCACCAGGCAAGCAGCATATGACGCGGCTGTTTGCGTTGCGCCAGGCCCCCACGTCTCATGGGGCGAGCAAAGTCACTTCAGGAAAATAGGTGACGTAGCGAGCTGCATCGCGCGTCACCAACGTCAGACCAGCAATTGCGGCGTGCGCACCGATGTAAAAATCCGGCAGCGGCGAAACGCGGGTTCCGCCCGCACGACGGTACTGCAAAAAGGCTTGGCTGGCACGCCATCCGGCGCCGTACGGCAATGGCAGACGCTGATAAACCTCCGGGTCAAGCCACTCATCCAACTCGCCCAACGATTTGAAAGCAGGCGCGAGTTCCGCATAGATGATCGGGTTAATAAACGCCGATTCTTGCGCCACTGCATTAGCTATTCGCACTTCCGACCACGTTGACCAGACAGGATCAGAGGTTATCACATCAATCAGCACATTGCTGTCGATAAGGTAGCCGCTCATTCTTCGCCGCGAGTCATCGCCATAATTTCGTCGGTGGTAAGGCCGGATCGGGGGATGCCACGAGCCTTTTCCAACCACGCTCGGAATTCCTCCGGCGAGATGCGTTTTTTCGGGCGCGTATCCAACCGTGCGCCGAGATAATTATAGAGCTCTTCCTGCTGCGTTCGCGGTAGTTGTTCCACGGCGGCTTCGATTTCGGCGAGCGTACTCATGGAGTCATCCTAGTAGTTACCGGCTGCCGCAGCAAGCCATCCCACATCACCCGCGAAAAATCCGCTTGCGCTATTTCGATAATTGCCGAATCATCAAAACGTCTCCATGAACCACCTCTTCCGCGCGCTGGACGATCCCACTCGTCGGCGCATCCTCGACCTGCTCGGCCAGCGCGACCACACCGCCGGGGACCTCGCCGCCGCGTTCTCGCTGGGCAAGCCGACCGTGTCGCATCACCTGGGGCTGCTGCGCCGGGCCGGGCTGGTGTCGGCGCGCAAGGCCGGGCAGTCGGTCGTGTACCGGCTGGAGGCCACCGTCCTCGACGAATGCCTCGCCTGGTTCCTGACTCTCATCGAACGCGGCAAACACCCGCGCCACCTCGCCACATCCCACGAAAACCCTGCGTCTCCTGCGAAAAGAACTCGTCCAAGTCCTTTTACTCGTCCTGCCGCTCGCGCTGGCGGCGGCGGGGTGGAATAAAATTCCGCCGGTGATCGCCTCCCACTGGGGTTTGCGCGGTCAGCCGGACGGTTGGATGCCCAAGCTGCCGGGCCTGCTGATCCTGCCCGTGCTCAACCTGGGCTTTGCCATCCTGCTTGCCTGGGTGCCGCGACTCGACCCACGCCTGCGCCGGGACCCGGCGGCGGACACCACCCGCTTCCGGCGGCTGCTGCGCCGGTGCCGCTGGTTGATCACCGGGCAGATGGCCCTGGCGGAAATTCTGATCGTCCTGACGGCGGTGGGTTGGGCTGTCGACGTGGGCCGGGTGCTGTGCGACAGCTTTCTTCTCGTGATTGCCGTCCTCGGGAACTTCTTCGGCAACTTGCCCTCGAATTATCTCTTCGGTGCCCGCACTCCCTGGACCCTTGAGGACCCCGCGACGTGGCGGGCCACCCACCGGCTGGTCGGACGCGCGATGGTATTTGGGGCGGCGGGTTTGCTGATCGCTGGTTGCTTCATGTCCACGGCTATGCTGACCGTTTCGATGCTCGCTTTCATCGTGAGCCTGGGGTTCGGTAGCCTCGGGTACTCGGCCTGGCACTACCGGCGGCAACGCGCCTGAGCGAATTTGCCGCCGTTTTCCTCGCGCCGAGCGCTTTCCGTCTTGCCAGAGGTGTAAAAAATTCATATTGTCTACGCCCCACACGCATGACACCCGCCAACCCCGCTCCCGCCGCTACCTCGACGCACACCCCCGCTCCCGCGCCCGACCGCGGGCCGGTCATGGACGGCGCGGAAATCCTCGTCGCGTGCCTCGAACGCGAGGGTGTGGAGGCCATTTTTGCATACCCCGGCGGGGCTTCTATGCCCATCCACCAAGCGCTGACCAAATCGACCAAGATTCGCACGATCCTACCCCGGCACGAGCAGGGCGGTGTGTTCGCGGCGGAAGGCTACGCCCGCGCCACCGGTAAGGCGGGCGTCTGCATGGCTACCAGCGGCCCGGGCGCGACCAACCTCCTTTCCGGCATCGCCGACGCTTACATGGACTCGGTGCCGCTCGTGGCGATCACCGGCCAAGTGCCTCAGTGGATGATCGGGCGCGGCGCGTTCCAGGAGACGGACGTGTTCGGCATGACTCTGCCTATCGTCAAACACTCCTACCTCGTCTGGGACATCAACGACATCCCGCGCGTGGTGAAGGAAGCGTTTCACATCGCCCAGAGCGGGCGTCCCGGGCCAGTACTCATCGACGTGCCCAAGAACATCCAGCAGGCCAAGGCGCAGCCGATTTTCCCATCCACGATCAGCCTGCGCGGCTACGACGACCTCGGACCGGAGCCGGACGAGGTGGCGCTCAACGAGGTCATCGGCCTGATCGGCGCGGCCAAGCGGCCCATGCTCTACGTCGGTGGCGGCATCATTTCGAGCGGCGCGTCGGCGGAGTTGCTGGAGTTCGTCGAACGCACACAAATCCCCGTGGCCACCACGCTGATGGGCATCGGCTGTTTCCCGGAGAACCATCCGCTGTCGCTGAAATGGCTCGGGATGCACGGCACCGTCTACGCCAACAACGCCGTCAACGAGGCCGATGTGCTGCTGGCGATGGGCGTGCGCTTTGACGACCGTGTGACCGGCAAGGTCGAGAAATTCGCCGAGCACGGCACCATTGTCCACATCGACATCGACGCCAGCGAGATCAACAAGAACAAGGTGGTGCGTCTGCCCGTCATCGCGGACGTGAAGCGCGCACTGACCCGGCTCAACGCCCTGCTCGCGCAGGCCGGTTGGGAGCGGACGCCGACCGGCACGCATAGCCGGTTTCCTGAGTGGTACGCGACGATCCAGGGGTGGAAGGCGAAGTTTCCGCTCAAATTCAAGGACGCCGACGACACCATCCAGCCGCAGTACGCAATCCAGTTGCTCGACGAACTGACCAAGGGCGACGCGATCATCACGACCGGCGTGGGCCAGCACCAGATGTGGGCCGCGCAGTTCTGTAATTTTCTGCGCCCGCGCACGCTGATCACCTCGGCGGGCTTGGGTGCGATGGGCTTCGGTTTTCCCGCCGCGATGGGTGCCAAGGTGGCGTGCCCGAACAAGGAAGTCATCGACATTGACGGCGACGGCTCGTTCCTGATGAACGTGCAGGAACTTGCCTGCGCGAAGGTGGAGGGCATCGCCGCCAAAGCGATCATCCTCAACAACCAGCACCTCGGCATGGTCGTCCAGTGGGAGGACCGTTTCTACAAGAGCAACCGTGGGCACACCTTCCTGGGCAACCCGAAGGACCCGAAGGGCATCTACCCGGACTACGTCAAGATGTGCGAGGGCTTCGGCGTGACCTGCGAGCGCGTGACGCGCAAGGAAGACCTGCGCGCGGCGATGGAGCGGATGCTGGCGGCCAAAGAGGTCTACGTGCTCGACGTGATGACGCCCTACACGGAGCACGTCTTGCCGATGATCCCGGCGGGCGGGACATATAAAGACATCATCACGGACTGACGCCGGATCCGCTCACTGCGCGACCGAGGCAGCGCCGTGGTTCCAGACGATGCTCGCCACCCTGCCATCGGGCGCGAACGTAATTTCGCCCAGCGTCACGTTGTCGCTGCTGAACTCGAAAGGCACGATGGCACGTCCGTATACCTCGGCGAACTTGAGGCGGTAGTACCACACTTCCCGTCCGTCGAGCCGCGCGCGGTGGCGCGGTTCGCCGTAAAGCGCGAGGATTTTGGCCTGGGTCATCCCCCGCTTGGGCGAAGGTTTACTGGGACTGGTGCTGGAGTCCGTTGCCCTGGTTGCCGGAACGAGTAAAAGCAACGCGACGCAAAGCGAAAACAAAGTTTTCATCGGGTCGGCAAAAGGATGTTCGAAGTGGCGGACCGTGTTCCGCTCTTGTTTGGTGTCAAGTTTGTCACTTTCGTCCCTTTTTTCCAGACCTATTCTGACGCCATGCACCTGTTTCGCTCTGCCGGTTGCCTGCTCGCCGGGATTTTGTTGGTTGCCTTTGGTGACCGCCTCTTTGCGCAGAATGATCAAGCCACCCCCGCCGGTCGTGCCGAGCACGTCGTGATCGTCGTCTGGGACGGCTTGCGGGCCGATTCCGTCGATGAAACAGCCACCCCCACGCTGGCGAAGTTCGCGCGTGAGGGCACCTTTTTCGCCCGCCACCACAGCGTCTATCCCACGAGCACCGAGGTCAACGGGACAGCCATCGCCACCGGCTGCTACCCGCGCCGTAGCGGTTTGATCGGCAACCGCGAGTACCGCCCGGCGGTGGACCCGTACCGCTCCTTCGCCACGGAGGATTTGCAGGCCATCCGCATCGGTGACGCCGCCACCGGTGGGAACTATCTGCGCGTGCCGACCCTGGCCGAACTGGCCCACGCCGCCGGTTGGCGCACCGCCACGACGAGCACCAAGGCCGTTGTCCTGCTCCAGGACCGGAAAGCACGGCCCGACGCCGGGAAGCTCGGCGAGGAATCCGTCGATCTTTTCAGCGGCAACACCCTGCCCGAAAGCGCCGTGCGCGACCTCGCCGTCTCCGTGGGCACGCCATTTCCACGCGAGATCCGGCTGCCGAACGTCGATGAAGACGCTTGGACCACCAGGGCGTTGACCCAGGCGCTCTGGAAAGACGAGTTGCCGAAGATTTCCGTCCTGTGGCTGAGCGAGCCGGATTTCTCGCAGCATCGCTATGGCCCATCGTCGCCACAGGCGCTCAAGGCGCTCGCCAGCAGCGACGCAAACCTCGGAACCGTGCTCGCCACGCTCGAAACGCGCGGCTGGCGCGACAAGACGGACGTGTTCGTGGTGTCCGACCACGGATTTTCGACCATCGGGCATCAGGTTGACGTGGCCAGATACCTGCGCGGCGAAGGCGTCGAAACGGTCAATGAATTTCGCGCGGAACCCAGGACCGGGCAGGTTCTTTCGGTAGGTCTCGGGGGAACGGTGTATTTGTATGCGGTCGGGCACGATCAGGCCACGATCCGTCAGGTCGTCGAGGCGCTCCAACGTTCCGAATTCGCCGGGGTGATCTTCACGCGTGACACCTTGCCGGGGACGCTTCCCCTGAGCGCTGTGCACATCGACTCGCCCGACGCGCCGGATGTGGCCGTGGCGTTGCGCTGGAGCGAGGACCGCAATGCCGACGGTTTGCCGGGAGCCATCTATGCCGACGGCGAACGCAAGGCGGGCCAAGGCACACACGCTACGCTCAGCCGGTACGACCTACACAATACGCTCGTCGCCAACGGCCCGAGTTTCCGCCGGGGTTTTCGTGACGAACTACCCAGCGCCAACACCGATCTCGCGCCGACCATTGCAAGCATTCTGGGCCTGCCCAACGTACCGCCGATGGACGGGCGGGTGCTCGGCGAAGCGCTGGCGGTGCCGTCCTCTGGACAAGCCGCCCCGGCGGCCCCGGTGACCGAGAAGCTGACGGCTGCCGCGAATGTCGGCGGCGTGGATTGGCAGCAATATCTACAGGTTACGCACTACGCTGGAGTGGAATATTTTGATGAAGGCAACGCGGTACCGTCCGTGCCAGCCGCAAAGTAATGGTCAGGTTAACCGGGCATCGCTGTAGCCACGGTGCTCCGCCGCCGTAACGGTGCTCGACACGGCAACGGAAGGATGTGGCTATCGCTTACGTGTCTAGATCGACGAAGCCGCCCGCCATACAAATCTAGCCAGACGATTCCACTTTTAGCCGTGTGGTCTGCGCAAAGATAACCACCCCGCCCCTCGTTCGCTTCATTTGTTGTGCTTTCCCCGAGGAGAACTCACTTGGGACACTCGTTGGCACGCGCATTGCTAGAGGGACCAACATCGTTTTGCAAAGGTGAGGGGCGGGTGTTTTCGGGGGTTTGCACCCGCCCCTTGCCGTCAGTTTTAACCACGGTGGCCTTCCGAATTTGTTGCGACAGAAACGGGGGCCACCGTTTCGCTTTTCCGGCAGGCAACGGCTTCCGGCGAGACTGCGTTCTACCATGAAGAAGCTGGAAGCCATCATCAAACCGTTCAAGATCGAGGAGGTCAAAGACGCCCTGACCGACCTCGGCGTTGAGGGCATGACCTTGTGCGAGGTCAAGGGCTTTGGCCACCAGACCGCCCACACCGAGGTGTACCGCGAGGCCACTTACCAGGTCGATTTCTTGCCACGTGTAAAGATCGAGGTCGTCCTGACCGACGAGATGACGGATTCAGCGATCCACGTTGTGTTAAAGGCCGCACGCACTGGAAAAATCGGTGACGGCAAAGTGTTCATCACCCCGGTCGAGCAGGCCATCCGCATCCGCACGGAGGAAACGGGTCCCGCCGCGCTGTAGGCAGCGGCTCAACCGGCCAAGCCGGTAATGTTCAGGTACGAGCGCGATTTTGCTTTACCCGTCGTGGGGTCGAGGTTTTCGATCCGCATCTCCTTCAGGTACCATTTGCCCTCAGCATTGTCGGGCAGCTTCTGGCCGCTGATGACCTCGAAACGTTTCACGAGCCTGCCGTCCCAATCGTACGCCTCCGCGCGCAGCAGTGCGCCGCTGTCGCGGTCCACCCAGAGGTTGACACTGGAATATTGCGTGCGCCGGTTGGGAGCGTTGACGCGCAGCTTGTACGCGGTGCGCAGTTTGAGCGTTTCGTCGCCCAGCAGCGTCGCCTTCGACCAATAAACGAACCGCAGTGCCAGATCCTCGTAGGACAGGTCGGTGCCCAGGATTTTTTTGTCGAAATTGGCGGGCGTCAGTTTTTCCGTTGTCCCGCCCGTCACTTCTTCGAGTTGCGAGTTTTCTTCGTCATAACGCACCTGTACGACAGTCACCGGGTTGCCCGCGAATTGGTAACGCACCAGCGGGCCGTCCGCGACGAGCTTGAAGGGAAAGGCCGCACCGGTTTCGTCGTTGCGCAGTCGGCCGTTGAGCGATTCGTGGCGGCTCCCCTGCCCTTCGCGCACGGCCCGCAGGATGTCGGAGGCGGTCAGGGCAGGTGCATCCTCTGCCGTGACACCGCCGACGGTAGCAAACAGCAGACAGAGTCCGACGAAGCCGGAGAGGGACGATTTCATGGAGTGCGACAACGTCGCGCAATGGTCGGAACATTGCAAAGACAGGTCCTCAAGGCTGTTCTCAGTTGTCAGGGCCTGTTTTGCCCACTTGAAGCCCGGGACTTGCCGCCGGAAACTGCCCGCCGATGGACGAACGTGTTTTCCCACTCATCAACGGCCAGTGGACCGGCCCGACGCTCGACCGCGTCATGGCGGTGGCGTCCTCGCTGAACTTTTGGCTGCCGTTCATCGTCGTCTTGATTCTCTTAACCGCCTGGTTTGGTCGCCGCCGCGCGCGGGTGTTCCTGCTGGCGCTGGGGCTGATGCTGGCCGTAGGCGACGGCGTGGTGAGCAACACCCTCAAGCATCTCGTCCACCGGCCCCGGCCTTTCCAATCGGTTGCGGACGTGCGGCAAGTGGACCTCGCGCGTCGCGTCCGGCCCGCCGTTTTGGCCGCGTTTAGGCCGCCGGTGATCACCCGTTTATCCGTGCCGCAACTCCTGACGTCGCCGACCGCCGGTCGGTCGTTCCCGTCGAGCCACACGCTCAACAACTTCTGCGTCGCCACCTTGCTAACGCTGTTTTATCGGTGGCGCGGCGCGCTGTATTTCCTGCCCGCGTCGCTCGTGGCGTATTCCCGCGTTTACGTCGGTTCCCACTGGCCGAGCGACGTTTTGATCTCGGCGCTGCTGGGCGCGGGCGCGGCGTTGCTCGGGATGGCCGCCTGCCAGGCTGTCGCTCGCCGTTGGCCCGGGCTGGCCACCCGGCTCGAATCTTCCTTGAATCTTCGGCGCTGAATCCCGAATCTTGGCCCCGTCCATGTCGCGCCCCGTCCAAGCCGCCCTCCTTTTCCTCCTGCTGCTGACCGGCCTGCGGCTGGCCTACATCGGGCGCGTCGAACTCTCGCCGGACGAGGCCTATTACCAGATGTGGAGCGAACGGCTCGACTGGGCATATTACAGCAAGGGGCCAGGCGTGGCGGTGGCAATCCGCGCAGGCACGGCGCTGTTTGGCAAAAGCGAGTTCGGCATCCGTTTCTTCAGCCCGCTCCTCGCGCTGGGCACGAGCCTGGTTTTGCTCGCGTTCAGCCGCCGCCTCTATGGTGACGCCGTGGCCGTGTGGACGGTCGTGACCCTCAACCTGATCCCCATTTTCCAGGTCGGCTCGCTGTTGATGACCATCGACCCGCTTTCGGTGTTCTTTTGGACGGGGGGAATGTTCAGCGCGTGGCTCGCGTTGGAGCGTCGCCGGGTCCGGCTGCCGTACTGGCTGTTGACGGGGTTGTGCGTCGGGCTGGGCTTCCTCTCGAAGTACACGAACGCGATGGAGCTGCTGGGCATCGTCCTGGCGATGCTCGGCGCGCCGCGCTGGCGGCGGGAATTCCGCCAGCCCGGTTTCTACCTGATGTTGTTGGTCGCGGTGATCGTGAGCAGCCCGCCGGTATTTTGGAACGCCAGCCACGCCTGGATCACGCTCAATCACCTGCACGACCGTGGCCGACTCGGCACGGCGTTCGACCAACCATTCAAGGAATTCTTCGACTTCCTCGGCGGGCACCTCGGCGTGTATTCCCCGCTGGTGTTGGCCGCCTTGGTGACGGCGATTCCCTGGGGGTGGCGCGTTGCGTTCCCGCGGCCCGCCGTGCCCGGCGCGCCCGACCCCGCCACGGAGAAGACGCGTTTCCTGCTCGCGTTCAGCCTGCCACTGATCGTGCTGTACACGCTGCTCGCGTTCAAGACCGCCGGGGAACCCAACTGGACGGCCCCCGGCTTCGTTAGCTTGAGCGTGCTCTCCGTCGCGCTCTGGCACGCCCGCGCGCGCTACAGCCGCCCGTTGGCCGTCTACGCCATCGCGGCGCTTGCCCTGGCGCTTGTGCTCGGCGCGTTGATCCTGGACACCGACCTCACCCGGCGTGCGGGGGTGCCGTGGGCGTACGCGAAGGACCCCGGCGCGCGGTTGCTCGGTTGGCGGAGCACGGCGCAGAGTATCGCCAACTTCCGCCGCGACGAGGAGCGCGAACTCGGCGCGCCGGTGTTTTTGATCGCCGGCCGCTACCAGCTTGCCGCCGAACTCAACTTTTACCTGCCCCCCCGGGCCGTCCAGGGGCCAGACCACCCGCCGGTTTACCTGCCCGAATCGCAGAACATGGAAAACCAGTTTTCGTTCTGGCCGGGGTACGATCAGGTCGTGGCACGACCGCTCCCGGCGGGCGCGCCGCTGCCAACCCGTGCCGAGGACGAATTCCGCTTCGTGGGCGCGAGTCCGTTCGTCGGGCACAGCGCGCTGTTCGTCACCGACGACGAGCGCCGCCGCGCGCTCCCGGCCTCGGTGGAGAGTGCGTTTGAGGAGTGCAGCCTCGTCGCACAGTATGAAATCCGCCGCTACGACCTGCCCCTGCGGCACGTCCGCATCTACGCGTGTTTCAACTACCGTGGCCTGGACCTGTGACGCAGTCGGCAATTCCCGCGACCTTGGATCTTGAACCTTGAATCTTCCTTGAATTCCTGGGTTCTTGAATCTTGAATCTTTCCATTCCCATGTCCGTCCCCGCCGTGTCCGTCGTCGTGCCGCTCTATAACGAGGAGGAAAACGTCCCCATCCTGCAACGCGAACTTGCCGCCGCCTTGGCCGGACTGGACTACGAAATCGTCTTCGTGGACGACGGCTCGACGGACCGCACCCGCGACAAAATCGCGCTCGACCCCGAGGGCCGCGTGCGCGTGTTGGCCTTCGAGAAGAATGCCGGGCAGAGTGCGGCGATGTACGCTGGGCTGCACGCCGCGCGCGGACGGGCGGTCGCGCTGCTCGACGGCGACCTCCAGAACGATCCCGCCGACATTCCCCGGCTCCTCGCCCGGCTCGAAAACGGCGAAGCCGACCTCGTCTGCGGCTACCGCGCCAAGCGCAAGGACACGGTCGTTAAAAAAATCACCAGCCGGGTGGCGAATTTCGTGCGCAGCCGGTTCACGCGCGACGGCGTGCGCGACACGGGTTGCACGCTCAAAGCGATGCGGCGGGAATGCGTCCGTGCGCTGGTGCCGTTCGTGGGGATGCACCGGTTCATCCCGGCGCTGGTCAAGGGCGCGGGTTACCGCCTGGCGGAGATGCCGGTCAACCACCGCGCGCGGCAATACGGGGTCAGCAAATACGGGTTGGGCAACCGGGCGGTGCGCGCCACGGTGGACATGTTCGGTGTGCGCTGGCTGCTGTCGCGGCAGTTGGACTACCGGGTGGGTTCCGAGACGCCGCCGCGCGATGGAGACGCTGCATCGTAGGTTGGCGCAAGGCGGATCGGCAAGGTGGGCGCCCACTTGGTCTTATTTGACGGCAACCCGCGTCGCTCGTAACTAATGACACCGTCATGAAACCATTTTTTTCCGCCGTTCTGTTTGCTTCCGCCGCCCTGAACTTTGCGTCGGTTTCCGCGCAGACGGAAGCTGCTCCTGTCTCTTCCCCCGCCCCGGCGGCACCCACCGCTACTGACGACGCCAAGGGCCACCAGTGCGACGATTGCTCGGACTGCCACGGCGACGAGGGCACCGCCCTGCGTAAGCTCGAACAGGAATGGGCCGACGCCGTCGTCAAGCACGACGTGGAAGCCATCACCCGCATCGAGTCGGACGACTTCATCGCCACAGACCCTAGCGGAACGGTCTCGCACAAAGCTGACGACATCGAGGAGGCCAAGGCGGGTACGTTGAACATCTCCAATTTCCAGCTCGCGGACATGAAGGTCAGCGTCTACGGCGAGTCCGCCGTCGTGACAGGCAAGACGACTTTCCGCGCCAACGCGGGCGAGCGTCCGCTGGGCGGAGATTACCGTTGGACGGACGTGTTCGTGCGGCGCGAAGGTAAATGGCAGGTGGTGGCCAGCCAAGCTACCGCCATCGCCTCGCAACAGGCCGAGAAAACGGAAGAATGATACGTGCTTCTCTATCTATTCTCGCGCTGGCCGTGCTCGGCTGGGGCGCATCCATGGTCCAAGGTCAGGATCTGCCCGGTCCGCGAGGCGACTCCGGCCCCGAGCGCAACGCGCGGATGTGGCAGGTTGCCCACAAGGACCCGGTGCAAACCAGTGATCTGAACAGCGCCGGTTTGACTGCCCTGGAACAAAGTCTGGAGGACGCCACCGGCAAGCATGATACCGACGGCATCAAGTCGGGCCTGACAATGCTCGAACGGTTTTGGAGCCAGGCCGTCGCGTTGCACAACGTCGAGGCAATCACGCGCATTGAGGTGGAAGATTTCATTTGCACCGATCCCAGCGGTGCGGTCACGGGCAAGAAGGACGATCTGGAAGTGGCGAAGTCCGGCGCGTTGCAATTGACGGATTTCAAGCTGGAGGACATCCAGGTGCAGCTTCACGGCGAGTGCGCCGTCCTGACGGGCAAGACGACGTTCAACGGCAACACGACGCTCGATCTGGCGGTCGGCGGCAGCTACCGCTGGACAGACGTGTTCGTTCACCGCGACGGCCACTGGCAGGTCGTGGCCAGTCAGGCGACGATCATTGCGCAGAAATCCGACAGGTAGGGAGGCCCCTCCGGGGCCTTCCCTTGCTCGCGCCACAGACGCAGGCCGGGCTCCGGCCATTCCAACAATTAGTCAGGGAAGATCTGGAAAGCTTTCCCTACCTCAAAACGGGAAAAGATCATCCTGCACCGCCGCCGGTTTTCCCCCGCCTCCACCCGCTACGACCGCCTTTTTCTCGGCGCGCACCTCGGCCAGCAGCGAGCGGAACTCGCACCATTCCAACGCCTCGATCAACTCGTCATACTTCGGCGCGATGACGAGGCCATCCAACGCCACCGGTAGTTCCAGATCGGTGTCCAGCCGCACCATCTCGCGGTTTTGCTCGATCTGCGCCCGCGCGTCGATGAGCTTGGTGCGCAGCTTCTCGTTTTTCACGGTGCTCAGGTCGGCGAGCAATTCCGTGAGGCCCCCCGCGTTCTGGATCAGCGTGGTCGCGGTCTTCGGACCGACGCCCGCCACCCCCGCGATGTTATCGCTGGCGTCGCCGCTCAGCGCTAGCACGTCCAAAATGCACGCCGGTTTGACGCCCCACTTCTTCTTGATCGCCGCCGGGTCGAGCAGCGTGAACATCTGCTCCGGCGACGGCAAATCCGCCTTGGCCGTCGAATAAACCAGGATATCGTCCTCCACCAGCGAGAGCAGGTCCTTGTCGTTGGTCGCCAGGATCACCTCCATGCCCTGCCGGTGCGCGGCGCAGGAATACGACGCCATCAGGTCGTCGGCTTCGGTGTTCGGTAGCGACACGCCGTATAGGCCCAGCTTGGGCACCAGGTCGCGGATGAACGGAATCTGCGGCACCATCTCCGAGGGCATCTCGGAGCGATGCTGCTTGTACTCGGGCTGGAGTTCGGTGCGCCGGGCAGGCAGCCCCTCGTCCCAGCAGACCGCCGCGAGGTCGGGACGCAGGTCCTTGAGCATTCGGCGCACGGTCTTGGCGAAGCCGAAGATGGCGTTGGTCGGCGCGCCCTGCGAGTTGGTCAACCCCCGGATGGCGTGAAAAGAGCGGTAAGCGTAGTAGCTGCCGTCGATCAAAAGCAGTTTCATGGGATGAGAAGGGCAACATGCGCCGTTTCCGGCAAAACGGAAGGCCAAACCGTCGGCTTGCCCATCGGCTACTGTGGTCCTCCCCCCTTGCATCGCCCGGGTGGCTGCGATACGTTTTTCCTCAACATTTATGGCCGATCAACCATGCAAATCCGGTGGCGACGGGGAAAAGGTCTGGGACGAGTACGATTGGGAGCGGTTTTTGCAAAAGCAGGACCGTAAGACCGAAAAATACATGGAACTGCTCGACAAGTATCTCGACGACCCCAACCGCGACCAGATCATCGCCCGCGAGATGGGCTGGCATCACCTCACGGATGAGCGTGGCAAGGATTGGTCGGCGGACATCGACGACATTTTCACCGGCTCCTCGCGCAACGGCGGCGAACCCGGCGAGGAGGATGCGGACGACAATGAGTTCGACGACGATGATGACGAGATCGACGACGATGAATTCGAGGACGACGAGGATTCCGACGACGAGGAAGACGTGGTGGCCGACCGTTACGACCAGCACCCACTTTACCAGGCAGCCAACGCGCTGGCGGTCCACATCGACGGCATGTTCAGCGAGCAGGACCCAATCTCGCAGCACCCGGCGGTCGTGCGGCTGTCCACCAGCAGCACGCTCACGAACGTCAAGCTCGCCGCCGCGCTCTCGGACGATGACGCAGACGAACCGGGAATGACCATCGCCTACCTCAAGCGCGCGCTCAAGGCCGCGACCAACGCGCTCGAAGCCGTGGACCAGTGCCGGTCCGAGCAGATTTTTGATCACGAAGGCGCGCAGGACCTCCGGGCGCGTGTTTTCCAGGTGCGCGACGGCATCATCTCGCTCATGGGCCATTTCCGGGGCGAATGGCGCCGCCGGTACGGCTCGCAGTAGGCCGGAAAGTTGACGAACGAGACGATTCCAAAGTTTTTCGAGTTTGCCGAGGGAATTTTCATTGAATGGAACGCGGACCCGCCTCGTCTGACCATCCTAAAGAAGGTGTGTGCACGCCCTCCCCCGCCGGTGCCGAGCCGGAAGACTACGACCTCGTGCGGCGCTGTCAGGGAGGAGACGACAAGGCTTTCGACGAATTGGTCACCAAATACCGCACCCGCATTTTCGCCATGATCTACCACCTGGTCCACAACGAGCAAGATGCGTGGGACTTGGCGCAGGATGGCTTCTTCAAAGCGTGGAAATCCATCGACAAGTTCCGCTTCCAGTCCAGCTTTTACACCTGGCTGTACCGGATCATGACGAACGTGGCCATCGACTCGCTGCGCAAGAAGCAGATCACCGGCGGGCAGGAGTTCGACGACACCATCGGCTTGCACGACATGGAGCCGGGCAGCGACCTGGCACCCAAGAGCGAACCGGCCCCCCACCAGAAGCTGGAGCGCGGCGAGGTGCGCGCGCGCATCGATGCCGCCATCGCCAAGCTCTCGCCGGAGCACCGCACGGTCATCCTACTCAAGGAGATGGAGGATCTGCAATACCATGAAATTGCCGAGACGGTGGGCTGTTCCATCGGCACGGTGATGAGCCGACTTTTTTACGCCCGCAAGAAGCTGCAAACCCTCTTGAAAGACGTTTATGAAAACCTTTGAAGAACGCTACACCGCCTGGATCGACGGCCAACTAGATGGACCGGCCCTGACCGCCTTCGAGTTAGAGCTTTCGCGCCGCGCGTCCGCCGGGGAGGCGCGGGCCGACCGTTCGGACGCAGACCGACTGCGCCAGTTGCTGACGACGCATCTGCGGGCTCCGGTCATGACCAACACGGAGTTCTTCAGCCACCAGTTGCGGGAGCGGATCGAAGCCGACCGGCGTGCCAATGAACGCCGCCGGGAACCCGCACGGGCGTCCCGGATGCCGTTCTTCGCATGGTCGTTCGGCCAATTGGCGGGTTTGGGTGCTGCGTTTTTGTTCGTAGCTGCTGCTCTCTACTATGGTTTGGTGCCGCCGCACATCCCCAGCGCCGGCCCTGTGGCCAGGGTTCCCGTGCTGCCCTCGTCGGGCGGCGCGGTAGCCGTCAACGATCCGCCCGTGCCGCAGCCCTCGGCTCCGACCACGGAAAGAAAAAGTCCCGACGGCCCCATTGAGCTAGTCAACCGCTCGCCGCTGCCGCCGGCCATCGACGAAGCGCCTCAAGACATCCAAAAGGTCCAGGTACCCGACCAATCCAAGCCGACCACTGCGACCCCGCTCCATTACCAGAAGCCCGACGTGAACGTGATCTGGATCAATGGCCTCGACTACATGCCGAGCGTGCCGGGCGAGCCCCCCGCCCCGGTCGCCACGGCTCAACCCTGAGTAAGAGCCACCTCCCCGCGTACGAACCAACTGCCGCATGACCGCCCGCCCTTCCCGGTTTATTTGGCTGTTTACGCTGTCGTTGCTGGTCAGTCTGGGCATCGCCGGGGTCAGGGCGGAGGGCAACGACGTGCTCTATGGGGCCTTGATCATGGCGACCAACGCCGAAAAGCCAGCGGCGGCTCCCGAAGAGTTGCGCAGCCAAGAAACCAATCTGAAAACCGTTTTCGGCTACAATCAGTTCCGCATCCTTGGACAGAAGCGTACCCCCGTGGCGAACGGGACCGAGGATTGGCTGGTAACGAGCCGACCATTTTTTCTGCGAGTGGACACGAAAAATCCCGTGCCCAACGGATATGCCCTGGGTCTGGAACTACGGCGCGATGACCACGTGCTAGTCGCGGCGGACGTGAAGCTCAGCCGGGAGCGTCCGTTGTACATCCGGGGACCGTTCGTGGGCGAAGGGCAGTTGTTGATCTTGCTGATGGTGCTATGAGGGTGGCGTGATTCTCCGCCGACCGGGCAATCTAAGCATCTACGAGCAGGTAACTGGGTGGTTGAGGCCGACGGTGTCGAGGATGT
>CAXTBX010000042.1:0-37360 GCA_964242205.1 uncultured Chthoniobacterales bacterium
CATCCGGGGGTTGGGCAGCGCATTTGGCGCGAAATTATTGTCCGCGCTTTTCCCTATGAAGTTGGCAATGGCGGCAGCGGCGGCAGGCACAGGGTCCGCGCGTAATTCACGGTGTCGATCTCCGTTGGCTGCTTATCGCGCCGCAGCGCCTTGATGCGCGGAAACCGCATGGATAATCCGCTGGTATGTCGGGTGCTCGGTTGTACGGAGTCGAACGCGATTTCCAGCACCACGTCCGGGTTGACCTCGTGGTACTTCCCACGCGTGGCGATGATGTTTTGCTGAAAGTGCGCCGTCAGTTCGAGGATTTCCACGTCGGTCAGACCGGAGTATGCCTTGCCGATGGTCTTCAGTTCGCCGGTCCGGTCGTCACGGACGGCGAACGTGTAATCGCTGAGCACGCTGTTGCGCTTGCCGTGGCCCCACTCCGCGCCGACGACCACAACGTCCAGTGTCGCCAGTTCCTTCTTCAATTTCAGCCACGCCAGGCCGCGCCTGCCGGGAGTGTAGAGACTGGCCGGGTCCTTGATGATCAGGCCCTCGTTGCCGTGCAGCCGCGCGGCCTGGAACGCCGCTTCGATCTCGTCGGCGGACGCCGCTTGCACCACGTCCACGCGGCGGATCGTCGGCGCGGGCATCGTGATGTTATCCAGTAATTTCCGCCGTTCCGCCAGCGGCGCGCCCAGCAGCGAACGCCCGTTCAGGTGCAGCAGGTCGAACACCAGCAACACGATGGGCACGTGCTCTTTCATGAACAAATCCGGCGCGCGGCGACCAAGGCGCTTTTGCAGGTCGAAGAACGTCAGCCGTTTGCCCTTTTCATAGGCGACGATCTCGCCATCTAAAATCACCTCGTCGGTCATCGCCGCGGCGATCTTAGCGATCTCGTCGAACTGACCCGTGACGCGCCGTAAGTCGCGCGAATAAATCTCCACGCGACCGTCCGTGCTGCGGTGCAATTGGGCGCGCACGCCGTCGAACTTGTCCTCGACCCAGACGACCTTTTGCGCGTTGCCCGCGTGCCCATCCTCGGCGAGTGGCTGGTCCTGCGGTGCCCCGGCCTCGGCGGCGGCGTGCAATTCCTCGTGGCGCGCCCAGATGTCCTCGGCGGTCGGTTCCGGGCTGGCCAGCATCGACTTGATGGGCTGAAAAAGGGTTAGTTCGGCGCGGTCGAGTTTGTCCGCGCGCGCCAGCAGCGCGACGCGGCCCAGGTCGCCCAAGAGCATGTTGGCCTCGCGGATGTTGTCGGCGGAGCGGTCGAATGCCGCGGCGAGGGCTTCTTCGAGGAGGCCTTCCTTGAGTCCAATACGCAGTTCGCCGGTCAGGATCTTGATGACATAGCGCGCTTCAGGTGTGCTGATTCGCGCGAGGGTCTGTTGCAGCAGTTCGCCCTTTTTCACGGGCCCGCGCGTGCGCTCCAACTCATCGAATAGGCGCATGGAATCGACCAGCGCGAACGGCTCCGGCTTGGTCTTGCCGGGCAGCACGGCGTTGGCGACCTCCGACAGGTCGGCCAGCGACGTGCCCAGTCGCCGCAGGTGGTCCTCGCTCACGCCGCTGACCGCCAACAGCGCGCGCTTGACGACCGAGCTGCCGATGTTGAGCACGCGCGGGTCGCTCTGCGCGAACGCCCGGCCCGCGAGGTAGTGCGCCGCGATGGGCAGCGTGTCGTCGTCCAGCGTGCGGAAATACTCGCTCAGGATTTCGATTTTCTTTAGCTTGCCGGTGATGGCGGCAATGCGGTCGCCCACGCGCGCGAACTCCGCGAACTCCGAAGCCGGATGCTCGTCCTCGTCCACCGCCGCGTCGTGCGCGCTGACGGCCAGGGGCGGGGCGGTGTCCTCCTCGATGCCGCCGAGGGACAGCGTCAGTTCCATCTGGTTTTCCTCGCTCAGCGCCCAGGCTTCAACGCCGCGCGCCCGCAGGTCCGCCGCGAACGCCGCCGCGTAGCCGTGCAGGGTCAGCACCCGTCGCGGCTTGACCAGTTCGACATAGCGGAGCAGGTCGTCGTAATCGGCGTGGTCGCTCAGCGGGAAGCAAGCGTCCGTCTGGTAGCGATGGACGGCCCCGGGCGTCAGCGCCCAGCCGGTGAGCATCGCGGTGCGCCGTGCCTTGATCTTTTGCAGCATCCGCGACTGGTTGGCGCTCGGCGGACAGATGAGTACCTTGCCCTGTAATTTGTCGGCGTCGTACCGCTGGAAGTGCGGAAAATCCGGCTGCAATTCGCGGTAGACTTCCGTCATGCGGTGCACCGCGCCGTGGAGCATCGCGGGCAGACCGGCTTGGTCGAGCGCCATCAGGATTTCCTGGCTCTTGCCCAGCGAGTAACCGAACAAAACAGGCACCTCGTCGTCCTCAATGGCCTCGCGGCAGAATTTGACGACCTGCGCGAGCACTTCCGGCGTCGGCGGAAACCGGAAACGCGGCAGGCCGAACGTCGTCTCCATGATGAGCGTGTCGGCCTGGACCCACTCCGTTTTTTCCGCCGACAGCCCGGCGCGCAGCTTGAAGTCGCCCGTGTAGAGCAGGCTGCCCTCGGCATCGCTTTCGATGAACGATTGTGCGCTTCCGGCGATGTGTCCGGCGGGGTAGAGCGTGATGCGCAGTCCGGGGCGGATATCGGCGGCAAGCTGCCCGAATTCGAGCCGGTGTTCCTGCCGCCGCTGGTCGGGCAGACGCGCGTGCATGAGCCGCGCCGTGACGGTGGAAAGGATCACTTCCCGGTGCAAGCCGATGTGGTCGGCGTGGGCGTGGGAGACAAAGGCGAAGGGCTGGTTGTCCCAAGGGTCAAGCCAGAGGTCGTGCGTCGGCAGATAGACGCCGCGCGTATAGCGGACGGCAGCCGGGGAGGGGGCAGCGGAGGCCATCGCGATCGTCTCAGGCTGGCTGCCCTGACGGCCGCGCTTCCTTTTCTACCCCGACGATGTGCAGGCCGGAGAGCGTGATGCTTCCCTCGTCGTCGAACCAAATTACTATTCGGCTGCCTTGGGGGTCAAAACTGGCATGATCGGACGTGGCCACGCGATAATGGCTTCCGCCGCTGGTGTGCACGTAAAACGGCACGAACGGTCGGGTGTCGAGCAGTTGCCGAATTTCCGAAATCATGGTTTCCAACTTTACGAAGTCACATCCCGCAAAGCAAGCGAAAGGCAACCCCGTGCCACCCGCAGGAAACCGTCGCCTCACGGCACAATCTGCACCGTGCCGCCCAGCGCCGTGCCTAGCGTGTAGCTGCCGTTCGTCGGCGCGGCCAGGGTCAGCGTGACGCTCTTGGCCACCGGCTCGGCCACCAGCGGGGAAACTGGCACGCGCACATTGCTCGCGCCCGCCGGGATCGTGATGCTGCCGCTCAGTGTCCGGTAATCAACCCCGTTCACCGCCGTCCCGCCCAGCGTGTAAGCCACCGTCAACGGCTGCGAGAGATCACGCCCGGTCCGCAACACCAGGAACCGCGCCTTGCGCACGCCGAACTTTGCCACACCCGTCCCCTTCACCGTCGCCGAGACCACGGGCGTCGTGGCCGGTAAACCCAGCGCCAGCCGGTATGCCGTACCGACGCGCTGCAAGCCGCCATAAGCCGTTGTGCCATAGAGCGTGCCGTCACGCGCCTGGAGGAGCGCCGCCAACGGGTTTGCGCCGTCCACGTCCCCGCCCGCGAAGCTGTGGAGCGTCGTGAATCCGCTGCCGTCCCGCGCGATGACGAAAACCGAGCCGCCGCCCTCCGTGCCGCCGTAATAGGTCGTGCCATAGAGCAGCCCGTCGCTCGCCTGGATGAGCGACGCCTCGGGTTGCAACCCATCCTTCTTGTCGGGGAAGTCGTACAACCGTGTCAAAGTCCCCGTCGGCGTCAGGCGAAACACCGTCCCGGCGTCGTAGGGCCCGCCGCCGCTCGTCGTGCCGTAGAAATTGCCGTCGTCGGCTTGCAAGAGCGCCGCGTCCGGGAACCCGCCTTCCTCGCCGGTGAAATCGTGCAGGATGGTCAGCGAGCCGTCCGTGGCGATCTGGAATGCCGTTCCGCTGTCATGGTAACCGCCGTAGGTCGTGGTGCCGTACAGCGTCCCGTCCGTGGCCAGGATTAACCCGGCGTTGGGCAGCCGGGCGTCGTCCGCCGAACTGTCAAAATCGTAGCCGACCGCGTAGTTGTCGCCGCTCGCGTCGAGCCGGAATACCGTGCCGCCATCGTAGTACCCGCCCTGCGCCGTCGTGCCGTAGAGCCTGCCGTCCGTGCCGAACGTCAGCCCGCCTTCGGGATAAGCGCCGTCGTCCGTGCCGCCGAAATCGTGCAGGACGGTCAGCGTCCCATCGGCCGTCAGTTGGAACGCCGTGCCTGCGCCGTAGTAGCCGCCGTCCTCGGTCGTACCGTAGAAATTTCCGGCGGCGTCGCTCGTCAGCGGAGCCGTGGGCACCGCGCCATCCCCGCCGTTGAAGCGATAGAAGCGCGACAGCGTCCCGCCCGCCGTCAGCGAGAACACCGTGCCCGCCTGTCTGCCGCCGCCTTGTTGGGTCGTGCCGTAAAAGTTGCCCGCCGCGTCCTGGACGAGCGGCGCATACGGCACTTTCGGCGAGCCTTTGCCACCGCCGAAGCTGGCGACCAGCGAGAACCCGCCGCCCACCTGCGCGTGGAGCGTCGGCGCGGCGACGCCAAGCAGTGTGGCGGCGAGGAGAAACTGCCCGAAGGTCGCCGTTCGGCAGGCGGCAGAGAGGAAATTGGCAAGCGACATGAAGAGCAGGGAGAGGGGAGAAGATTCGACCTGGAAGAATACGTGCAAAATGCTCCTCCGGCAACGCGGTGCGCTGCATCCAATCGCTGCCTGCCGCCGGAGATCTCTTACACAGACGCACCAGACACCGGACGTATTCAATCGGCCCGCCGCGACGATTTCCGCGCGTGGGGCTTGACGAAGCCGATGGAATTTTCTCCAATCCTCGCGTATTCGGTCGAATAATTCGCTCGGTAGTCGCTTCCAACCCTTTAGTCTCCCCGGTCCGTCCCGGCCGCCGCCCATGGTTACCTTCCGCTGTTCATTGCTCTGCCTGACCCTCCTCGCGGCGTTCGTCCTCCTCCGGCCTGCGTCTCTCCGAGCCGAGCGCCAGCCATCGATCCGCCTGCTCGGCAAGGCTGATGCCCTGCCGCTCGCGCTCGACTCCGCGTTCGAGTTCCGCAAAATGAAGACTTATTTCCTCGAAAGTCCGCAGGTCACGGGCGTCAAGGGCGCGGGAGGCTCCGAGGGTCAGGAAAGCATCGCCTTCGAACGGCGTCACCTGCTCTACGGCGCGATCACTGGCTCCGACACGCGCGACCGCTACGGTAATTACTATACCTTCTTCTGGCGGGCCAAGCACGCGGCGGACCTGACTGTGCGCTTCGAATACCGGCAGGAGAAAACCGGCGGCCTGGTCCAAGCCCGCGAGGTGGACTACCCCGCGACGCACGGCAGTCACGCGACCCGCTTCAACATCACCGGCGACGATTACCAGGAACAGGGCCGCGTCTCGGCGTGGCGCGTGCTCCTGGTCGAAAACCACCGCGCCATCGTGGCGCTCAGCCAGTCCTACCTCTGGCGCTGAGCCGACCTGCCTCGCCCGTCCAAATCCGCCGCTTGAACATTGATACTCTCCTCCACGCGCCAACGGGTTTGACACCACCCGCTGCCGACCGGTATATTCCCGCCAAAGCCGCAGTGAATCTCAACCCCACGATTTTGGTCGGGTGCAACCACAAGGTGGTCTGCATCCGGGTCCAAGGCAAAGGCTCCTTCCAGAACAGCACTGGTATCAAGGACTTTGCTGCCGCGATGATCCAGCGCGGACACCGCGATTTCGTCGTGGACCTCGCGGCCTGTCCCGTGATGGATTCCACCTTCATGGGCACGCTGGCCTTTATCGCCCAGCGCCTGCTGGGCATCGGTCAGGGCGGACTATCCGTCATCAACGCCAACGAGCGTAACAAGGACCTGCTCGAAGGTCTGGGCCTCAACCAGATCCTTTCCCTCAATGGGCGGGAGGCCGAAATCTTCGCCGAGGAATTTGCCGCCGACGAACAACTTCCCATGAGTCCCGCCGATAAGCGTGTGACCACCGAAACCATGATCGCCGCCCACCAAGCCCTCGTGGACGCCGACCCGGACAATCTCTGCAAGTTCAAGGACGTGCTGGATTACCTCAAGCAAGACCTCCGCCGCGAGGATACGGTTGACTGAGGGGAAGGATGAAGAATGAGGGATGAATGATGAAGGACGAAGGCCAGAGCAACCGACCATTTACTGAACGGATGTTCCGCGTGCCTTCCTCCAAGCGGCCTTCACCCTGCCTTCTTGTTCCTGCCGCCTACTGACCCATGTGGACGCAAGTGCTCCTCGGCCTCGTCGTCCTGGCGGCCATCTTTTTCTATTTGCAGACCCGTAGGCTGCGCCGGAGCATCAATGCAACCCAGAAGCGTCTCGACGATGTCAGAACCGAGGAAAGCCGCGTTTTTGAGTTCCTCCACGGTCTTGGCTCCGCGTTCTCCGACGCCCTGCGTCCTTCCGATCTCCACCGCATGATCGTGGAGGGAGCCGAGCGCATCCTCGATGCCCATGGCGGCGCGCTCTACCTCACCGACCGCAACGGCGCGCTGCTTATCCCAACCTTCATCTCCAAGGGCTGCCCGCCTTTGGTCAGCGTGCCGCCGCACATCCTCCAGCAGGCCGCCAGCACGCCCGCCGCGCTGGACAGCTACCTGCGCCTGCACCCCGTCCCGCTCGACGGCGCGAACGGCAATGATGCCACCGCCGCCGTCGGCGGCGATGCGCTGCTGACGAGTGTCTGGCGCGACAAGACCGCCCTCTTCCTGCCGGTTGCCGAACGCGACCCTCGCCTCGCCGCCCTGCGCGACGCCGCCCTGCGCACCGAAAGCGCCATGATCGCCCCACTGCTCTACGCCGGACAGAACCTCGGCGTCCTCGCCCTCGCCAACGGTTCCATGAGCAGCCCGTTCACGGAGTCGGATTTCGAGGTTTTCAAGGCCATCAGCGAGCAATCCGCCTTTGCGCTTTACAACGCCATCGTGTACGCCGAGGCGAACGAGAAAAAGGCGCTCGACCGCGACCTGGAGATCGCCCGCGACATCCAGCGCATTCTCCTGCCCAGCACGTCGCCGGACGTGGAGGGTTTCGAGATCAGCGGGATCAACATCCCGGCCCGGCAGGTCAGCGGCGATTATTTCGACTACATCAAGGTCGATCCGGCGCACCTGGGTATCGTCATCGCCGATGTATCCGGCAAGGGCATCCCGGCCTCCCTCATCATGGCCATGTGCCGCAGCGTCCTGCGCTCGCAGGCCCCGACCAACGACAGCCCGATGGACGTGCTCAAGAAGGTCAACCACCAGCTCTTCCCGGACATGAAGGAGGACATGTTCATCTCGATGGCCTACGTCATCCTCGACCGTGCCGCGGGGTCCGTCAGCCTTGCGCGCGCGGGCCACGACGCGCCGCTGCTCTACACGGCGGCGACGGGTGCCGTGAGCAAAATCAACTCGCCGGGCATGGCGCTGGGCGTTGACAGTGGGTCGGTCTTCGATAGGCTGACGCGCAACTTCACCGTGCCCTTGGGTGCCAACGATTGCCTGATCCTTTATACCGATGGGATCACCGAGGCGCTCGACGGCGCGGGGCAGGAGTTTGGCCTGGATCGGATGATCCAGGCCGTGCAGGCGGGCGCACCCCACGGCGCGCCGGCCATCGTCAAGCGGTTGACCGACGACCTGCGTACGTTCGCGGGTATCGAGCCGCAAAACGACGACATTACCTTGATTGTGATCCGTAAGAAATGAACACGCCCGAGAACACGACGACCCGGATTGATGGTCGTCCCGAGACGCCCGACACCGAGGGATTCACCAACGCGCCCGAGGCCCCGGCGGCGGAAGCGCCCCGGCCCGCCAGCCCGGAGGAAACGATTGCCCGGCTGCAAACGCTCATCGACCAGCAGAAGGACCAGACCCTGCGTGACCGCGCCGACCTGGAGAACACACGCAAGCGGCTTCAGAAGGAGAAGGAGGACGCCGTACGCTACGCCAACACGCGGATGCTCGAAAACCTGTTGCCGATCCTCGACAATTTCGAGTTGGGCATGATGGAAGCCAAGCGTGGCGGGGAGGGGAGTCCGGTGTACGTAGGCATGAGCATGGTACAAAAACAGATCGAAAATTTTTTGTCCGAAAGCGGTTTGCAACCCATCGAAGCCGCCGGACAGAAGTTCGACCCGAACTTGCACGAAGCGCTCGGCGAGGAAGCCAGCGCCGAAGTGCCGGAAGGGAACGTCATCCGCGTGCAGCGCAAGGGTTACAAGCTGAAGGATCGTCTGCTGCGTCCGGCGAGCGTGTTCGTGTCCAAAGGCGTAGCATAGACCGAAGAGTCTGGCGGAGGATTTGAGGCGAGTATATGCTCGTCGTAAAATTGCCATGACCTGTTTTCCCGGTACGTCCTCAGTGAAGTTCTGTAAGACCGCCGGAAGGGCGTAAAATAATGCGCCAAAGCGACGTTTATTAGCAGTCAGGCGCATGAGAACACGTATTCTGGCAATTGCACGATGGGGTCTTTTAATTTGGGGATCACTCTCGTTCGTCGGCGTCATCGTCATAGCCTTGATTGCCGCCTTCCAACTCGGCCCCGGCAACCGCGACAAGATTGATGCAGCTTCATCACACGACGTACGCTTCGTTCTCAACTGGTGCCAACTCGGCGACCAACGCATCGAAAAAGTAATCCATAGCCACATTTCTTCTCGCTCGTTCACAGGCGACCATCTCGACGCTTATGCCATCAAAATTTCTCACATTGAACTCGCCGAACTCACGAAACAGAGCAATGACTTTGGCGGGCGCTGGTATCGTGGCGACCAACTTCCGAAGGTTCTCGACGACGCCGTTGGATTTGCTGGCGGCTGGCTCCATGAGCTTCCGTGGTTTCCGAGTGAGGCAGAGCTTCGGAGTTCCGAGTTCTACGTTTTTCCTTGGAGCATTTACTGCCACGGCGTTAGCCCTTCCGCGGCCGAGCTTATTTTTATTCGACCGTCTGACCGAATGGTTTTCTACTTTGGAGGTAAAACATGATGCGTCTAACCAAGTGCTGCAGCCGACTGCCAGGGCTTTTGGGCATACTCTGCTTTTCCGGCCTTTGTAGCCCCCCGGCGGCGGCTGAGCTTGGCAACGTCTGGCGATCACGCGCTCGATTCAAACATGGCTGACTTCCAGCACAGGTTTCCCGGCGGTGTTCAAGGTCGCTTCTATGTAGACGACTCCTGCATCACTGCGACCTTTGCCGCGAAACTGCTCCGACCGTATTCCGTTACGAACCGGAGTTTGGTTGGGCGCTCGTTCTTCACCAGCCAACCACTCCGGAGGAGCTACAACTCACCCTTGAAGCGGCAGAGGGGTGCCCGCACGAATCCATCGGCACCGACGGAGACTCCTACGATTGGGCATCCGTTCCATCCCGTTGGGGACTCACCCCACCTGGGCCTAGTTCCAACCCCGTTCCTCCAGACCAGCAGTGGCGGTTCCGGTAGGCGTCTGCCGTGCAAACACCGCCGCCTGAGCTTCAGGCGTCAAGATTTCTATGCGCAATCTCCCCGGACTGCCACGCATCTTCGGAATTCGTCTGGGCAAATTCCTGGCGGGTTTGATCTTCGCCGGGTTCGTCGCAACATCCGCCTGGTCCTTTTTCATGCCCCCCATGCGCAGCTTTGCCCGCGCTCACGAGAGGCTGCCCACGGCAGTCATTGAGGATCGTCACACCGTTTACTGCCGCATGCAGTATTGCGACTTCAGGTTTCCTTTGCCATCCGATTCGGTCGTCGAAACCCTTGATAAAGTGGGTGGCGGGTTGGATACCATCGACGGCTCTCTTCGGGTCGCCACTTTAGACGGCAACTCCTTCGACATGCGCGCATACATCCAACTGCTCCAGCAACATGGGTTCCGTGCGGAGACAGCAGACGGAGCGTCGTTTTTTGCCCAGCTCCACGAAGCCGCGTGGCGGCTCCATCGAGGCGTCGCTAAATAGCGCCACCACGGCAACAATCCGGTTTGGCTACTTTGGTGACTTTTAACAAAGTGTGTGCGGGGCTGTAGTGTCGTGACGGCAGCGCTCCAAGTAAATCCAAGGTTCTGGCGACGCTCCGCAGCCGTCCGGCGCGTCGGCGGGCGAGGACGTTCCTTGCCAAGCGGACCTTTCCGTCGAGCCACGCTCAGCGGATGGCGAGGGACTGCCGTCCCTACCCGGGCTTCGCCTGCAAAAAACCCGTTTGGCAACCAGCCCGGACGCGCCTAGGTTGTCCGCATGATTATTGCATCCCTGGCGATGGTTCCTCTGGTGGCGGCGGCGGGTTGGTCCTTCCTGTACCTGCTGTGCGGCGGCGGTCTAGGCGGCGCGATCCTCATCTTCATCGTGCTGAAAATGTTCGGCAAGTAACCGGTTGACCCGGCGCGCACGGGCACGCCACCGGCAGAAACGACGAGCGGTTGCATGGAGGGCATTTGTCCTCTAATGTACCGCTCTATTTTTTCGCCGGGGCAGGGACCGCCCGAGGGCAAAAAAAAGCGAACATGCCTACCGTCAAACGCGACTATTACGAAGTGCTCAGCGTCACCCGGACCGCCACGGGCGAGGAACTGAAAAAATCTTACCGCCGCCTCGCGGTGCAATATCACCCGGACAAAAACCCGGGTAACTCCGAGGCCGAGGAGAAATTCAAGGAACTCGGCGAGGCCTACGACATTCTCAACGACGCCGACAAGCGCGCCGCCTACGACCGCTACGGCCACGCGGCCTTCGCGCAGGGCACCGCCGGGGCGGGGCGCGGCGCGGGCGGGGTCGATCCGTTTGACCTGTTCCGCGAGGTGTTCGGCGGCATGGGCGGGGGCGGCGACGGTGGCGCGGGCGGCATCTTCGAGCAGTTCTTCGGCGGCCAGGCGCGTGGCGGCGACCGCGACGGCCGCCAGCGCGGCAGCGACCTGCGCTACGACCTGCAAATCTCGTTGGAGGAGGCGGCGGCGGGTGTTGAGAAGGAGATCGAGGTCAACAAGCTGGCAGCGTGCGACGTGTGCAGCGGTTCGGGTGCGGAGTCAGGCAGCCAGGCCGTGCAGTGCCGCACCTGCCACGGGCGCGGGCAGGTCATCACCTCGCGCGGTTTTTTCCAGGTTTCGCAGACGTGTCCGCGCTGCCAGGGCACGGGGACGATCATCGAAAACCCCTGCAAAAAATGCAAGGGTGAGGGGCGGGTCGAAAAGACCAGCAACATCAAGCTCAAGATTCCCGCCGGGATCGACAACGGCGCGCGGCTGCGTTCGACCAAGAACGGCGAGGCGGGCATCCGGGGCGGTCCGGCGGGGGATTTGTACGTGGTGGTCCACGTCGCCGAGCACGCGGTTTTCCAGCGCGAGGAAGACAGCCTTTATTGCGAGGTGCCGATCTCGTTCATGACGGCGGCGCTGGGCGGGGAGATCCAGGTGCCGACCTTGGAGGGCAAGGCGTCGCTGAGGATTCCGGCGGGCACGCAGGGCAGCACGATGTTCAAGCTGCGCGGCAAGGGGATGCCTGATATGAACACCAAGGTGCGCGGCGACCTGTTGACGCGCGTGATGGTGGAGGTGCCGACGAAGCTCAACGCCGAGCAGCGTCAAAAGCTGGAGGAGTTTGCGGCGCTCTGCGGCGAGGAAAATTCGCCCATGCATAAGAGTTTCTTCGACAAGGCGAAGGAGTTTTTCCGGTAGGGCGATCACCAGCCCGCAATAAGTTCACAAAGGGAGTTGAAGAATCGTGCTTCTATCTTTTGCTTTGTGAACTCGGTGCGAGGCAGCGATTTCATTTTAGGACATGCACCGCTTCTACATCCCGCCCGCCGCCTGGAACCTCGACGCCCTCGCGCTTGACGGGGCGGAATCTCACCATGCGCTCAACGTCCTGCGCCTGACCCCTGGCGAGAAGGTAGTCGTTTTTAACGGCCAGGGCACCGAGGTCACGACCCAGATCGCCGACGTCTCTACCAAGCGCGAGGTGCGCCTGATACCTCTGCACAAGGCCAAAACCCCGCCGCTGCCCTGCCGTCTCACGTTGGCGCAAGCCATCCCGAAGGGCAAGAACATGGACCTCATCGTCCAGAAAGCCACGGAACTCGGCGCGGCGGAAATCGCTCCGCTGCTCTCCGAGCGTACCATCGCCCGGCTCGACGAAGGTGAAAGCGCCGCCGCCAAGCAGTCCAAGTGGCAGGCCACGGTGATCGAAGCCGCCAAGCAATGCGGCCAGAATTGGCTGCCCACGGTTGCCGTGCCGCGCACGCCGAAGGACTTTTTTGCCAGCGTGGGTCGCGGCGCGTTTGACCTGATGCTGATCGCCTCGTTGCAGCACGATTCCAAGCATCTGCGCAGCCTCCTGGAGGAGCATGCCGCCGGACATCCAACGGGCGGCAAGCCTGCCAGCGCGCTGATCCTGGTCGGCCCGGAGGGCGACTTTACCCCGGCGGAGATCGGTTTGGCCAAAAGCGCGGGCTGCCGTCCCATGACGCTTGGCCCCATCGTCCTGCGCACGGAGACCGCCGCGATTTATTGTCTGAGCGTGCTGTCGTACGAGTTGCAATCCGGGCGCTGACCTGGCGCAACCGGTGAACCGTGCTGGCGTCTCCGGCGAACTGGAAGTTCAAGGGTCAGGACGAAACCCCTTTGAGCGCCGCGCAACGGCCCACGCTCCCCACGTCCATGGCCGAAAACGGCGAGCGCATCCGCGCGCCGTCCGTTATCATCTCTGCACGGCATGGACCCGGACTTCGACCATTACCAAGCGTTGCGCGCCCGGGACCCGCGTTTTGACGGCCGCTTTTTCGTGGCCGTCAAGACAACCGGCATTTATTGCCGTCCCATCTGTCCGGCGCGCACCCCGCAGCCGCGCTCGTGCGTCTTCATCGAGACTGCCGCCGCCGCCGAACGCGCGGGCTTCCGTCCCTGCTTGCGCTGCCGCCCGGAACTCGCGCCGTCCAGCCCGGCGGCGTCGCTCGAACAGGCGCTTTTCGCGGCCATCCGCACCCGCGTTGCCCACGGCGACACCGTGGACGGACTCGCCGCGTACACCGGCTACAGCACGCGGCAGTTGCGCCGTCTGACGCTCCGCGCCTTTGGCGTGACGCCCGTCGAGATCATGCAAACCGAGCGGCTGCTGTTCGCAAAAAAGCTCCTGCAGGAAACGTCGCTCTCCGCTTCCGAAGTTGCCCTGAGCGCCGGGTTCCGCAGCTTGCGGCGGTTCAACGCGCTGTTTCGCTCGCGGTACGAACTCGCGCCGAACGCGTTGCGCCGTGCCGTTGCCCCCGCCGCCGGACGCCCCGGGCCAGCCTTGCCGGATGACACCCTGCAACTGCGTCTCGGCTACCGGCCACCGCTGGCTTGGGACGAGATGCTCGACTACCTCTCGCGTCGCGCCGTGCCGGGCGTGGAACTCATCGCGCCCGCCCGGGCGAGCTATGCCCGCACCGTCCGCTTCGGCGAGCGCGTCGGCTGGGTCGAACTGCGGCGGCTGCCGGGAACGGAAACCCTGGAGGTCACGCTCCCCGCGTCGCTCGCCGACGTGTCGTGGATAATCCTCAACCGGTTGCGCGGTCAGTTCGACCTCGACGCCAACCCGGCGTTCATCGACGCGCACCTCGGCGCGGACCCGCTCCTCGCGCCCGGCGTGCGGCGGCACCCCGGCCTGCGCGTACCGGGCACCTGGGACCCGTTCGAGCTGGCGGTGCGCGCGGTGTTGGGTCAGCAGATCAGCGTGGCCGGAGCTTCGACGCTGGCCGCGCGGCTGGCGGCGAAGTTTGGCTGCCCGGTCGCCACACCTGTGGCCGGGTTGACGCGCCTCGCGCCCGATCCGCGCGACCTGGCGGCGGTAGACCTCGCCGAAATCGCCGCCGTCGGGTTGTCCCGCGTCAAGGCGCAAACGGTGCGCGACCTCGCCGCTGCTGCCGCGCGCGGCGAACTGAATTTTGGTCCGGCGTCCACCGTGGAAACGGTTTCGGCGGCGCTGCGGCAGATTCGCGGCATCGGCGAGTGGACCGCGCAATACGTGGCGATGCGCGCCTTGCGTTTCCCGGACGCTTTTCCCGCCGCCGACCTCGGCCTGCGCAAGGCGCTGGTGCCGAAGGGCGCTCCTTTGCCGAGCGAACGCGACCTGCTCGCCCGCGCCGCCGCCTGGAGGCCCTGGCGCGCCTACGCCGCGCTGCACCTCTGGCAGAGCCTGCACGACGCCGCGCACTCCCCTCCCATATGATAACCGCGATCCACTACACCGAAACCGACTCGCCGTTGGGTACGATGCTGCTCTGTGGCACCGACGATGGCCTGACCGGCCTCTACATGGAATCCCACCGCCATGGCCCCGCCGAGGCCGACCGCGCCGGTTGGCAGCGCGATGATACGCGCTTCGCCGACGCGCGCGTCCAACTCGCAGAATACTTCGCCGGAACCCGCCAGACGTTTGATCTCCGCGTGGACCACGCAGCCTTGCGCGGTACGCCGTTCCAACGCCGCGTCTGGAACGCTCTCGCGGAGATTCCCTTCGGCGTCACGATCAGCTACGGTGAACTGGCACGCCGCATCAGCCAACCGGCGGCGGTGCGCGCGGTCGGCTTGGCGAACGGGCGCAACCCGCTGTCGATCATCGTGCCGTGCCACCGGGTCATCGGCGCGAACGGCACGCTGACCGGCTACGGCGGCGGCACCGACCGGAAGCGCCGACTGCTCGACCTGGAACAGGGTGCCCTGCGGTTGGAGACGGCCCCGGTTGGTCAACCGTAACCAAGGCTCTCCGTCGAAATGCGTCTGCAGCGCGAGTCGGGACGGCGAGAGACCGCAGCCAGAACCTTTTACCCAAATTTTACAAATTTCGGGCGGACGCTCATCAGAAATTTACAAAGCGGTGGCATTTTGCGCGGCGTCGACTGCCGGAAGGCGGTTTGCGTCGCCTCGTGATCTCCACCACAGTACCCAAATTTCCCGTTGCAGTTGAACCCGCCGCCCGGCGGAGTGCGGGCACGCGAACCATGGCCCGCCTGCGTCAGTCGAAGCTCGTCACATTTATCGTCTCGCTGCGGTGGAATCTGCTCGGATGGTTTTTCCTCAACCTGAGCCTGGTGCTGGCGGCCATCGTTGGTTTTCTGCGCGTGGAGTTTGGCCTGGGGACCAGTTCGCTGCTCGGCGGGTCGATGGGCAACCGGCTCGACGCGCTGGCCAAGCCGCTGGCGGCGGAGTTGCGCAAGCTGCCCAGCAGCGCTTGGGGCGAACCGCTCGCGCGCCGCGTGCAACCCTATCTGCGCGGCGGCGAATTGAGCGCGGCCATCACCGATGAGCAGGGGAACATCGTGACAGGTAACCTCCCGAATGTGCCGTCCGAAGTGCGCGAAAGGTTGGTCCATCCGGCCGGGGAAGCGGGCGGGTACGCCGGGACGGATTTGGGTAGGTTCATGGTCATTGCCAGCAACCCGCAGATCTACTGGGCGGGGGTTCGACTGCCGGACCTCGCCCAGAAACCGGGTGGCGGACGGGTGGGCGCGACGCTGGTGCTGGCTTCGGGATCGTTGCGCGGCGGGGGGCTGTTTTTTGACTACACGCCGTGGGTATTGCTCGGCGGCGGGTTGCTGCTGATCTCCACCGTGCTGTGGCTGCCGTTTCTGCGGCGGCTCACGCGTGGGTTGACCGACATGACCTCCGTCGCAGAGCGGATCGCGGAAGGACGGTTCGAGCCGCCGCGCATCAGCGCGCGGGGCGACGAGTTGGGTAGGCTCGGACGTGCGCTGGCGAACATGGCCGCGCGGCTAGAGGGTTATGTGAAGGGGCAGAAGCGCTTTTTGGGTGACACCGCGCACGAGTTGTTGTCGCCGTTGGCGCGATTGGAGGTCGGGCTGTCAATTTTGGAACAACGGGCTGCACCGGACGACGCTGAGGTGGTGGAACGTTCGCTGAGCGAGGTGCGGCACTTGGCAGGGATCGTGCAAGATTTGTTGCTGTTCACCAAGTCGGAGCTGCGGGCCGCGCCAGTGGTGCTACAAACGATTCCGCTGGCGGGGCTGGCGAGATCGGTGGCGCGGCGCGAGGGTACGAGCGGGGCTGTCGTCAAGGTGGACGTGGCCGAGGATCTGTTTGCGTTGGCGGACCGCGATCTGCTGGACCGCGCGCTGTCGAACGCCGTGCGCAACGCCGTGCGGTACGCGGGGCACGCGGGGCCGATCACCGTGTTCGCGGCGTCGTCAAAAGATACGCCGAACGAGGTGCGGCTCACCGTCTTCGACGAGGGGCCGGGTGCGCCGGAGGCGACGCTCAAGCAATTGTTCGATCCGTTTTTTCGACCGGAGACGGCACGCACCCGCGAGACGGGGGGGACGGGGTTGGGGTTGGCCATCGTCAAGAGTTGCGTGGAGGCGTGCGGCGGGAGCGTCAGCGCCCGGAACCGGACCAGCAACGGGTTGGCGGTGACGTTTGAATTGAGACGGGCGGACAAAAGATAAAGGTGAAACGCGGAAGGCGGACGGCGGGAGAAACCATGATCCCGACAAGACGTCGCGGCGGCACGCGTTCAACGGTCGTCATATCAGGAGGTTACGGTTGCAAGAGCAAGGAGTGTGCGGGCGGACCAGGCAGGAACGGCGCGGGACGGCCCGCCGCCCAGTCGTCGTGCCCCGCCCGGTAGAACGGAGAAAGGGGATGACCGCTCGCGCCGCCCGGCTGATGGAATAATCCTTCCCGCTCGTGACCGGGTGAAACATCCATGCGCTCGGAAGCGCCGAAAGTCGGACCTTGGACGCGGGGCATGTTGGCGTCGCCCGGAAGAGGCTGCGCGGGCATATCGATCCAGGCGGACAGCCAACGCGGCAGGAGTCGGCTGAAGGGATGGCGCATGGCGAGGATGTTGGCCGCACCCCAGGTCGCGTTTTGCAACGACGGGGGCGCGGGTGAATAGCGGTCGAGCCGGGTGGTGGCCGCAGCAGCGTGGAGTAACAGATCGTCCCAGGATTTTTCCGTGGGCGGCAGAAAATGGATCGGGCGAGTGCTGAGGATCGCCCAGAGCGGTTCTTCCGCATCCTTGAAGCGCGTGCGGCCGAGGTTCAGGTAGGGAGCGCGCTGCCGGACGGGCTCGTAAATGAAATTCATGACGGCTTCGGTCACGTTTTGCCGGAACTCGCGCACCAGGCGGTGGCCGGCCTCGCGGGGATCGGCACGACCGTGCCAAGCGTCAACCGCACGGCGTAAATCAGCCAAGGCTGGGTCGGAGCCTGTCACGTCGTCCGTCAGCGTGGTACGGAGGAGATCGCGCCAACGCGCGAGGAACCGCGATTCGTCGTCCAACTGGATCGCAAGGCCGTCCGCGGGCGTGGCAGGACGGTCGGAGAGGGCCGAGAGCCGGTCACGGATTTGCGCTGCCCGGGCCGGGAGATCATAGCCACCGTTACCGAGCAGAGCCAGCGCGTCGCCACCCACCACGCGGTTGTTGGCGGTCCAAAGTTGCTGGCCGGGAGGGTCGCGGATCGTGGGCGTGTGGTCGGGAGACAAAAAACCGTCCCAACGGTGGGTGCCATCCGCCCACGATTGCGGCAGGTTCCCGTCAAAATCAATCCGTCGGGGAACGTGGCCGATGATCGTCCAAGCGATGTGGCCGGTGCGGTCGCCAACCAGCAGGTTTTGCGCGGGGATGCCGGCGTGGTGGGCAATGTCGATGGCCTCGTCAAGCGTGCGCGCATCCATCAGGTGAAGCAGGGCGAGGTTGTAGGCGTCGGGGTCGTGGGCGAGCCAACGCAAGGCGAGTGTCTGGCCGCCGCTGGCCGCGTCGCCGGAGGCGATGAGCGGACCCCAACGCGTGGACGTGATCTCGACTATTTTCGCTGACCCGCCCGCCACGGCGACCGTTTCGCGCGCGACCTCGAACGGCTCCCAGCCGTCGCCATCGGGCACTCGGTAGCAGGATGGATGGGCGGGATCGCGCTCGACGAGCACCGCGTCGCAGGCGTCGACATAGGCATTGGTGAAACCCCAGGCCACATCGCCGTTGCTGCCAGCAACAACGCCGGGGACCCCGGGCAGGGTTACTCCTGTGGTCGTCCGGTCCGGCAGCGCGAGCGAGGCGCGATACCAGGTGTTCGGCACGGCGAGATTGAGATGCATGTCATTGCTGACCAGCGCGCTGCCGGTGGCCACGCGGGGACCAGCCAGCGCGAACGAGTTGGAACCGTAAACCGCCGTGAGGTCCGCCGATGGCAGGAACCACGCGACCGGCGGGGTCGGCGGCGGGGGGGGCGCGGCAGCGGGGGCGGCAGCATGGCGGGGGTCCAGCGCAGCGGTGTCCGGGACAACGAGAGGGAGAGCGGACGAGCCGTCGAGCGCGGCGGATTGCGACGTGACGAGCGGACGCAGGAAGGCGAGCGCGCGGTCGCCGTAGGTGTCGAGGATGGCCTGCCGGGTGCGCTCGTCCAGACCGTCGTGCGCCTGGAGCGCGAGCGTCATCGTCTGGATCACGAAAAGCGAATCCTCGCGCGACCAGGGACGGGGCCGCTGCCGGAGAACGAGGTATTCCCACGGGCGCACCCGGAGCGACGCCAACCCGGCGTTGACCCCGGCGGTGTAGGCGTCAAGGCAGCGGAGTTCGTCCGGCGCGAAACGCGCCAGCATCCCGGCGGCGCGGTGACGGAAGCGATGCACGCGCATTTCCACGTCCAAGGATACGGCGGCTGGACCGAAGAGTTCGGCAAGTTCGCCCGCCGATTGACGGCGCATCAGATCCATCTGGAAGAAGCGGTCCTGGGCATGAAGGTAACCGAGCGCGCGGGCTGCGTCTTCGTGCGTGGCGGCGTGGAGCGTGGGAACGCCCCGCGCGTCGCGCTCCACACGCACTTCCGCACCGAGACCAGCGAGTTGCCGCCTGCCATCGAGCGCGGGCAGGCTGCCGCGCAGGGCGAGCCAGCCTGCGACGAGCGCCAAGCCGGACACGCCCAGCAGCGGCACCCACCACCAGCGCCAGAGGCGACGCTCGCTGGGATGATCAGGTGAGGGAGGAGGCGTCATCGTTCATGAGGTTTGAGGGCCAACTCGTTCGGCACAAGGGATGCCCCAGCAGAACGGGTCGCGCTCGTCGAGGAACATCGTCGTTTCGCCGTTGACGAAAGCCGTGCCCCGGATCGTCGGCTGCACCGTGCCGGTCGCGCGGTCCAGCCAACGGTACGACGCCGTAAACCGGCTGCCGATGATGCTTTCCTGGACCCAGATTTCGCCCTCGCCCAGCTTGCCGTCCGCCGCGAGACAGGCCAGTTTGGCGCTGGTGCCGGTGCCGCAGGGCGAGCGGTCGTAGGCACTGCCGGGACACAGGACGAAACCGCGCGCATCGGCGGCGTCGGAGGCTGGCACGCCGAAAAGCTCGACGTGATCCACTTCCGGGTAACCCGCCGCGTGGACGGCGACGCGGATGCGTTCGGCGAGTTCGCTCAGTTCGCGCGCGTCGTTCAGCAGGAGCGTCGCACCGTGGTTCTCAGCCAGGAAAAACCAATTGCCGCCCCAGGCCACGTCGCCCGTGACCGGCCCCGCGCCGGGGACCTCGACGGTGATGGCTCGTGCGCGGCGGTAGCTGGGAACGTTGGAAACGGACACCGAGCCGTCGCCGAGCAGCGTCGCGGTGACGACGCCGACGGGCGTTTCCAGGCGATGTTCGCCGGGCGCGAGGCGGCCCAGGTGCGCGAGCGTCACGACGAGGCCGATGGTGCCGTGGCCGCACATGCCCAGGTAGCCAACGTTGTTGAAAAAGATCACGCCCGCCGCGCAGGTCGGGTCGTGCGGTTCGACGAGCAGCGCGCCGACCATCACGTCCGAGCCGCGCGGTTCGTTGACCACCGCCGAGCGATAGTGGTCGAACGCGGATTCGAAGCGTTCCCGGCGCTCCGCCAACGGGCCATCACCCAGGTCCGGTCCACCGGTAATGACGACGCGGGTCGGTTCGCCACCGGTGTGAGAGTCAATGACTTTGAGTTGCTTCACGCGGCGGTAAAGGTTGGCCAACCGGTGCTCCGGGGCAAGCCTGCGCTTGCGCGAGGGCTTCGGACGGCAGCCGAGAGCCGCCATAACCCTTTGTGCGCGTGCTTGTGGCCGCGCGGTGATACTGCTACACGTTGCCGCTGCGGTTCTCCGTCGATATGTCAACTCCCACCAGCCAGCCTGCGGCCACGCCGCGCCGCGTCGGCCTGATCCAGACGCGCGGGATCGGCGACATCCTGATCGCCATTCCCATCGCCGATTACTACGTCGAACAGGGGTGCGAGGTCGTCTGGCCCATCGACGAGAAATTTTTCCCGATTTTTCAACGCGCCAAGCCGGAAATCATCTTTCTGCCGGTCGCCGATGGCCCGGGATATTTTTACGACGAGCCGAAACGGATGCTTCAAGAAGCAGGCTGCGACGCCATCGCCTGTCTTTACAGCTATCTGGGCAATCAAAAGGTGTACGACGAACGGCTGGCCGGTTCGCTCAAGTTCGACGAGTACAAATACGCCATCGCCAACGTGCCGTTCGCGCGCAAGT
Source organism: uncultured Chthoniobacterales bacterium (assembly GCA_964242205.1). Classification (GTDB taxonomy): domain Bacteria; phylum Verrucomicrobiota; class Verrucomicrobiia; order Chthoniobacterales; family SZAS-18; genus CAHJWO01. The sequence goes on from CAXTBX010000042.1 coordinate 20,567, forward strand.
GGACGCTCGATTACGAACGCGACACGGCGCGCGAAGAGGCGCTTTATGCGCAGCTCGGCATCACCGGGCCGTACGTCTGCCTGCACGACGAGGGATCGGACGTGCAGTTCAAGCTGGACCTGCCGGAAGAGATCACGCGCGGGCACCAGATCGTGCGCGTCGAGGCGCTGACGAACGATTTTTTGGACTGGCGGCTGGCCCTGGAACGGGCTGCCAAGCTCGTGCTGCTCGACAGCAATTTCTCGAATTTGGTCGAGGGATTGAACCTGCCAAACGAGAAATACCTCGTGGTACGTTCGCAGATGGCGTTCACGCCGGTGTACCGAAACGGCTGGCGCTTTGTCTTCGTGAACCAGCGCACGGCAAAATAGGTGGATTTAAGACCGGTCGGTCAAATCCCCGCCCGCATCCCCACCGCCTCGCGGACGCGGTGCATGACGTGGCCTGCCGCCGCCCGCGCCTGGCGCGCGCCGTGGGCCAGCACATCGTCCACGTAGCCCTTCTCCGCGAGGATTTCGTCGCGGCGCGCGCGCATCGGCGCGAAATGCTCCCAGAGGGCCGCGAGCAGGCGTTTTTTGAAGTCGCCGTAGCCCACGCCGCCCGTGCGAAACTGGTCCTCCATCGCGGCCACGTCCGCCGGGGAAGCCACCAGCCGGTAGAGCGCCAGGATCGTCGAATTGGCTGGGTCCTTGGGCGCTTCGACCGGGGTGGAGTCCGTCACGAGACCCATAACCTTCTTTTTCATCGCTTTTTCGTCGGCAAAAATCTCGATGGTGTTGCCGTAGCTCTTGCTCATCTTCTGGCCGTCGAGCCCGGGTACGACGGCGGTCTGCTCCTGGATGCGCGGCTCCGGCATCTTGAAGGTGTCGCCGTAGATTTCGTTGAACTTCACGGCGATGTCGCGCGTCATCTCCAAGTGCTGCTTCTGGTCCTTGCCGACCGGCACCACGTCGCTGTCGTAGAGCAAAATGTCGGCGGCCATGAGCACGGGATACGCGAACAGGCCGTGCGAGGCGGCGACGCCGTGGGCCACCTTGTCCTTGTAGCTGTGGGCGCGCTCCAGCAAACCCATCGGTGTGACGGTGCTGAGAATCCAGGCAAGTTCGGTGACCTGCGGCACGTCGCTTTGCAGGAAGAAACAGGCGCGCGCGGGGTCGAGGCCGCAGGCGAGGAAATCCAGCGCGACGTCCCGGTTGTACTCGCGCAGCTGGGCCGGGTCCTGCACGGTGGTCAGGGCGTGGTAATCGGCGATGAAATAAAACGCCTCGCCTTCCTGCTGAAGGGCGATGGCGGGTTTCATCGCACCGAAATAATTGCCGAGGTGGAGCGTGCCGGTCGGTTGGATGCCGGTGAGGATGCGTTTCATGGAAGACGGAAGACGGAAGGTGGAAAGCGCGGGGAGGCAACCTTTCGCAGAGAGCGGCGCGCGAGGCAAGCCGGGAGCAGTGGAACGCGGACTTGACTCCCGGCGGGTGCGCCGGTGAACTGGGCGCCGGTTCTCACCGCAGCCATGCCGTTCCACGTCACGCATCCATCCATTCCAACGCTCTTTCTCGGCCTGTTCGGTTTGGTTGGCGGGGCGGTGGCCGCGTTCGGGTTGTACAACGTCTGGCGCGGTCAGGCCAGCGCCGGCTGGCCGCAAGCGACCGGGATTGTCCTACGTTCGGAGGTCGTGGACCAGTCGGACAGCGACGGCAACAGCTACAAGCCCGGCGTCGAATATCGCTATGTGGTCAACGGCAAAGAGTGGATCGGCAAACGGGTCGCGTTTGGCCTGGACAGCGGCACCGGCAACCGGCCTGTGGCAGCCCGCTACGTCCAGCGGTTTCCGGTGGGCGCGACGGTCAACGTTTTCTACCGACCGGACCAGCCCGGCACGAGTGTTTTGGTCACTGGCATCACCCGGCAAACCTTCGTGCCGGTGGCGTTTGGCCTGGGCTTCGTTTTCTTTGCCGTGTGGTTCCGGGCGATCTGGTGGCTGATGTCCACCTGAGGAACGTGGCGCGGCTCCTCATACGCTTGCGAGGACCCTGCCGAGCGCCCGCGTGAGCCGGGCGCGGGCCGGAACCAGGCCGCGCACGAACGCGACAAACGGCGCGATCCGGGCCGGATGCGTGAGCAGGTGCCACGGCAGGGCGACGTAACGCGGGCGCTGGCGGACGGCGTCAAAAAGGACGTGGCCAGGCACCGGGAACGACTGGGCGGCGGCGTCGCTAATGACGCGTAGCGAAAGCAGGGGGACCCCGGCGGTTGCGCAGGCGGCGGCGATCCAGGCGGTTTCCATGTCTACGGCGAGCGCGCCGGTGGCCGCGTGGAGCGCAGCCTTGGCGGCGGCGGTTTCGGCGGCGACCGTCTGCGTGAGCAACAGTCCGACGTGGAGCGGTTCTCCGGCGAGGGCGGCGTGGGCCGTGGCGAGCATCGCAGGGTCAGAGTGATTTTCGCCGAGGACGAGGTCGCCCACGCGGAGCGCCGGTCCGAGGCCGCCCGCGTAACCGGCGCTAATCACGCAACTCGGGCGGGCGACGCGCAGGGTATCGTCCAAACGTCGGCGGCAGGCGTCGGAATCGCCCACGCCCGTGTGCAGGACGGCCACGCTGCGGCCAGACCATTCGCCGACGACGGACGAGAGGTGGTCGCGCGGATCGAGGCGTTGCGCGCCGGTGAGGAGGCGGACAAAATCGCGGCTCTCGTCGGGCAGCGCGAACGTGACGAGCACGTCCATGCCGGGAACGCCGTCACTCGTCATCGTCGGCGGCTCGGATGATGACTTCCAGCCGGTCGTGCGCGGTCCCGGCGGCGGGCGTGGCGGTGGGCGGGGCGGGGAGGATATTTTCGGCCACGGCGCGGCGGAACGGCTCGCCGCCTCCTGCCGGGAGATCGACGAACAGGTGTTTCTCCCCGGCGTTGGTAACCCCCTCGACCGCCGTGCCGCCCAACGCCTGCGCCTGTCGCGCGAGCTTCTCCGCGCGGGCCGCGAGGTGATCCGCCCGGACCTTGAGCACCAGCGGTTCGGGCGTGAGCGGAGCAGGTGTGGGCAGCAGGCTGACGGCGCTGCGATTCAGGGCGGCCCCGAGGCCGTCGAGATCGGGTGATGGGGCCGTCTTTGCGATATCTTTCGGTTTGGACGACTTGATGAAGACTGATCTGACTAGCAATGAAGGCAGCGCGACGGCGATCCCCGGCAGGATGAGCAGGATCAAGAGCAGTTGGAGGCGTTGGCCAAGTGTGCGGGGGCGTCGGGCGGGGTCATCGTCGGCGGGTCGGGCGGGTGGGGTCATGGCAAACAGGGAAAAATAATCACCGTCGCGCGCCGCGCAAAGTCTCAAATTAAGCCGCGCCGTCCCCGGTTGCCACCCTCCGGCTTTTCACGTAGCGTCGGTGGGCAATCCGCAGACTTTGATCCCCAGCAAAGCTCCTTCTCCATGCCGCTCCGACGCATTTTCAACCGGTCGCTCGTCGCTCTGCTCGTCGCAGTTTCTCTTCTTTCGGGCACCGGCACGGCTCTCGCCCAGACGCCCGCCCCCCAGGGCAGTGCCGCCGAGGCGCTTAACCGCGAGGGAGACATCTTCTTCGAACGCCGCCAGTACAAGGAGGCCATCGCCTCTTACGTCAAGCTGATCCAGGGCTACCCTAATTCCGAACTCATCACCGAGGCGCGCTTTCACCTTGCTTACGCGAGCTTCCTGACTTCCCAGTTCGACCCCGCCGCGAACGACCTGCGCAGACTCATCGCCGCGCCGACCACGCCGCCCGAACTGCTCGAACAAGCCGCTTTGCTGTTGCCCCAGGTGCTTTCCCAATGGGCCGCCAGCCTCAAACCCGACGACCCCGCCCGGGAGGCGCGCTTCGGCGAGGCGATCCACGAGTTCGACGCCTTCGTCAACCGGTTCTCCAAAAGCGCGGACCTCGAAACCGCCCGTTACGGGCGCGCCGTGGCCGCCTACCAGGTCGCGCGCTATGCCGACGCCACGCGCGACCTGAGCCAAAACGTCGCCACCTTCCCCAACAGCGACACCGTGCTCGACAGCACGTTCCTACTCTCCCTGACGCTCGCCACCCAGGCCAACCTCGCGCTGGCCAAGGAAAACCACACGCCCACCGAGGCCGACGGTGCGCTCAAGAACTACGCGGAATCCGAGCGGCTGCTCGACGACATCATCCGCAAGCGCACGGACATCTCGCTGGCCAACGACGCGCAGTTCCAGCTCGGCGAGACGCTCATGGCCCACGCCAACGCCAGCCCCGAGGCCGCGCGCAAAGCCCTTTACGAGCGCGCGCTGGCCGCCTACCGCGCCGTGGAGCCGAAGGCCGGGATGATCGCCGCGCAGGAAGCCACCGTGCGCCGCTACAGCGAGCAACGCATCGCCGAACTACGCAGAGGCCCGGCGGCGGACCGCCCGCGCGCGAGACGGCTCGACCAACTGCGACTGCACGAGCAGGGCAAGCTGGAAGAGTTGCAGGCCAAGGACGACCCCGTCGTCACGGCGCGGGTCAAGGGCGGCGCGGTGTACTGCGCGCTCCAACGCTACGACGAGGCGCGCGTGCTGATGAACGCCCTGCTGCCGTCCATCAAGCGGGCCGACGACGACAAGCTGGCGCTCAAGTTCGTCACGCTGTCCTACGCGGGCCAGCAGCTCACGGACCAGGCGGTCGCAGCCTACGACCGGTTCCAGACCAAATACAAGGGCGACCCCGAGGGCGAGGCGCTGCCGTTCTTCATGGGCGTGATGTTCCAGGGCGGCGACAAGCCCGATCCGGCGCGCGCGAACCGGTATTTCGACGAGCTTGCCAAGAACTATCCCCAAAGCCGCCTGCGCGAGACGGCGCTGCTCCAACAGGCAAACAATTTCTCGGCGTCGGGTCGGTTCGAGGAGGCTCTCAAGGCCGTGGACACGTTCCTCGCGGGCAAGCCGAAGCGCGAACTCGTGGCGACCGGCGAACTGACCCGAGCGAGGATCATCAAGGATAAAAAGAGCTTCGGCGACGCGCTGACGGCCTTCAAGAAAGTGCGCGATGCCTACCAGGATTTGCCCGAAGGTGAGGAAGCGGCGTATTGGGTCGGCTGGACGTTGTTGCAACAAAAAGATGCCGCCGGGGCGACGGTGGAGTTGCAAGCGTTCCTCGATAAACGCGCCAAGAGCCGCCTCGCGCCCGCCGCGATGCTGGCGCTCGCGCAGGCGCAGCAGGCCGCCAACGCCAGGGACCAGGCGCTGGCCACGCTCGCGGATGTTTCCGCGCGCTTCCCGGACGCGCCGGAAGCCACCAGCGCCTACTTCGCCCGCGCCAACCTCTACCTCGGCGACAAGAAGTTCGACGACATGGTGCGCGTGCTGACCGAGTTCGTGGACAAGCAGCCCGACAGCGAACAGGCTGCGGCGGCCTACGAGCAGATCGCGGCAGTGCAGGCGCAAGCCAAGCAGTTCGACGCCGCGGCGGCGACCTACGAGAAGTTCCTGTCGAAGGGCGATTCGCCCGAAGCGCCCGGCGTCCTGGGCAAGCTGGCGGCGCTCTGGCAGCGGGCCGCGCGCGGGATGGGCACGTTCGTGGTGCTCGGCGCGCCGCAGCGCGAAACCTGGACCGCCGACCTCGCCAAAAGCATCGCCGCCAGCGAGCGGCAGTTGGAACGCTACCCCGATGCCCCGGCGACCGCGCTCGGCCTGCAAAATCTGGCGGAATGTCAGCGGTTGCTGCTGGAGGCCAAGGTCAGGACGCCCGAGCAGGTGGCAGCGTACTTCCAGAAGCTGGCCGACAAGTACCAGGACAAGCCAGCGGCGCGCAGCCGTGTGTTGTTCCGGCTGGCGGCGCTGACGGCGGAGAAAGACCCAACCCGGGCGCTGGCTGAGATGAGGGCGGCATACGATCCCGCCGTGGTGTATAGCCCAGCAGACTTGGACCAATACACCCGAGGATTGCTGGCGGTTGATCTCGGCGCGGCTGGGGCGGTGTTCGACAAGGCGGCGGCGGATTATCCGTTGCCCGCCGGGGTCAGCCCGGCGCAGGCTCCGGCGGACGTGCAGGAGGCGCAGGCGTTGGCGCTTTACGGACGCGGCAAGCTGGCCGCCGCCAAGGGCGACTCGGCGGGCGCGGAGCGCGCGTTTACGGCGTTGCGGAAGGATTACCCGCGCTCGAACAAATCGCCCGAAGCGAACCTGGGTCTGGCGGAAAACCTAGTCGCGCAGGGCAAGGGTGACGAGGCGATGCCGCTGCTCGCGCAGGTGGCCAAGACCACGACCGCGCCGCTGGACGTGCGGGCGCGCGGGTTGTTCCTGAACGGTGAAATCCAGGCGAAGAAAGGCAACTTCGAGGCGGCGGATGCGTACCTGAAGGTGGCGGCGTTCTATCCCACTTCACCCGACGCCCCCGAGGGACTCTGGAAGGGCGGGCAGATGCTCGAACAGCAGGCGGCGACACTCGGCGATACGCCCGCGAAACCGGGCGCGCCGACCAAGGCGGGCCAACTGGCGCGGGCACGCAAGGCCTACGAGGATTTGGTGTCGAAGTATGCTGGTTCCAAGTGGACGGACCAGGCGAAGGCGCGCGTCGCGGCGCTCCCGGCGGTGAAGTGAGCAGTTTATACTTGTTGATCAGTCAGTTGTGACGATTGGCATGGTGATCAATGGAAGGGTTTCTACCCCTTTTGTAACTTTTGTTGGGCTGTTGCCATATTGGACCGAATGGTGTTTTCCGGTGGTGTTTAGATGAGCGTTGCTTCCGGTTGTAGGGCAGGCGCTCCGCCTGCCCTACAATTGATGTGCCGAGTAATACTCAGTTAAACACTCCCCGTTTTTCCATGAACCCCACTTGGGATAAACCGAATTATAGGCCAAAATGGCGTATGCCAATGCGCCAAAGTGGCGTCTATTAGCAGTTAGGCCCTATGAACAAGCTTGCCATCTTTGTCCTAACGTTGTTGCTCGCTGCTGACGTTCGTGCAGCGGAGCCGCAGAACTCCAAACCTCACGCGAGCCGAGAGGCCGCTATCCAGTTCCTGCGCCAAGAGGGCATCCTTAATGGCAAGACTCAGGTGGTAGACGCCACTTGGAGCGACACGTTTTGGATCGTTAGCCTACGTCATCCCGATGGCAAGGTCACAAACTGGACCGTGGATGCTGCCGCAAAGGATTACACTTGCATCTGCCAGCATTGAGCCATCTGCCATGCCAGAGGCCTAACTAGGCGCTGCAGCCGACCGCCGGGGCAGGCTGCCTTCCTGTTCAACTCTAGCCTTATTTTCGCCCCGGCGGCGGCTGAGTTTGGCGGCATCAGGCCTATATCTAGCCAGAAAATCAGCGAAAACGCAGAAATACGTCGCAGGCGTCGCAGGCGTTGCAGGCGTGCTTTTCTTTTCCCGAAATCCGGCGTTTGCTGGCGGCATGAACCGACAAGCACGCGCCGACGAACTCGTCCGACGGTTGCCCGACCTCTACCCGGACGCCCGTTGCGCGCTCGATTTCTCGAACGCGCTGGAACTGCTTGTCGCCACCATCTTGTCGGCCCAATGCACGGATGAACGCGTCAACCGGGTCACGCCGGCGTTGTTCAGGCGGTGCCGGACGGCGGCGGATTACGCCAGCATCCCGACCGGGGAACTGGAAGACCTCGTCCACCAAACCGGTTTCTACCGCTCCAAGGCCAAGAGCCTGCGCGGGATGGCTGCGGCGTTGGAGGCCAGCCACGGCGGCGAGGTGCCGCGCGACATGGCGGCGTTGCGCAAACTGCCCGGGGTGGGGCGCAAAACGGCCAACGTCGTCCTGGGCAACGCGCTCGACATTCAGGAGGGCATCGCCGTCGATACGCACGTCGGGCGGTTGTCGGAGCGGCTGCGCTTGTCCATACACAGCGACCCGGAAAAGATCGAGGCCGACCTGATGCGCCTCGTCCCAGGCCCGCTCTGGACGGTCTGGAGCCACTGGCTCATCGCCCACGGTCGGGCACGCTGCACCGCGCGTAACCCCGATTGCCCCGCGTGCGAACTGCGCGACGTGTGCCCAACCGCCGGCAAACACGGGCCGCCCGCGCAAAAGAAGCGTTCGACAGCCCCGGCGAAAGCGGCCAAACTGACGGACGCGCCGCTCCCCGAGGTGTTGCCGCTGCCCTGAATGGCGGCGTCCAGCAGGCGGACGGCGACCATCCATCCCGATCTAATTTTTATGAGTGAACAGACCCTCGCAGGAAAAACCGGCCTCGTCTTCGGCGTGGCCAACAAGCGCAGCATCGCCTGGGGCATTGCCCAGGCCTGGGCCAGGGCGGGCGCGAAGCTGATTTTTTCCTACCAGGGGGAACGCATCAAGGGCAACGTGGAAGAACTGGTCGAAGACCTGGGCCTGGATACCCCCTTCTACCCGTGCGACGTGAGCCGCGACGAGGACATCGCCGAATTCTTCAAGAACGTGCGCACCCACACCGACAAGGTAGACCTGCTGCTGCACTCGGTCGCCTTCGCGCCGCGCGAGGCCTTGGAGGGCGACTTTCTGAGCACGACCCGCGAGGCCTATCGCACCGCGCACGACATCAGCGCGTACTCGCTGGTGGGTCTGGCGCGGGAGGCCGCGCCGCTGATGACGGGTGGCGGCTCCATCGTCGCCATGACCTACTACGGCGCGGAAAAAGTCATCCCCAAGTACAACGTCATGGGCGTGGCCAAAGCCAGCCTGGAAGCGACGGCGCGCTACCTCGCCTACGATCTCGGCAAGCAAAAGGTGCGCGTCAACTGCATCAGCGCCGGACCCGTCAACACGCTGGCCGCGCGCGGCATCAGCGGGTTTAACCTGATGATGAAGCACTACGAGCAGCGCGCGCCGCTGGGCCGCTCCTGCACGCTGGAAGAACTCGGCGCGCTGGGCGTCTTCCTGGCCAGTGACGGCGCGGCGTCCATCACCGGGCAGACGCTCTACATGGACGGCGGCTACCAGATCATCGGGATGTGACCATGGGCGTGCGGAAGCTTTTCGCCGTGGGAACGTTGCTGGTGGCGTCGGCGTGGACGGCGCGGGCCGGTGACAACGGCCAGCAGTGGCTTTGCGGCGGCACCGACGAGTCGTACAACCTTTTCAACCCCGTCCCGAAAAACAAGCTGCGCGAGCTCGACACCGACCGCCCCGACCAGGCCACCGGCGGCCACACCGTCGATGCCGGTCACTTTCAGTTGGAGATGGATTTCGCCAACTACACGCTGGACCGCCACACGCCGGAGCGCGACGGCCAAGAACTCGACCAGTGGAACGTCGCGCCGTTCAGCCTGCGCATCGGCCTGCTGCCCAACGTCGAACTAGACATCGAGCACGACGGCTACTTCAACGCTCGCAGCCGCAACCCGCAGACCCGTTCCGACCAAACGGCCAGCGGCTTCGGCGACCTCACGTTGCGCTCGAAGCTCAACCTGTTCGGCAACGACAAAGGCAAGGTTGCGCTGGCGGTGGTGCCGGTGCTGCGGTTGCCGACCAGCAGCGCCGACCTCGCCAGTAAATCGGTCGAAGGCGGCGCTGCGCTGGCGCTCTCCGTCGAATTGCCCGCCGATTTTACGGTCACGGTATCGTCCGGCGTCGAGTTCATCCGTAATTCGACCGACGCTTACTACGTCGCCGATTTCACGAACTACCTCTCCGTGCAGCACAGCCTGGGCATCAAGCCGCTGTCGGCGTTCGTGGAGTTCGCCAGCGAGGTCGATACGGAGTCGCCCTCGCCGGTGTCCGCGCAGGTGGACACGGGCGTGCTGTACCAGCTCAACGACAACGTACAGCTCGACGTGGACTGCTACTTCGGCGTGACGCGCAATGCCCCGGATTTTATGCCGTTCGCGGGGCTGAGCGTGCGGTTTTAGCTTTGCGGTGACCGCATCACTCTCCGCCCGCGGGCAAATGCGCGGCCTTCCATTCCATCGCCATGCGGATGCGGGCGCGACCGCTCGGGTGATCGAAGAAGACAAATTCCTCGAAAGGGCTGGGGTCCATTTTCCGGTATTCGCCGAGCTTGATCGCGGATTGCGCGAAGCCGTCCGGCTCGCGCGAAACGTTGATGCCGAAAGCGTCGGCCTCGGCCTCGGTTTCGCGCGTCAGGCTGTTGCTGAGCGGCGTATAGAGGAAAAATAGTGCGGTGATGATCAGGCTCAGCAGCGGCAGCCCGGCGGGATCGGCGATGCCCTCGACGCCCCAGCGCGCGCCGTACCGGAGGATGGCCCGGTCGAAGATGACTTTGGCGAGCGCGAACATGACGAAAAACACGCAGGCCAGTTCCAGCACCAGTTTGTAGATGTGGTTGAGCACGTAATGGCCCATCTCGTGCGCCATGACCTGCCGAATCTCCGGCAAGCTGCAACGGTTGACCAGATTATCGTTCAGGGCGATGCGCGCCGAGCCGAGGATGCCCGACACGTTGGCGCTGACGCGTTTGGTTTGTTTCGAGGCGTCCACGATGTACACGTCCGTGACGGGAATCTGGTTCGCCCGCGCCATCGTCAGGATGGGGTCGCGCAGCGCGGGGTCTTGGATCGGCGTGTATTTGTTGAAGATCGGTTCGATGAAAGTCGGCGAGAGCGCGATGCCCACGATGACCAGGGAAATCATCACTAGGCTGCCCCAGAGCCACCAGGTGCGCGGCGCACGCCGGAAAACCGCGTATAGCGCCGCGACCACCAAAGGAAAAAAGATCGTGCTCAGGGCCACGGCCTTCGCTTGGTCGCCGAACCATTGGCCAAAGTTCTGCGTGGCCATGCCATACTGGTGCTCGCGGAAGAAGTCCTGGTAGACGAGCAGCGGGAACGACAGCGCCCAGGCCACCAGGTTGTAGATCACCGCGTAGAAAATGATCTGTGGAAAGCGGCTGGAGGAGAACTGCTTGGCGAGGTCGCGCCAGGCGACGGACCACCGGGCGTTGAGCATGAGCAGCAGGATGCCGCTCGTCAGCAGGAAATTCCACAGGATGAGCCAATAGCCACCCTCGAAATAGGCGTCGGAGCGGACCTTGGCGGCGGCGGGGATGGTGGCGAGGTAGGCGCGCGTGGCGGCGGCGGGGTCAATCGTGGGACCGGCGGCCTCGGCGGGGATCGGGCCGAGCGGAACTGGCGCGGCTTGGAGCGCGGACCAAGGGAAGCAGGCAACGAGCAGTAGCGCGGCGGCCAACCACGTGATGCGCCGAAACGGGAAGAGGTTACGCATGCACAGCAGGCGTAGCGAGTTTGCCGCCGCCGTGCAAGCGGCAACTGGCGGAGCGGCGGACCGCGACGTGTTATTTTTCTACCTTCCGCCTTCAGCCCTCCTCGTCACGTCCCGAACGGCTTGCCCTCCTCGTACTGCCGCGCCATCTCGGGCGCAAGCTCTCGCTTCGGCTCGAACCAGTGATACATCATCACGCGCGTTTGCTCGTGGATGTTGTCAAAATCCTTGTCGGGCGCGGTGATCGTCACCCGCACCACGCGGCCCGGCTGCATGTTCACGAACAACACGCCTCGCCGCACGGTCTGGCCGAAAAACTCGTATCGGTGCGCGAACTCCACGCTGGTCCATTTGTAGATGGGCAGCAGATCGGTGACTTCTGGTAGCGCTTCCACTTTTTTCGCGCCGCCGGGAATCTGGGCCGTCACTTCCTTAAGCAAATTCTGCTTGCTGCCCGCGTCCAGGGGGAGCAAGTCCTTGGTTTTGACCTGGGTGATGTTGACGCTGCTGCCCGCCTGGTCGGGCACAAGGTCCAGCGCCGCCGGGCTGTCGGAAGCTTTCCAACTGTTCGGAATGCGCAGCATGATCTTGTTGTCGCCGTCCGTGATGTAAGACGACGACATGCTCATTCCCTCCGATGCCACGTTCATCTGGCGCAACGTGAAATCGAGGGCCTCCGCCGTCGACGCGCCCGCGACGAGCGAGAGGGCCACCAGGGCCAAGGAAAATCGATGCATCTTCATTGGATCAGTTGTAGTAACGCTCCCAGCGTCCGCGCGTGAACTGCACGCCCTGGGGCAGCCCCGGCGGCTGTTGGTCGATGAACTTGGTGTCGAAGCTCCACAACCGGTTCGGCCAGGTGTAAACGTCGTTCGTCTGCCAATATCCCGTGTAGGACTCGCTGTTGAACGCCTGGATCAGCGAACCGTAATAGGTAAAATTCACGCCGCTCCAGTACTCCAGGAAGCGCGGGAAATTATGCACCCCGCCCGAGGCGATGCCGCTCTTGTTGGTGTTGGAGGCCACGTCGCCCGAGAGGATGGCGGCGTTGACGGTGGTGGCGGAGGCTTTGCGGGCGTTCAGGTCGCCGCCCGAGTTGTTGTCGTTCCAGGCGTTGGATAAGACGGTGACGGCGTCGGCCATCACCGAGGCCGCGTAGCGCGAATATCCCGCTGCCTCCGGGGTGGTGCCGAGCGGCGCGTTGTTCCCATTGGACTGCACGTCACTGGCACCGTTGCCGCCCGTGTTGTAGTCGCCCTGGATGTAGAGCCCGTTGTCGCTGGCCACGCTGACGTTTTGTCCAAGCACGCGACCATTGGTCAACCGGACGGCCCCCCGGGTCGAACCGGTGCGGCCCGATTTGTCGTGGATGTACACCGTGCCGCCCTGCGCGCTGGTCTTGTTGAACGCTTTTTGCAGCGGGGTCGCCGTGCTGGCGTTGGTGGGCATGGTGGTAATGGTGTCCAGCTTGGCCATGTCGAGGTTCGTGACGTAGACCGTGGCCGACTCGCGCTTGTCCTGCATGCTGCTGGTCAGTCCGTTGTTGATGGCCGACAGGACGGCGGAGCGGTCGGTGCTGTTGGCGTCTTCGAGGATGTTGGTGGCGGCGTTGCGGACCTTGACCGTGATCGTGGCGGGCGTGATCTGGTTGGCGGTGCTGTTCAGGTTGGCCGTGCTCGAATTGACTTCGATGAACAGGTTCGCGTTATTGTAGGCGATCTGGTCGGAGGTGCTGGGAACCGTGGGAACCTCGATGATGTCGCGCAGGCCGTTGTTGCTGGTCGTCGCCCCGCCGAAGGGGTCGATGGGGTCCACCTTGGCGACCTGAGAATTCTTGACCGTGCTGGCGGGGACGGCAGGATAGCTGGTGTTGGCAACCGTGCCGCCGCTGTAGGCCTGCGCCGCGCCGCCGTCGGAGTAGCGGGTCGGGGAATAGGGCCGGTAGGGTTCGGGAACGACGATGTTGGTCTTCGTGTTGGCTCCGCCCCATCCGAGGGTCACGTCCGGGTTGCTCGTGCCGTCGTTGAAACTTGTCACGTAGGAGACGTTGCTCGTGAACTGGAGCTTGAGGCCGACGCCGATGGCCTGGGCGAAGATGCGCCGGTTGCTATGGACGGGGCCGTTGAGGTACATGTCGGCGCCGGGATGGATCTCCAGGTCGCCCTCGTAGAAGGCTACCGCCTGGCAGAGCGGCACCCGGGTCACCTTGAAGTAACGCCGCGCCTGGTAATACTCGTCGGAGTTCGTGCCGTACCGGGTGCTCTTGATCTTGACCTTCGCCAGGTAGTTGTAGGTGAACCCCATCCAGCCGGGATAGCCTTCCACACTCTTGGTGTTGCTGCGCGGCGGAATGTCTGTAGCCTGGGTCTGCCTGGTGCTGGCGACGACGGAGCCGCTGCCGTACGACGAGGCGTTCCTGCCGTTCTGGTCCACGGCCTCGATCACGAGCGAATCCGAGTCGGACAGGAATTTGTCCGTGTCGATCCCGAGTTGGCTGCCGTGGGGAAAGGTGGTGCTCAGGAACGTGGGCTTGGAGTTGACCAGGGTGGTCTTGAGGGAAGCCGCGGATGGCATGGCGATGCCGCTCGTCGTGGCGGTGTACACGAGCGTGTGCCACTGGGCGTAGGCGAACTCCAGCGCGGCGTCCGCGAACACCGCCTCCATGTTCGTGCCTTGCTGGCGGCCCGCGTAACGCCCGAATTGGCTGGTGAGCGCGGCGGCCAGCGAAAGAAACGTGGCGACGGCCGCCACGACCATCAGGGTCGCCGGCAAGGTGCTGCCGGACCGGCTCGCGGGCCGCCGGGGAAGGGTGGGTTGGGTTTTCATGGAAAAACGGGGAATTCGCCCGGCTCAGAGCGGGATGGCGGGGACGGTTTGCAGCAGGACCGGGCAGCGCGAACCGACCGACGAGCGCATGGGGCTGTAGGTGTTCGACGAGCCGACGTTGCGCGTGTTGTATTCGGGGCCTTCCCCGCAGAGCGTGACTTGCAGGATGTTCGACGCGTCGGGGTCGAGGAACGGCTTGAGCGGCGTGAGCGAGGAGTCCGTCACGGTCCCGGCGATGTTGGCGACGACCGAATAATTCTTCGCGGTGTTGAAGGCCGTGCTGCCGTTGAACGCCGCCACGTTGCCGCAGGCTTTGCCGTTGCCGGTGCTCATGGCCTGCGGGTAGTACCGGAGTTGGGCACCGCCGCCCGTGGCGTTGGGCACGGCGATGAACGCGACCTGCTGGAAGACCAACACCGTGTAGTAGGTGGCGGGGGTGGTCGTGGAATCGTAGCCCAGGTTGATGGCGCTGGCCGGCGTGGAGGGCAATCCCTTGTTGATGGTGCCGTCCGAGGTGTTGAACGTGAGTTTGATGGTGCCTCCGTTGCTGTTCGTGGTGACGGTGGTGCCGGACACCGTGGCCTGGAAACCGAGCAGCGGGATCGTGACCAGGTCGCCCACGGCGATGGGGCTAGCGCCGTTCGTCGGCGCCTGGGCGGTGGTGTAGTTGACGTTCAAGAAGGTGTCCGTGCTCTTGCCCGAGGCGATCTCGTAGGTCGGCAGGCTGCCGTAGCGGTAGAAGCGCACGCCCTCGGCAGCGGTGGTGCTGGTGACCGTGGTCAGCGGAACACCGTTCGCGTCGAGCAGGGTCGGGGCATGTCCGGCGCTCTGGATGGCGGCGGCGATCTGGTCGATGGCGCTGCGGGCGTCGGTGTAGCCCCGGTTGAGCGAAGCGTTCCGCGCGAAGCTCGTCAACCCCTCGGAGGCGACCAGGTAAATGATGCCGCCGACCACGGCGCTGACGAGCGTGGTGATGAGCACTTCGATCAAAGTGAAAGCGGCGGCGTGGCGGTTCTTCATGGCGCTGGCTGAGAAGTCGTGGAGGAAAACGGTCGGAGGGCTAGGAATCCGGCCCGCGCAGGGTGTAGAGCGTGTAGTTCTTGCTCTGCCCGCGCAGGGTATAGGTCACCGTGACGGCGATCCGCACGAGGTTGTTGGACCCGGCGCTCCAGATCGTCGTTGTGCGGTTGCCGGTGATCAGCTTGGTGCCGGTGGGCTGGCGGTAGATGGTCACCGGCTCGCCCGGAGTGTTGTAGGTGCTGGAGGTCTGCTGGCCCCCCGCGCCGATGTAAGCGTAAGTGGCGCTGTAGTCGGTGGCCGTGCCGAGCAGGTTATAGGTGTTCCCGTCCTGCCCGACGACGGCGGGGTAATTGCCGAGGCGGGGGCTGAAGGGCATGGTCATGACCTGCTCGATCCGCTCCTGGCACAGTTCCCGGGCGGTGCTCTGGTCCCGGTTGTCCGAGGCGTAGCGGTTCAACAGCATGAAACCCGACACTGCCCCCACGCCCGTCACGACCAGCACGGCCAGCGACACGAGCGTCTCGACCAGCGTCAGGCCCCGGCTGTGGCGACGGGACGGCTGCGAGGCATGGCAGAAAGTGGGAAAACTCACGTCCCGACTGAAAGCAGCCTATGTGCCCGACTAGGGTGCTCGGTGGGAAAGACGGCCTGAGACGGGTCAATGCCAAACACGATTTCTCATTATTGAGATAAACTGTACGAGTTTTGTACACTCGCCGAAACGGCATTTCTCCGTTGTGAGCTTTTCCGCCGTAGGCGGCTGATGTATGCTGGAAACAGCCCTTCAACCGACGTGGACACCCCGCAGCCCAGAAAAGCCAAGGCCGACTTCAGCAAGATGCTGCGCGACGTGCCGCACAAGCCCGGCGTGTATCTGATGCGCGACCGGCTCAACCGGATCATCTACGTCGGCAAGGCGCGCGACCTGCGCAAGCGCGTGAGCAGCTACTTCATGCCCTCCCGGCGGCAGACGGCGGACCGCAAGACCCGCGCCCTGATCGAGAGCATCTGGGATTTCGAGTACCACGTCGTCAAGACCGAGCCGGAATCGCTGTTGCTCGAAAGCCGCCTCATCAAAGAGTACCGCCCCCGGTACAACGTCTCGCTACGCGACGACAAGGCGTACCTGTTGGTCAAGGTCAACGTGGGCGACCTGATCCCGCGTTTCCAGTTGACGCGTATCCGCAAGGACGACGGGGCGCGCTACTTCGGGCCGTTCGCACACGCAGGAGCCCTGCGCGCGACGCTCAACCTGATGCGCGACAAGTTCGGCCTGCGTTCGTGCCGTCCGTACCAGCCGGGGGAGTACGATTTCAAGCACTGCCTCGCGCCAGTCATCAAGAAATGCCCCGCGCCGTGCGTCGGAAAAATCAGTTTTGACGACTACAAGGCGCGGGTCGTCGCGGCGTGCGAGTTCCTGGAAGGCAAGTCACGCGACATCGTGGCCGACCTGGAAAAGCAGATGCACGAGGCCGCCGCCAAGATGAATTTTGAGAAGGCGGCACAGTTGCGCGACATGGTCGAAAACCTCAAGCGCACCACCGCGCCGACCCGCCGGTTCACGCGTCACTCGCTGCCGACGAGCATCAACCCGGTCGCCGACTTGAAGGCGCTGGGCGAAGCGCTGCAACTGCCGCACCTGCCGCTGGTGATGGAGTGTTTCGACATTTCCAACATCAGCAGCGCGCACATCGTGGCGAGCATGGTCTCCTTCAAGAACGGGATTCCCGACAAGGCGAACTACCGGCGCTTCCGCATCCGGGGGGTGAAAACGCAGAACGATTTTGCCAGCATGGCG
>CAXTBX010000043.1:0-36947 GCA_964242205.1 uncultured Chthoniobacterales bacterium
CCGGTGCGCTGGAGGTTTTCCAGCTTGCAGAACAGGCGCATCCCGGCGACCTCCGAGAGCGGGATGGATTCCGGGCAAGGCGAAACGTACACGGCCCCGGCGATGCGTTCGCGGGCGGCCTGGATGTCGGCGAAGGTGACGGCGGGGGGCGGGTTCATGGCGCTGGCGACAATGTCGCGCCAGGGACCGCCGCTTGTCGAGTGATTGTGCTTTGCCTGCCGGGGCACCCGCTTTAGGCTCGTGCACACCGTTTCATGCCGACGCTGTCCCTCTCCCCGAAGTCCGCCGCCGTCGCCGCCTACTACCAGTCGCTCAAGGCGCTCACGCACCTCGGCGTGGAGCACGAGATGGCGGTACGCCCGGCCTTTGCCACCCTTCTCCAGGCCGCCGCCCGCCCCTTCGGCTGGGAACTGGTCGCGGAACTGTCGCTCAAGATCGGGAAAAGGCGCATCGCCCCCGACGGCACCCTGCTCGACATCTGGGGCATCAGCCACGGACACTGGGAAGCCAAGGACACCAAGGACAAACTCGACCACGAGATCGCCGACAAGCTCGCCAAAGGATACCCCACGCAAAACCTGCTGTTCTGGACCCCGCAGCGGGTGGTGCTCTACCAACACGGCCAAGCGCACCCGGAAGTTCTCACCCCCTGGGACGAGCCTGCCCGGCTCCTCGGCGTGCTCAAGCAATTTCTGGAGTTCGCCCCCGAGGCCATCGTCCAGTGGGAGGCCGCCGTGGAGGAGTTCAAGGACAAGGTACCCGAACTGGGCCGTCGCCTCGCCGCCGTCCTCAAAAAGGCCCGCAAGGAGAATCCCGCCTTCGCCGGGGCCTTCGCCGAGTTCGTCACCACCTGCCGCACGTCGCTCAATCCCAACCTCTCCGAGGCCGCCGTCGAGGAGATGCTCGTCCAGCACCTGCTCACCGAGCGCATCCTGCGCAAGATTTTCAACATCGAGGATTTCCGTACCCGCAACGCCATCGCCGCCGACATCGAAAAAGTCATCGGCAAGATAACCGAGAAGCACTTTCGCCGCGACGATTTCCTGCAAGCCCTGGAACCGTTCTACCTTGCCATCGAGACCGCCGCTGGGACCTTCCAGGACTTCACCGAGAAGCAAAAGTTTCTCAACCTCGTTTACGAGCGTTTCTTCCAAGGCTTCGCCGTCCAGCAGGCCGACGTGCTCGGGGTGGTGTACACCCCGCAGCCCTTGGTGCAGTTCATGATCCGCAGCGTGGAGCACGTCCTGCGCGAGCAGTTCGACACTTCGCTCGACGCCGAGGGCGTCCACATTTTCGACCCTTTCACCGGCACGGGTAATTTTATCGTCAACCTGATGCAGCACATATCCGGCGCGGCGCTCAAGCGCAAGTACGCGGGCGAGCTGCACTGCAACGAGGTGAGCCTGCTGCCGTACTACGTCGCCTCGATGAACATCGAGCACGCGTATTACGAGCGGATGGGGCAGTACGAGCCGTTCGAGGGCATCTGTTTGGTGGACACGTTCGAGACCGTGGAAAAGGAGCAGGCCGAGTTCGAGATTTTTAACGAGGTCAACAGCGAGCGGGTCAAGCGGCAGCGAGCGGTCAAGGACATCCGGGTCATCATCGCCAACCCGCCGTACAACGCCGGGCAACTCAACGAAAACGACAACAACAAGAACCGTAAATATCCTGAGATGGATGGCAGGGTCAAACGTACCTATGCCGCCGACGGGACATCCACTCTCCAGCGCAAACTGTGGGACCCATATATAAAGGCGATCCGCTACGCCAGCGACCGTCTAGGCGATGCCGGGGTGGTTTGTTACGTGAATAATAATTCTTTCGTCACAGAAAATTCTTTCGACGGAATGCGAAAACATTTGGAGCAGGACTTCGATTTAATCTACATCCTCGATTTAGGCGGAAACGTACGCAAGCATCCTGCTTTGTCTGGCACTACACACAACGTGTTTGGTATCCAAGTCGGTGTCAGTATAAATCTCTTTATTCGTCTCGCCAAAGGTCGCAAAACCAAACAGCCAACGATCATCAATTACTACGCCACACCATTGTCAGACAAACGCGGAAAAAAATATGAATACCTCGATGCGGCAAAATCCGTCGCCGATGTTCAATGGAAAAAGCTTGAACCCACCTCGCGGTACACTTGGATTGTCAGCGAAAACGAAGAAGAATATTCCCGATATATTCCCGTTGGCAGCAGAGATGTGAAAGCCGCTGTTGCGACAAGTTCTGCGATAGCCCAGACGTATTGTCCTGGAGTGAATACAGCCCGCGATTCGGTCGTATACGATTTTAACTCGCAAACTTTAGCGTCACGGTGCGAAGATTTCTTTGATCACTATAACGCAGAGCTTGAGCGTTGGCGTAAAAAAGCTAATCCACCGCGTGATTCGCGTACGCTCGTTACGTATATAGACAACTTTGTGAATTATGAAAAAATCAAATGGAGCGAGACGTTAAAACGTCGTCTTGTCGCACGACAAGAGGCTATTTATCAGCAAAGCGAAATCACGCGATGCTTGTACCGTCCGTTCACAACCCTTTATTTGTATTGCGGATCGCACGCCGTTGATCGCCCAGGAGCTTTCTCTGATTATTTTCCAGCTCAAGTTTCATCAGAAAATCGAGTGCTATGCGTGCCCGGCCCTGGGTCGTTCAGACCATATTATGTGCTGATGAGCGCAAAGCGTGTCAGCTTTGACTGCGTCGAGAAAGCCCAGTGTTTTCCGCTTTACACGTACAGCGGAGAAAGCAAAGAGCGCCGCGATAATATCCCGCTCTCGACGTTGAACCGTTTCAGCATCCACTACGACGACCCCGACCTCACCCGCGAGGACATCTTCTATTACGTTTACGGTGTCCTGCATCACCCCGACTACCGGACGCGTTACGCCGAGAATCTCAAGCGCGAACTCCCCCGCATCCCCATGCTCGGCACGGCGGCGGACTTCCACGCCTTTGCCGCCGCCGGTCGCAAGCTCGCCGATCTTCACGTCGGTTACGAGTCCGTACAACCTTACAAGCTCCGGCGCATCGAAAACGCGGACGAACCGGTCAACTGGCGCGTGGAAGCCATGAAGATGACCAAAGACGAGCGCGCGGTCGTCTACAACAAGTGGCTCACGCTCGACGGCATACCGCCCGAGGCGTTGACCTACCGCCTGGGCAACCGTTCCGCGCTGGGTTGGGTAATCGACCAATACCGCGTCGCCCGCGACGCCGAAGGCGAGATCGTCTCGGACCCCAACGTCCCGGACGACGAGGAGGGCATCGTCCGTCTCGTCGGACAGGTGGTCGCTGTCAGCGTGGAAACGATGAAGATCATCCAGGGTTTGCCTGTCCTCGCGCTGCCATGAGCACGGACCATCACGCCGCGGCACCCACGTTCGATCTGCTGCGCGACCGGCGTTGGTTGGCCGTGCGCAACCCGGCGACCGGGGCGCGCTTCACGGTCTCCCTGCGCGATTGGGAGGAAACGCTCTGGGCCGTCCGGGTTTATCCCTCGCGGGGGCAGCGGCACGTCCGCAACGCCTACACCACGGCGCACTGCCTCATGGCCCGGGCGCGGATCGAGGATTGGTTGGCGGCCCTGCGGCTGACTTGATGCGCTGAAGCCAAAAGAAAGTGCCGCCGGGAGAACTTTTTCGTCGCAGGCGTCGCAGGCGTCGCGGGCGTGGTTGCGTTTTTTCTGCCATCCGCGACCGTGTAAGAAACGAACCACCCCTATGGAATCCGTGACGCAAGCCGAAGTCGAAAAAAAGGGCGAGGAAATCTTCGCCATCGTGGACGGCAAAAAGGTCTTGCCCGACGCCATCAATCCGGCGGTCTGGTACGGCAAGATTATGGAATGGTCGATGGGCAATGAGCAGCTCAAGGTGCAGACCCTGCGCTTCGTGGACGTACTGCCTGCGCTGAATTCGTCCGGCAGCGTCGTCGAGCACATGCAGGAGTATTTTCAGGGCAACGAGGTCGGGCTGGCCGCGCCGTTGCGGTTCGGGCTGAACATGTCGCGGCTGACGCCGTGGCTCGTCGGGCCGACCGTCAAAAAAAGCGTCGGTAGCATGGCGCGGCAGTTCATCACGGGACGCACGGGCGCGGAGGCCGTGCCAGTGCTGAAAAAAATCCGGGCGCGCGGCGTAGGTTTCACCGTGGATATTCTCGGCGAGGCCGTGGTCAGCGAGAAGGAGGCGGAGGAATATTACCACCGCTACCTGGAGCTAATCGAGAGCCTGGCCAAGGAGGCGAAAAACTGGGCGGAATCCGACCAGTTGGAAGGCGGGACGAACGGCGGGCGGCCCATTCCGAAGGTCAACGTCTCGGTCAAAATTTCGGCGCTGTATTCACAGATTCACCCGGCAGACCCGGAAGGGGCGATTGCGCACCTGAAGGAACGGCTGCGGCCCCTGTTCCGGCGCGCGAAGGAACTGGGCGTGTTCATCAACTTGGACATGGAAAACTACGGGTTGAAAAACCTGACCATCGGGTTGTTCGAGAGCCTGCTGGACGAGCCGGAGTTCGCCGATTTTCACGACGCTGGGCTGGTGATCCAAGCGTATTTGCGCGATTCGCCCGAGGACATCGAACGGTTGATCGCGTGGGCCAAAGAGCGCAACCGGCGGATCACCATCCGGCTGGTGAAGGGCGCTTATTGGGACTACGAAACTGTGATGGCGCGGCAACGCGGGTGGCCGATCCCGGTGTACCTCAAGAAGCCGCAATCCGACGCCAACTATGAGCGGCTGGCCCGGCGGATGTTGGAGTCGCACGAGCAAATTTACTCGGCGTTCGGCTCGCATAACGTGCGCAGCATGGCGTCGCTCATCGCCACGGCGGAGAAGCTGGGACTGAGCCGCCATGCCTACGAGTTGCAGATGCTGTACGGGATGGCCGAGCCGATCAAACAGGCGCTCGTACAGATGGGCCATCGCGTGCGCGAGTATTGCCCCGTCGGCGAGATGTTGCCAGGCATGGCGTACCTCGTGCGGCGACTGCTGGAAAATACCTCAAACGAGGGTTTTTTGAAGGCGAAGTTCACGACGCAGGTAGCGTCCAAGGAACTGCTGCGCGATCCGCTCGACCTGGTTTCGCTGGACGACGAGCCGGAGCCGGTGACCAAGCTTGAAATTCCCGCCGCCAGCGAGGCCCTCTTGCCGCCCGCGCTGGGCAGCCATGTCGAGGCAGCGCTCGACGGCATGAATGGCACCAGCGGCCCCGTGCCCCAAACTGATCTCCTCATGAAAAAACCTTTTGCCAACGAACCGCCCGCTGACTTTACGCTCGAAGAAACCCGCCAGAAAATGCGGGCCGCGCTGGCGGAGGAGCGCGCCGCCTTCGGCAAGGATTATCCGCTCATCATCGGCGGCAAGGCGGTGACGGGCGATGCCTGGATCGACTCCGTCAACCCGGCCAACCCGTCCGAAAAAGTTGGACGGGTGGTTGCGGCAACGCAGGCGCAGGCGCAGGCGGCGGTGGACGCTGCCATCGCCGCCGCGCCGGGCTGGCGGGCTACGCCTGCCGACAAGCGGGCTGACATTCTCGACAAAATGGCTGACCTGATGCGCGAGGAGCGTTTCAAGATCGGCGCGCTGGAGGTTTTTGAAGTCGGCAAGGCGTGGGCCGAGGCCGACGGCGACTTGGCCGAGGCCATCGACTTCTGCGATTTTTACGCCGCCGAAATGCGGCAGTTGGCGCGTCCGCAGGCGACGTTTTCGGTGCCCGGCGAGAATTCTATGCAGGAGTACATCCCGCGTGGCGTGGGGCTGGTGATCGCGCCGTGGAACTTCCCGCTGGCGATTTTGTGCGGGATGACCGTGGCGGCGCTGGTGACGGGCAACACGGTGGTGATGAAGCCCGCCGAGCAATCGAGCATCACGGCGGCACGATTCATGGACCTCGCAACGCGGGCCGGGCTGCCGCCGGGCGTGCTGAATCTGCTCACAGGTCACGGCGAGGACGTGGG
Source organism: uncultured Chthoniobacterales bacterium (assembly GCA_964242205.1). Lineage (GTDB taxonomy): Bacteria > Verrucomicrobiota > Verrucomicrobiia > Chthoniobacterales > SZAS-18 > CAHJWO01. Next base: position 5,966 of record CAXTBX010000043.1, read on the forward strand.
TGAGTTTCTGGTGAACCATCCGAAGATCGACTTCGTGGCGTTCACGGGATCGAAGGAGGTTGGGCTGAAAATCTGGGAGGCGGGCGGCAAGACCCGGCCCGGACAGACGCATCTCAAGAAGGTCGTGTGCGAGATGGGCGGCAAGAACGCGCTGATCGTCGATGCCGACGCCGATCTGGATGAAGCGGTGCTGGGGGCATTGTATTCGGCGTTCGGTTATCAAGGGCAGAAGTGCTCGGCGCTGTCGCGGCTGATCGTGCACGCCGATTGTTACGACCGGTTCTTGGAGCGGCTGGTCGAGGCGACCAAGAACATCAAGGTGGGATTCCCGGAAGAACCAGCGACGATTGTTGGGCCGGTCGTGGACAAGGAAGCGCACGAGCGCGTCAAGCGTTACGTGGAGATCGGCAAAGGTGAGGCGCGGCTGGCGTTTGAGGGGACCGTGCCGGAGGGGGATGGGTATTTTGTCGCGCCGACGATTTTCGGCGAGGTGTCACCCACGGCGCGGGTGGCCAAGGAGGAGATTTTCGGGCCGGTGCTGGCGGTGTTGAAGGCGAAGGATCTGGACGAGGCGATCCGGTTTGCCAACGACACGGAGTTCGCGCTGACGGGCGGGTTGTATTCGCGCAGCCCGGCGAACATTGAGCGCGTGAAGCGGGAGTTGGTCGTGGGGAACCTGTACATCAACCGGACGATCACCGGGGCCATCGTGGCGCGGCATCCGTTCGGCGGATTCAAGATGAGCGGAGGCGGGACGAAGGCGGGCGGGCGGGATTACTTGCTCAATTTCGTGTTCCCGCGCGTGGTGACGGAGAACGTGCTGCGGCGAGGGTTCGCGCCGATTGAGGAGGGGCAGGAGGAGCACAAGCTGGTCGAGGCGAAGGCACCGGGAGAGATTTGAGCGGGTATGCGGGCTGCTGGGGCGGGCGAACGCCTCGCGCAAAGGTCGCAAATTCGCAGAAGAGAAGGGGATCCGGCACAGAGGGCGAGAGGAGCATAACCGGAGACAGGGCGTCGGGTGGAAAGGGGCGCGACTGTGAAGGGCATGAGCGCGGGCAGAGGCGTTCCCAAGCACAACTTGGAAATGACGATGAAGTTAGAGCCAGCCCGTTACCGGCCGAGTGTAAAAAGTTGGAACTGACCCCTTTTAACCGCCATCGGCACGACCCTCTCACCATGAAAATTCTTCGTTGGATCGCGTTTATTCCCGCCTCTTTTGTCGTGTCTGGACTCGTTTGGACGACTATATATTATACGAATCGCCTATTCCTCGCTTCGTGGTTGGTGGAGGCCAACTGCCTGTTCTTTGGCTATCTCACCTTCGTGTATGCGGGAGCCAAGATTGCTCCCACGCATCGGGCATGGCCGTGTGTCTTTCTCGCGCTGCTAAGCGTAGTAATGGTAACTGTAAACGTCGCTGGGCAAGTTTTCTTCCACGGTGTTGTTCAGTCTCCGATGGCATGGTGGGAAATGGCAATTCAACTCCTCGGAACGGGTTTCGGTTTCCTTGCCGGGATCGGGATGTCAGTTCTTCGTGCAGAAGACCGGCTCGCCACAGTTCAAAAACCAAATTAGGACACTACCAAAAGGCGAATGTTGCTCGTCTAATACGATTTCCACGCGTCCAATATTTGCCTGTAGACCCTTCAATGAATCGGCGCATACATGCCGCACACCAACCCGACCACCGCGCCATAGATGCCGTGGCCGAGTAGCTGCATCAGACCTGTCATCGGGCCGCGGCGCTGGTAGCGAGGGTCGGGGTGGTGTTCCAATACAGCAATCACCGTGTAAAGCATCACCAGCGCGCCATGCACCAAACCCGCGAACAAGCCGCTAAGCGCGTTCATCGGAATTCCCCGGATAAAGGCGAAAATCGCGTAGTACCCGTAGGCGAAGATGACCCCCGCGATGAAAAAGAGCACCAGACCCGGTCCAAACGCGGTGTCGCGGTCCTTGGTGATGAAGCTGCCGACCGCCCGGACGATGTCTACCCGGGGCAGCCCCAGGTAAGCGGGCAGCAACGTGAAGGCCGCCATGGCCAAGGTGCCGAGCAGACCGGCGAGCGCGGGGACGAGGGTAAAATGCATGGGATAATGAGGATGGGGTGATCCGACGCGGATTGTCTGAATATTCTATCGCACGAATACCGCTGGCGCGGATGTCTCGCGCTTGGGCGAGGCAGGGCCTGCGCCTCTTCAAACACACGAAGAAATCGCGTGCCCGCAAGGGGTATCTACCGTAAAATAGCGCGGATCGTTTCGTTCGCGCCATGTCCTCCGTCCCACCGCCCGCTCCGCCGCCCGTACAGTCGCCCTCGTCGGCGACGCCGCGCGGCGGGGACGCGACGATGGGTTCCTCGACCGCGACGGGGGCTGTCCGCCGGGCGAAGCCGTGGAGCTACCGGGCGAAACGGCGCGTGACCGAGTGGTTCAACCGCGCCACGGGCCGCCGACGTAATGTCGTCGAGGGAAACAACCTGCTGCCGCTGCTCATCCGCGTGCTGGCGTGTTTCAGCAAGCTCGACGGCGAAATCCTCGAAGGCGAGATCGACTCCAGCCTCGGGTTCCTGCGGCACGACTACCCGGAGGCTGTTTACTCCGCGTTACGCAAGGAGTTCCGCCAAGCGTTGCACGAGCAGCCCGACCTCGACGCGATGGCCGGGAAGCTCAACGTCCAGTTGACGCCCGACCGGAAGATTTTGCTCGGCATCCAGCTCTGGGACCTGATCTGCCGCGCCGGGCAGCAGGCCGACCAAGTGGTAGCGTTCTACCGGTTCATGGCCGGACTGGGCATGACGGCGCAGGCCATCGACATCGTCTACCAGCTCAATGCGCCGGACTCGACCGACCCGGGTGTGTTTCAGAAGGGGCCGTCGCCGCTGGAATCGCTGACGTTCGGCTCCGACAAAGCGGCAGTGGACGTATTCTTCAAGGATTTACCGATGGTAGATCGCTTGTTCGTGTACCGGTACCACGATCTGATCTTGATCAAAAACCTGTGTTCGACGCAGGTGGTGGTCAACGGGCGTCCGCTGAGCCGGGGCAACTTGGGGCGGCTGTACGAAGGGCAGCGGGTGGTCATCGGCGAACGGGTGCTGACGTTTCAAGAGTTGGTCGGGTATTTCAACGCCAAGAAGAACGTGGCGGTGCCGCAGGTGTTCCTGGCGATCAACAAGGAGGACGAAGTGTCGTTCGAGCGCGCGCGGACGCGCGACAGCGTGCTGGAAGTGCGCTTCAGCCTGAAGGTGCAAGTGACGGCGCTGCGGCGGGTCAATGCGACCTTGAACGGGGTCGAGCTAAAGTCTGGCACGCGCGTTGAAGCGACGCTGGAGGACAAGATTCTTTTTCACAACGACAGCGAGTTGCCGCTGAGCGAGTTGCGCCGCCGCGCGCGGGCGTTGGGCGGACGATTCCAACTCATCGCCAGCAAAAGCGAATACCTCGTTTCCAATAATCCGAGTTTGCTGGATGCCGACGACATTTTGCTCTCGCCGGGGACGGGTGGGGATGTGCTGCTGAAGATCTCGTGCGACTACGACCAGAGGATCGGCACGGTGGAGGTGTTACAGGCGAGTCGGTCGATCCTGGTCAACGACACGCCGGTTCGCAACAGCGCGAGGCTGGCTGACGGCGACCTGATCCGCATCGACGTGGGGCAGGTGCTGCGGTGCAATTTCACCGAGCGGATGCTGGAAGAGGAGCGCAACGTCATCCGCGTGCTGGAGGCGCGCGACCTGCGCCACGCGTTCCGGGTCGGCGAGACGACGCTGGACAACATCAATTTCACCGTCACGCGCGGCGAGATGGTGTGCGTGATGGGTTCGAGCGGCTGCGGCAAGAGCACGCTGCTGCGCACCATGGCGGGCCAGAACTGGCCGGACGCGGGTGGGGTCGTGCTCAACGGGCGGTCGCTGTACGACAACGTGGAGGATTTGCAGCGATACATTTCCTACATCCCGCAGGACGATGCGTTCGACGAGCAGTTGACCATCGAGGAAAACCTGACGCTGGCGGCGGCGCTGCGGTCGCCGCATCTCTCGGGCCGGGAGCGGGCTCGGCGCATCGACAGCAAGTTGATCGAGTTGGGCCTGAATGAGCGGCGCAATTCGGTGGTCGGCAGCGCCGTGCAGAAGTCGCTCAGTGGTGGCGAGCGCAAGCGGCTGAACATCGGCCTGGACATGATCGGCATGGCCGACGTGTATCTCTTTGACGAACCGACGAGTGGGCTGTCGAGCAAGGACAGCGAGCACGTCATCGAGATCATTAAGAGCATGAGTCACAACAAGATCGTGCTCGTGACGATCCACCAGCCCAGCTCGAAGATTTTCGAGCTGTTCAGCAAGGTGATTCTGCTGGACAAGGGCGGGCGGCTGGTGTTCTTCGGCACTCCGAAGGAAACGCTGACCTACTTCGCGCAGGCGGAGAATCGGCAACAGCATGGCATCGACGCCGAGGGTTGTGCAAGCTGCGGGTCCACGCGGCCCGAGTTCATCTTCGACGTGCTAGAAACGCCGCTGCGCGACATGAGCGGCGACATCATCTACGAGGAAAACAACCGGGGCCAGCTCGTACCCGCGCGGCGGTATTCGCCGGAGTTCTGGCGCGACGCCTACGAAAGCCACCGGTTGTTGCAGGACGTAAAGCAGGTGCCCGTCAAACGCGAGACGGCGGCCCGCACGAGCACGCCGAACGGACCGCAGCCGGCCCGGCGGCGCTGGCTGCTGCAGGTGCGCTGGCGCGAGGAGTGGACGCAGTTTTGTACGCTCCTGCGACGGGCGTTCTTCAGCAAACTGCGTAATCGGGTCAACGTGCTGACGACCATCGTGGAGGCCCCGTTGTTGGCGGCACTGATCGCCATGGTGCTGCGCTACAACGACAGCGGCGCGTACGATTTCGCCGGATCGTTCCACATCCCCATTTATCTGTTCCTGACCGTGACGGTGGCGATGTTCCTGGGTCTGACCAACAGCGCCGACGACATCATCCGCGACCGCGTCGTGCTCCAGCGCGAGCGCAACCTGCGCATCCGGCTGCCGTACTACATTTTTGCCAAGGCGAGCACGCTTTGCCTGTTCGCGCTGATCCAGTGCGTGCTGTTCTTGCTCATCGGCGGGTATATTTTGCAGATCCGGGGGATGTTCTGGCTGGATCTGTGGTACACGGCGCTGACGGCGTTCTGCGGCGTCGCGCTCGGCCTGCTTATTTCCTCCCTCGTGGCCGACGCCAAGACGGCGGTCAACATCGTGCCGCTGATCCTGATCCCGCAGATCATCATGGGCGGGGCGCTCATCGAGTACAAGGAGATGAACAAAGACCTGGACGTGGTTTACACGTTCCGGCGCTGGTTGACGCACCATCCGTCGGACAGTGCCGCCAAGGGCAGGGAGACCGACGAGCGCAGCAAGCTCCAGGTGCCTCTCATCTGCCAGTTCATGCCGATGCGGTGGAGCTACGAGGGGTTGGTGGTCACGCAGGCCAAGCTCAACCCGCTGACGAAGCGACAGGACGACATCCAGAATCGCATCCAGTACATCGCGGACCGGGGGCTGGCGCTGGAGGAGCAGGGGAAAGACCTTTCGCAGGTGCAGCGCGACCAGCTCGACGGCTACAAGGAGTTGCTGGCGATGTTGTCTGGATTGGAGGCGGGCACGGCGGGGGGCGTGGACATTTCGCTGCAACAGATCGACGCGATGGAGGCGCGGCTGCCGTCGGAGCAGTTGGTGTTGCCGGATCGTGGGCACGGCGTCACCGCCGAGCAGCTTTACGTCAATCAGAAGATCAACGACCTCGTTTCAAAGGCCGAAATGGAGCAGTCGGACTATCGCAACGAGGAGCGCAAGCGGAACGAGTTGAACGTGTTCTTCGGGGCGTACCGGTACGTGATGCACCAGAAGATCAGCGTCCATGTCGTCAACAGCGCGGTGTTGATCGGGTTCTCGCTCCTGACGCTGGGATTGCTGCACGGCAGCCTGCGCCGGGAGTTGGAACGTTAGCGGGTTCTGTATTGTCCGCAGGGTCCGCAGATTTCCGCAAATTGGGGAGGAGACGATAGAAGTCTGCCTCATTCCTATCTTCTCATCTGCTAAAATCCGCGTAATCTGCGGACAAATGTCTTCGCGCCGAGCCACCGTCGAACGCCGCACCGCCGAAACGCAGATCGAATTGGAGTTGACCGTGGACGGCCAGGGGAAAGCGCGGATCGAAACCGGGCTACCGTTTTTTGATCACATGCTGACGCTGTTCGCGCGGCACAGCCTGGTCGATCTCGACGTGCGCGCCACGGGGGATCTTCAGGTGGATAGCCACCACACCGTCGAAGACGTGGGCATCACGCTCGGGCAGGCGTTCGCGCGGGCGCTGGGCGACAAGCGCGGGTTGTCCCGCTACGGACACGCATATTTGCCGATGGACGAGACGCTGGCCCGGGTGGTGATTGATTTCAGCGGACGCCCGTTCTTGGAATACCGCCTGCCCGCCGAAGTGGGGCCTGCCGCCGGGTTGATGAGCGGCCAGGGTTTTTCGCTGCAACTCGTGGAGGAATTCTTGCGCGGGTTCACCGTCCATGCCGGCGTCAACCTGCACGTTGAGATTCTCTACGGGCGTGACGCGCACCACTTCGCGGAGGCGGTTTTCAAGGGACTGGCGAAGGCCGTAGACCAGGCGTGCCGCCTCGATCCTCGCGTCACCGGCGTACCGAGCACTAAGGAAATGCTCTGACTAACGTTTAGCGTTTACCCATGAAAAACGATCTGCCTTCACCGCAACTCGCCTTTACCTGTCCGAAGCGGTGGGACGAGATGCGCGTGGACGGCGACCAGCGGCGGTTCTGCGACCAATGCCAGTTGCACGTCCACGACCTGTCGGCGATGACCCGGCGCGAGGGGCAGGCGTTGCTCGTTCGCTCGCAGGGGCAGCTTTGCGTTTCGTTCGAGAGCCGGGCGGATGGTTCGATGGTCACGCGGGCGCGCTGGCGCGGCGTGGCACGGCGCTGGCAGCAGGCTCGACGCGGCGTGCTGGCGATCTTGGCGATGCTGACGCCCCTGGCGTTCGGCGGATGCGGCAGCGGCGACAAGGCGCGGTACGAGCGCACGGGTGGGAAGGTGTGCGTCGCCCCGCCGGAGGAGGGGAAGGATTTGACCAATGTTTCGCGCCTGACGGGCGCGTTGCCGGTTCCAACACCGGTGGAGTACAGTGGCCGGACGCTGGGCCGGACGTCGGTACACAGGTAGGGACGGTGGTCCCTCGCCACCCGTAATTTGGTAGGCAACGGGGAAAGCGGAATCAGCAAGCCGGTAAGTTCCGGCAGGGATGGCGTCACAGCTGGCTGTGGAGCGCCGAACGAACCTTGCTTTTTGGCAAGGTGGGCCGTCCGAGGTATTGTGACGATACCATGGAAGCGCCTCGTCTCGGACTCATCGACTACGGCAGCGGCAACCTGCGCAGCGTCAGCAAGGCGCTGACCAAGATCGGCGCGCGGGTCGAACTCGTCGCCACCCCGGACCGCCTGGACGAGATGGATGCCGTCGTGCTGCCGGGCGTCGGCGCGTTCGGCGACTGCGCCGCACAGTTGCAAGGGCGCGGTCTCTGGGACCCGCTCGCCAACTGGCTCCAGGCGGAGCGGCCTTTCCTGGGCATCTGCCTCGGCTACCAGCTTTTGTTCGAGTCGAGCGAGGAAACGCCGGGCGTGGCCGGGTTCGGCAGGTTCAAGGGGGCGGTATGCCGTTTCGACGCGGGCGCGCTGAAGGTGCCGCAGATCGGTTGGAACGCGCTGAAATTCACCCGGCCCGAGGCACGATTGTGGAAAGGGTTGGACGACGGATCACACGTCTATTTCGTACATTCGTACTACCCGCAACCGGGAGATGAAACGGCGGTTTCCGCTACCGCCGACTACGGCGCGCCCTTCGCCGCCGCCGTCGAGGTCGGACGCACGATGGGGGTGCAATTTCACCCGGAAAAGAGTCAAGACACTGGTCTGCGAATGCTGGGGAACTTCGTGGCGTCGGTGGAAAAGTGATTTGAAATTTTTTGTCGGGCTAATGAAGCAAATGACGACACATCACTTTGTAAACGAGCGGGAGAGAACGATAAACGTATTTACTATCTTGACGTAATAAACCAGATTTTCCACCGAAAAATGCGGCCAAAACTGATGGGTGGATGAACGGGCCGAAAATCGCTAGGGTCTATTCATCAAAATGAAAACTGCTGTTCGGTCCACTTGGTCCTGGTCGGTCATGCACCGCCCGGAGATCATCGCGGCTGGTCGTTATCCCGTGCTGGAGAAAAGCCGCGGGTTCCTCCGCCAACCCATTGAGCACGTCGCGCTGCATCATCACGGTTACGGCGGTGCGCTGCATATCGGTGACGAACGCTTCGAGTTGCAGCCCGGCGACCTCACGCTGACGCCTGCCAACACGGAGTCGCTCTACGACTTGGCTGACGACGGTTTTCACCTGTGCATCCATTTCCGGCACGTTGAGGGGGCGGCAGCCGAGGCCGCGCAAGCGCTGAACGTGCCGCTGCACATCCGGCCCGGCCTGATTTCGGAGGTCATCGGGCAGCGCATGGCCTGGATCACTGACCTGCATCGCCGTGCCGAGCACGCCGATGCCCGGCGCCGGGCACTGGCGCTGGCGGCGGCCTCCGCCGGGTTGCAGGAGCTGATCCTGACCCTGTCGCTGCTGGACGTAAGCCTCCAAGAGGACGAACCGATGTCCGCGAAGGTGGAGGCGGCGGTGCAAACCCTCGTGAGCCTGATCGAGGCGCGGCTGCGCGAAACGCTCAGCGTGCCCGACCTGGCCAGCGAGGCGCAACTGAGCCAGAACTACCTGGCGCGGGCGTTTCGAGCCCGGTACGGCATGACCGTGCCCAACTACATGCTGCGGCGGCGCATCGAACTGGCCCAGCACCTGTTGACTACCAGCCGCCTGCCGATCAAGCAGGTGGCCGCCGAGGTGGGGTTGGCGGACATCCAGCATTTCAACAAGCAGTTTCGGCGGCTGGTGGGGGTGAGTCCGAGCGCGTTTCGGGAGAAAGGCAAAAGGCAGAAGGATGAAGGATGAAGGCGGATGTGAGTTGTGGGTCACAGGAAGTAATGGGACGCTGGTCGCACTTCCTGACGCTTGCCTCCTTTTCACTGCTGCCTTCTGACTTTTTCCCATGCTCCTGTTGCCCGCGATTGACCTGATGAACGGCGAGGCCGTCCGCCTCCGCCAAGGCAAAGCCGCCGAGAAGATGGTTTATTCAACCGACCCGGCGGCCCTGGCCAGGCGGTGGCAGGACGAAGGCGGCGATATCCTGCACCTCGTCGATCTGGACGCGGCGTTCGCGGGTGCGTCCGGAGCGGCCAACCAGGCGGCCCTGCGCGCGGTGCTCCAGGCCATCACGATCCCCTGCGAACTCGGCGGCGGGATGCGTGACGAGGCCACCGTGCGCGCGGCGCTGGACCTGGGCGTCACGCGGGTGGTCATCGGGACGCGCGCGGCAGAGTCGATGGATTTCGTGCGTCAACTCGTGCGGACGTTCGGTTCGGAGCGCGTGGTGGTCGGTATCGACGCGAAGGACGGCGTCGTCGCGGTCAAGGGTTGGACGGAGTCCGCCGGTCGCCGGGCGGTCGATCTCGCACACGAGGCCGAGGCTGCCGGGGTCGGGGCTATCATTTACACCGACATCGCCACCGATGGGATGCTGTCCGGGCCGAATTTCGCGGAGTTGGACGCCCTGCTGGCGCAACTCGATTGCCCGTTGATCGCCAGCGGGGGCGTAGCCACGGCGGACGATGTTTTTCAACTGGCTGCGCGACCGAAGTTAAATGGTACAATCATCGGGCGGGCACTCTACGAAGCAACTCTGCGCTTGGCCGAATGCGTCGGGCGTGTTTAGGTGCGATTGTTATGCCGAAGTACATTCTTCCCCCTCTCTCGTCCGCTTCACGCTGGATGCCGATTTCGACCCGTGCCCTCGCCGCTCTGGCGGCGGTGACGCTGGCTTGCTCTTGCAGCAAGCCGCCGCCCGAAGCCACGCCCACCCCGGAGCCGACGCCCGAGGCCACTCCCACGCCGACGCCCACCCCGAAGCCGACGCCACCCCCGACGCCCACCCCTGTGCCCACCCCCACGCCCGTGGTCAAGCATTACGCGCCGGAGGGCGTGTATTACGTGACGGAGGATGTGAGCGTGAAAACCACGTCCAGCATTTTCGGGGTCACGGCGGGCACGCAGGTGAAGATGATCAAAGACAACGGCGGCACGGTGCAAGTGAACGATGGCAAAACGACGTTCGAGCTGAAGAAAAGCCAGGTGACGAACGACCTCGATGAAGCGGCGGTCGTGTTAAAGCGCACGCGGGCGGCGGAGGCGGCCTCGGATGCCGCGCGCGCTGAGGCGGACGCCGTGTCCGCGAAGCAAGCGCGTGATCAACTCGAGTATCTGAAGGCGCATCCGCTCTCGCAGCCGACGCCAGTGCCGACAGCGGGGCGGTGAGGTGATGCGGTGGATGTTGGACTCCCGGCGCAGTGGGTTCCGACAGGTGGATGGCGACCTCCGGGTGCCATGGGTTTACTCGCGGCGCAGCCGCCTGGACAAATCAGCGCGTCCAGCCAGACAATTCGGCAGCTTCGCTGCTTAGCTTTGCCATGGCGCCCGGAGGTCGCCATCCACCTCCCGGAGTGCGCCTGCGGCGCGAGTCAGGGAAGGCCTCGGAGAGGCCTCCCTACCTTATAGTTTCCAGACCGTCTCGCCCGCCACGACCGTCCGCACCGCACGTCCTTTGAGGTTCCAGCCGCCAAAGGGCGTGTTGCGCGAACGTGACGCAGATTCCTCTGGGCGCACCGTCCATTCCAGCCCCGGATCTAGCAACGTCACGTCGGCGGCCGCGCCAAGCGAGAGCGTCCCGCGATCCAACTTCAACAATCGCGCCGGGTTGACCGTCAACATCTCGATCAGGCGCGGCAGATCGATGGCTCCCTCGCGTTCGACGAGCAGGTGGTGGAACAGCCCGAACTCCGTTTCCAGGCCGAGGATGCCGAATGGTGCGCGGTCAAACTCGACCTCTTTTTCCACGGCGGTATGCGGCGCGTGGTCGCTCGCCAGGATCGTGATCGTGCCGTCGGCGATGCCGTCGGTCAGCGCGTCGATGTCCGCCCGCGTGCGCAGAGGCGGATTCATCTTGAAGTTGGTGTTGAAGCCACAGACGGCCTCGTCGGTCAGCGCGAGGTGGTGAGGGCAAACCTCGCCGGTGATGCTAATGCCGCGTGCGCGCGCCTCGCGCAGGTGGCGCACGCTGCCCGCGCAACTGAGGTGCTGGCAATGGATCGGCGTACGGCAAAGTTCCGCCAGGAGAACGTTGCGCATGACGATCAGCTCCTCGCCCGCCGCCGGCCAGCCGGGCAGGCCCAGCACGGTGCTCCAGTAGCCCTCGTTCATGACGCCGTCGCCCACGAGGCTGTAGTCCTGGCAGTGGTCGAAAACGGGCAGCTCGAACATCCGGGCGTATTCCAGCGCGCGGCGCATGAGTTCGTGGTTCTGGACGCAGTGGCCGTCGTCGGTGATCGCCACGACCCCGGCCTGCGCCATCGAACCGATGGGCGCTAGTTCCTCCCCGGCCAGTCCCTTGGTGATCGCGCCGGTCGGGAAGATGTTGACGCAGGCTTTTTTCGCGCGTTCCTTAATCCAGAGGATCGTCGCCGGGCTATCTGCGGCCGGATTCGTGTTCGGCATGCAGACGACCGAGGTGAAACCGCCCGCCGCCGCCGCCCGCGCGCCGGTTTCGATGGTTTCCTTGGCGGACTGGCCTGGTTCGCGCAGATGGACGTGGAGGTCGATCAGTCCCGGCGCGACCACGAGCCCGGTCGCGTCGATGACGTCGGCGCTTTCGGGGACGTTTGGCTCAGGATTGATGATGCGTCCATCGCGTAGCCAGAGATCGCGCACGGTGTCGACGCGGTTGGCCGGGTCGATGACGCGCCCGCCGCGGATGATCGTCGTTTTTGCCACGGGGTCGCTCATGATTGGTCGCCGCGATAGCTGTCGCACAGGTAGAGCGCGGCCATGCGGACCGCCAAGCCGTTTGTAACCTGATCCAGGATGACGCTGTGCGCCGGGTCGTCGGCCACGTCGCTGTCGATCTCGACGCCCCGGTTGATGGGGCCGGGGTGCATGATGAGGCAGTCCGGACGCAGACGCCGGGCGCGGTCTTTGGTCAGGCCGAAGAGGTTGACGTATTCGCCCAGGCCGGGGAAGTAGGCTTTGCGCTGCCGCTCGTGCTGGATGCGCAGGAGGTTGATCACGTCCACCTCGCCGAGGATTTCGTCGATCCGGCGGACGACCCGGACGCCCATGCGCTCGAACACACGCGGGACCAGCGTGCTCGGACCGACCAGAGTGACGCGTGCGCCAAGCTTGAGCAGGCCCCAAATGTTCGAGCGCGCCACGCGGCTGAAGAGGATGTCGCCGACGATGGCGACGTGCAGACCGTCAATTTTGCCGCGTTTTTCGCGGATCGTGAACAGGTCGAGCAGCGCCTGGGTGGGGTGTTCGTGCGCGCCGTCGCCCGCGTTGATGATGCTGGATTCCAGGCGTTCGGCCAGGAACTGAGCCGCCCCGGCGGAGCTGTGCCGGATGACGATGATGTCGACGTTGTTGGCCTGGAGGACCAGCGCTGTGTCCTTGAGCGTTTCGCCCTTCACGAGGCTCGAACTGCTGGCGGAGATGTTGACTACGTCGGCGCTCAAGCGCATGGCGGCCAGTTCGAACGAGGTGCGCGTGCGGGTGCTGGGTTCGACGAAGAAGTTGACCAGCGTGCGGCCCCGGAGCGCGGGCACTTTCTTTACGTCGCGCGCACCGACTTCCTTGAACTGGCGCGCCGTATCGAGCAGGAGCGTAATTTCCTCTGCCGACAGGTCCTGGATGCCCAGCAAATCCTTGCGCCGCCAAGTGGCGGGGGCGGGGCGGGGGGCGGCGGGGTTCAAGGCGTCAGCAGCTTGGAAGGAAATCGGCGGGAGCGCAACGGGAAAGACGGTGGATAGCGACCTCCGAGCGCCATCCACCCTGCAATCTATTCTTACACCGATTTTTCGATCCAGACCCCGTCATTGGCAGCGTCCCCGGGCGCGAAACAGACCTGCACCCTGTCCCCGAACGCTGTAGCCAACTCCTTGCCCGTAAAATCCGGGCGGATGGGCAGTTCCCGATACCCACGATCTACCAATGCGGCAAACTGGATGCTCGGGGCGCGTCCATACTCGCCCAGGGCGTCGAGCGCTGCCCGGATGGTGCGGCCCGTGAAAAATACGTCGTCCGTCAGGATTACCGTGCGGCTTTCTAGATCGACCGGCAAGCTCGTAGGTTGGATGGACGTTAACCGCCGCCGCCGCCGCAGGTCGTCGCGATGCATGGAAATGTCGAGCGTGCCGAACGCCGGTCGGTCCTGCCCGCTTTGTTCGATCAGGTCGCACAACCGATGCGCCACCTCCACGCCGCGCGTGTGAATCCCGATCAGCGCCAGCTTCCCCGCGCCAGTGGAGCGATTCCGCTCGATGATCTCCCCGGCCATCCGCCGGAAGGTCCGCGCGATCTCCTCCGCGTCCATGACCTGAACGCGTCCCTCGTTCATGCGCGTTTAGCTCGCCACCCGCAGGTGTTCGCTGCGGCGCTTTTCGCGCCAGGACGAACGGAAGCGGACGATCCAGTCAAGGAGGGCTTTTTCAAAGCCAATGTCTTGTCCGGCCTTTTCGCTCTCGATCCACTTGTGGCGTAAAATTTCTTCGCGTTCGGCGAGGAATTCTTTGTAAAGGACGGAATTCGTCACCAGGTCCGCGTCTTTCGCGGCGGCGGGACTCTCGGAGGGGGAAGATTTCATACATCGACGATCAAGCACGAGGCGCACCAACCCGGGTGCAGCGCCCGCCTGAACGGTCTTTTGCCGTTACGGAGTTATCTGCATCAAACAGGAAGTTCCCCTCTGGTTCAAATAAAAAACCGCGCCGGAACGGCCAACCGGTGAATCTTTTCGCGGGAAGGATAAGAATCGGGGCAGAACAGCGGAGTGGACGTGCGCCTTTCAGACTGGCAGAGTGCGCGTGAGGCGTTCCGCGATGTCAGCAAACGCGCGCGAAACTGCGCTAGTCGGCTCCGCCACGGTGATGGGGCGTCCCTTGTCACCCGCCTCGCGGGTAGCCACGTCGATGGGAATCTCGCCCAGGAGCGGGACCTGGAGCCGTGCGGCCTCGCGCCGTCCGCCACCCTCGCCGAAGATGTGGTAGCGCTGATTATCGCTGGGCGAGAGGAAATAACTCATGTTCTCTACGATGCCTAGAACCGGCACGTTGGTCTTGACGAACATGCTGGTGGCCTTACGGGCGTCGATGAGCGCCACTTCCTGTGGCGTCGTCACGATAACCGCGCCCGAGAGGGCCACGGTTTGCACGATGGTCAGTTGGATGTCACCGGTGCCGGGCGGCAAGTCGAGCACGAGGTAATCGAGCTGGTCCCAAGCGACGCGCCGGAGGAACTGCTGGGTGTACTTGGTGACCATCGGCCCGCGCAGGATGGCGGGGGCATCGTCACTGCCGAGCAGGAAGGCCATCGACATGAGCTTGACGCCGAAGGCTTCGACCGGGTTGATGCGTTCGTCCTCGGTAGCGGTGGCGGGTTCGCGCGCGCCGAACATCATGCCGATACTGGGGCCGTAGAGATCGCAGTCGCACAGGCCGACCAGCGCGCCCGAGCGACGCAGGGCGATGGCGAGGTTGGTGGCGACGGTCGATTTGCCGACGCCGCCCTTGCCGCTGGCGATGGCCAAGACGTGCTTGACGCCGTCGATGCGCGTCGGGCCGGTGTTCGTGGGGGCGGCGGGCGGATTCTGAATGTCGAACTGCAAATCGACCTCGCCGACGCCCGGTAGCGCCCGGAGAGCGGCCTGGGCGTCCTGATGGATGGCCTGGGCGACGCTGGGCTGGTTGGTGGCGATGGAGATGAGGACGGTCAGGTCGCGTCCGTTCGGGGCGATCTTTACGTCTTTGACCACGCCGAAAGACACGATGTCGCGGCTGAAACCCGGGTAGCGGACGGCGCGGAGTTGTTCACGGACGGCTTCGAGGGTCAGGGCGGCGGGAGTGCTCATAAAGTGCAAATCACAAGGAGCAACAGCATAAGCGCCGCGCGCAAAAATTCCACCGAAAGACAGGGCACCTGCCGCGTGGCGGTGGGCTGCCGGTGGCGCTAGGACTCCGTGGAGGTGTCGATGTCCAGCGCTTTGTACACGCCGCACTCGCGCGTCAGCCCGCGATGGGTCAAACCTGCGCCGAGACCCAACAGGAGCAACTGCTTGAGCGAACGGGGGAACAGTGCCGCCACGAGCAGCAACACACCCGCCGCAAGGGAGATGGCGCTTTCCAATTCGCCGACATTTTTGCGAGAGGCTACAGGCTCCTGCGCTGCCGGATCTACCGTCGGCACGGATTCCGACTTTGCCTTGCGGCGCGAGCGGGGGCTGGCGGACGGGCGGGAGGGTCGTTTCCCAGAGCTGGAGCGTTCGGAAGTAGCCACACGTCCAATACGCGCGGCAGCCGTCAACTGGCCGTTGTACGCTACCGGCTAACCCATCGTCAAAGGATGTTGTGGACGGGACCAGGCGGTACTTTGGCGGGTAGCTGGGGGGTGTGCGCGAACAAGACGTTGCCGTGCGCGCAACCTGTCCGCAGCGTGAAGGCCTCAGCATAGTAACCGACGAAACAGAAGCCGTGTGGCAGGAGCACGTCGCGCAGATCGAAAAAGCTAGTGTGGTTAAAATCCGGGTCGGGCGCGAACACGCACTCCACGAAGATGAAGCGGATGTGTCCCCGCGTGAGCAAATCGGTTGCGCCCTTGAGCACCTGGAGTTCAAAGCCCTCCACGTCGATCTTGAGCAAGTCGATGGTGCCGATCCCTTGCGCCGCGGCGAAGGCGTCGAGCGTGTCCACACGCACGTCGATACTGTCGATGGTCGCAGCAGTGGCGACGAGCGTGTTGGTACCCGCGCTGGAGGTTAGGTTGAGCCGGGCGGTGCCGGGCTGGTCGCCGAAGGCAAGATTGTGACCCTGAATGTTTTTGTGATCCGCAATCGCGCTTAAAAGTCGCTCGAAGGAGGAAGGAACAGGTTCAAAGGTGAACACCTTCGCCGGTGGAAACGCCGAGGCGAAGCGAAGCGCGGTCTGGCCGAAGTTGCCGCCCACGTCGAAAATCGTGGCCAGCGGTTTTTCGCTGGTGATCCGGGCGAGGTCGAATTCGAGGTTCACGCCGAGGCTCGCCGTGTTGGTCACGTTGTAGCCGAAGGCTTGGAGGCCGCGTTTGAGATGATCTTTAATCATGCAGGTTTGCCGCGAAGCGTAAGGGATGATGCCATAGATACCAGCAAATGCGGTGCCGGGAAGGTGGAAGTGGGAACGCGGAAAGATGCAGGAGGCAGGCGGAAGGCGGAGGAAAGTTGAGAGTTCGTTTCCTTAGCCCGTCAACCCGCGCCGCGCGAGTTCGGCGTGCGCGTGCTCTACACGGTCCGGTGGCACCGCCTCTCGTTGCGCTTTGATCCACTCGACGACCGGCTCGAAGGCGGTTTCCAACGACAAGGCCGGTTCATAGCCGAGAATCTGTCGGGCCTTGGTGAGGTCCGCAAAACAGTGTCGCACGTCGCCCTTGCGGAAACTTCCGCTGATCTCGGGTCGCAGGTCCTCCTTACCGAGCGCCCGGGCCAGCAGGTCGGAGATTTGCAGGACGCTGTGGGCGCGTCCGCAACCGATGTTGAACGCCTCCCCGGCAGCCCTGGAGGTTTCCAGCGCGAGGCGGCAGGCGCACGCGGCGTCGTGCACGCTGACGAAATCGCGCGTCTGGTGGCCATCCTCGGTGATGAGCGGCGGTTTGCCGTTGAGGTAGCGCGAAGCGAAGATCGCCAGCACGCCTGTGTACGGGTTTGAAAGCGACTGGCGCGTGCCGAACACGTTGAAAAAGCGCAGGGCGGTCGTGGGAATGTCGTAGGTTTGGCCGATGCGCAGGCAGGCAATTTCCTGCTGGTATTTGTGCAGTCCGTAGATCGACGGCAGGGTTGGGGGACGGGTTTCCGGCGTCGGGACGGGCGTGAGCGGGCGGCCTTCCTCGTCGCGGAGTTCCCAGTCGGCGACGGCGAGCTGCGCCAGCGAACGCTGCGCGCCGGGGCGGACTTGCCCGGCGCGGTCGCGGTACATGCCCTCGCCGTAGATCGTCATGCTCGAAGCCACGACGAGCCGCGCCACGGGCCGCTCGATGAGGGCTTCGAGGAGGACCGCCGTGCCGGTGTTGTTCACGTCGGAATAGCGGGCAAGGTCGTACATGCTTTGCGCCACGCCGACGAGCGCCGCGAGGTGGACGACGGCCTCGACGCCGCGCAGGGCGGCGCGGACGGCGTTGTGGTCGCGTATGTCGCCGTGGATGAATTCGACCTCTCCGCTCAGGTAAGCGGGCGGGCCGGAGGCGGCGGGACCGTGGACCTGGGCATCCAGGTTGTCCAAGGCGCGGACGTGGTAGCCATGGGCGAGGAGTTCGTCCGCCAGATGCGAGCCGATGAAGCCCGCCCCACCGGTGATCAAAACGCTTTTCATCGCTGAAACCCGGTTGCCCGCTATCGCATCGGATCGGGGCTCGCCACGGCGGCGTCCACGAGCTGGCGGGCGCTGATCTGACGGATGATACAGCCCTGTAAGGTCTGGATTGTCGCCGGATTTTGATAAATCAGGTCGAAGGTCGGAGCCAGGACGGCGAGGTCGACTTGCCAGGCGTCGGCGTGGCGGCGCAAGGTTTCGACCGCCGTCAGCCGGGTCGCCGGATTTTTGCTGCGCAACAGGTAGAGGCAGGTGGGCGCGTCGAGCCGGGAAAGGCTGCTCCAGGCGCGGCGGTTGGGCAGTTGGCCGCCCGCGTAGCCGCCGCGCGTGCCGTAGCCGGTCCCGGAAAACGGAGCCATCAGCCAGGCCAACGTCGCCTGGTCGGGGTCGTCGTCTTGCGGCGCGAGGACGGGGAGCGCGATGGGCAGAGCGGCAGTGTCCAGGGGCTCGGCGGCGCGGCCGTATTGCCAATAGCGCGCGGCGGAGTCGCTCGCGTGGTGGGCGCGGTCGCCAAACAGCGGTCGGAAAAGCTCCGCGTAGAGTTCGGGCGGCGCGGGCGAACGCGGGAGCGTCGCGCCCACGCGCAGAGCTTCGCGCTCGTCGTCCCGGAGGAGTAGGCTGGCGTAAAGCGACAGGTAGCCGCCGCCTGCGCCGCCGGTCTCGACGCGGTAGCCGAAGCCGAGGTCAGCGGTTTCAAAGGTCGGCGGGCGCAGGCTCAGCGCGGAGAGGTCGGGCGGGTCGGCCAGCAGTTTGGGCGTCACGCGGGCGAACATGGCGCGGTCCAGCTCCAGGTATTCCGGCTTTGGCTGTTCGCGTTCGCTGGGCTCGATCTCGAAGCTGGCGGGGACCGGTAACTTCGGCAGGGCGGGGGCGAGGGCTTGCGCCAGGGCCGTCAGGCGGACAAACGGCTCGCCGTTGGCGCGCAGGAAAAAGTTGCGGCCGCCGACGCGGGCGCGAATCCAGTGGCCGTTGGTCGGAGGTTGGCTACGGGAGCCATCGTAGGCGATGGCCTCGTCGCCGACAAAATCCGCGACCGGGCCGAAGATCGCCGGATCGCCTTCCCAGCAGTTCACCAGCGGCTTGACCGGCTCGCCGTCGTGGAACGAAAGCTGGAGTTCGAGCGAGGCGACGCCCAAGCGCTGCCCCGGGGCGTTGTAATAGTACCAGACCGAGCGGCCCGCGACGCCGACGTTGGCGAAGGTGTAGCCCGGCAGGGCGGCGGTGACTGCCGCGTCGAGCATCTGCGAGCGGATGGCGTCCGTGGCCGCGTGATCCCACGCCCCGGCGTGCGGCAGCGGCGCGAGCAGCAGGCACAGGGCGGCGGCCAAGGGTCGAAGCGCGAAAAAGGCGGGCACGGGTGGAGTCTGCCGGGAAAGACGACGGCGGTAAAGAGGCACGGGCTCTTTGAATACACCGCCCGGCCCGGCCATCAAAGAAGCATCTTTTTCCCTTGCCCACCCGTAACGCCGTGAT
This sequence comes from uncultured Chthoniobacterales bacterium, assembly GCA_964242205.1. Taxonomy (GTDB): domain Bacteria; phylum Verrucomicrobiota; class Verrucomicrobiia; order Chthoniobacterales; family SZAS-18; genus CAHJWO01. Next base: position 25,049 of record CAXTBX010000043.1, read on the forward strand.
TTCCTCCTGGGTGGCCAAGACCCCGGAAAATGCGATTCCCCCGAAGCAATGATTTTTCCAGAGTTCGATTTTGCCCAAGTGCCTGCCACAGCGCAGCCTCTGGTCGCCGCGCCGCCTGCGCCAGAGTGCGAGTTGTGCGTGACGATCCCGGCGTACAATGAGGAGGCCGACATCGCCCGGACTCTCGGCGCGCTCACGGCCCAGACCGACCTGAGCGGGCAGCCGCTCGACCCCGCACGCTACGAGGTGCTCGTGCTAGCCAACAACTGCACGGACCGGACCGGAGAAATCGTCCGCGAGTTTGCCGCGCGGCATCCGGCCCTACGGTTGCATCTCATCGAAATCGCGCTCGCCAAGCCCCACGCGCACGTCGGCGCGGCGCGGCGGCTGGTGATGGACGAGGCGTGCCGCCGCCTGGAAAGTCTTGGAAAACCGCGCGGCGTCATCGCGGCGACGGACGCGGACACGCGCGTGCGTCCGCGGTGGGTGGCGGCCAACCTCGCCGAAATCGCCGCCGGGGCCGATGCCGTGGGTGGACGCATCCTCGCCGGAGTGGAGGAAATCGCCGCGCTCGCCCCCGGGACGCGCCGCTATTATCGGCTCGACACCCAATACCGCACTCTGCGCGCCGCCTACGAAACGATCCTCGATCCCGACCCCGCGAACCCCTGGCCGCGTCACCACCATTGCTTCGGCGCGAGCCTCGCGGTGACGGTCAAAACCTACCGGCGCGCGGGCGGGCTGCCGGTCAGGCCGTGCCTAGAGGACATGGCTTTTATCGACGCGCTGGAGCGCCTGGAAGCGCGCGTGCGGCAGTCCCCGGCGGTCAACGTGCTGACCTCGTTGCGCGTGGCTGGCCGGGTGGACGTGGGGCTCTCGGGCACGCTCTCCAAGTGGACGCGCGCGGCCGCCGAGGGCGAACCGTTACTGCTCGAATCGCCCGACACGCTCGCGCGCGAGGCCGCGAACCGCGTCTATCTGCGGCGGCTCTGGCGCGAGGACCACACGCCTGCGGCGGCGCGCGCGGCAGCGAAAAAGCTGGAGCTGGACCCGGCGTGGTTCGACGCGGTGTGGCAACAGGCCGAGAGCGCGGGCGCGCTCTGCCAAGCGGTGTTCGTCCACCACCGTGATAATCGCACCGGTCCCTACGCATTGCCGCCGATGGAGGTGCGTGAGGCCATCGCCGAACTGCGCCGACGCATCGACAGCCGCCGCGCCGAGTTGTGCGCGGGGACGGTCGTCAGCCCCGTTCGTACAGGTCGAGCCGGTATTTTTCCGCCCGCTGCCCGGTCAGATGGCGCAGACGCCCATCGCTGGCCAATTCGGCAAACGCGTCGTGGACTTGGTCACCCGTCAACGGATAATCGTGCACCGGCACCGTCCAGTGAACGAGCAACAGATGGCCGCCCGCTGACAGCGCGTTAAAGCACCGCTCCCGCAGGTCGAGCAAGTCGGGCAGGGCGAGATAGTAGCCGACCTCCGAGAGCAGGATCAGGTCGAACGAGCCGTCCGGGAACTCGCCGGGCAGGTAGCGCCGCTCGAAGTGTACCTGCGGCAGCCCGGCACAACGCGCGCGCGCCTGGGCGAGCGCAGCGTCGGCCACGTCAATGCTCAGCAGGCGTTCGCAGCGGGGGGCCAGTTGCGCGGTGAGCACGCCGATGGAGCAACCGGCCTCGAACGCCGACCCGTAGCGCGCGCGGGGCAGGGCGGCGAGGGTGGCGGCGTACTTCGCGGCCTCGTAAGGGCTGGCGGCGAAGTTCCAGGGGTCGGCGTTGGCGCGGTAAACGTCGTCGAAGTAACCGGGCGTCAAGGTGCTGGAAGGTGGGGCGTCGGGCATGGCGACAGGAGCGAAGCCCGCTCAGGGGCGGAGGTATGATCCCTCTGCCGGGTTTTTCGGCCAGTGGTGGTGGGCCGGGCCGGGGTGGTCCAGGACATGACGGCCCACGCGGTCCATGACGGCGTCGGGCGCGGGCTGGCGCAGGTACATGGTAAGATCGCGGATCAACCGTGCGAAGGGGTAGGGCCGCATCAGGCCGCGCGCGCCCACCATGCGCTCTACGGTACGGATCACGTCCTGGGCGATGGCTTCAACCGACAGGCGTGCCATGCCGACGTAGGCCGCGACCTCGTGCGGCACAACTGGCTGCCGCTCGAAGACCGTTGCGCCGCCGCGCAGCCAGAGGTCGCCGGATTCGAGGCGCATGGCCATCTCCGCCGCGCGCAAGCGCTGGATGGGGTGATCGGTGCGCTTGCCCCGTTGCAAGTAGGCGCGCGCGGCGTCGTAGAGCGCCTGCGTGCCGCCGAGATGCACCGCGACGAACCGGATCGCCCCACCGTTGAACCACGGTTCGTGGTAGTAAACGTCCGGCGGGCCAAGGAGCGTGTCGTTGGAAAGCTCGATACCAGTGAGGTCCAACGTGCCGCTGACGGTGGCTTCCATGCCTAGCGGCTGCCACCAGGAATGGTCCATGCGAGGCGCGATCTGTTCCATCGGCAGGAGGCACATTTGCCAGCCGCCGCCGTTGCCTTCCCAGCGCGCGCCGACGATGGGCCGCGTCAAGTGGCCCAGGCCGGAGCAAAAAATCTTGCCGCCCTCCATCCGATAATGCCCGTTGCCCAAGTCTTTGATGCGCAGGCCGATGCCGGGCGGTTCTTCCTCCGCGTTCCAGCAGCCGAAGACGCGGCGGTGCGTCAGCACGTCGTCGGCGGCCTGCGTCTGCTGTTCCTCGGTGCCGAAAAGTTCGATCAGGGCGTGGGCGTTGACGTGGCCCTCGTAGAGGCGGCCCACAGGCAGACTGCCCCAGCCTACCTGCCGGAGCAGTTGCAGCAGCAGGAGCGTGCCGCCCTGGACACCGTTGAGGCCGCCGCCGCCGAAACGCCTCGGCACAGGCGCGGCAAGCAGCCCGGCCTCGGCTAGCCAGCCGAACTCGGTCGCGGGGAAAGCCGTGGCGATGACGTTTTCGGCGTCGCGCCGGGCGGCGAGTTCGGCGCACCTTACAGCAACCAGCGTGGCGCGCGAGACGAGGTCGGTCCAGGCGGCGTCCGGGAGCGGGAGTTGGGCGGTGGGTTTATCCATGAGGCAACGGGCGGCACGGGCGGGCGAACTGAATCGAATTGGTTACGCCCGCCGGGCGCGCAAAGATGACGTAATACAGCCTGCGGCGATTTGCAGGCCGAATCTTCCCCTGTGATTGGATTCTTCCGACGACTCCGAAACCGTGGCGGCGAGGGGCTGGGTGTTGCCCGCGGTTATCTTGTTGCTGGTGGCGGTCGGAATCGGGATGTACTTCCTGGGCCACCGGTCGCAACCCAAAGTAGCGAACGGCACGCAGACGGCAGCGGGCGCACCCATTGCGCCGGCGGTAACGGGTCGGCATTTCGCCCCGCACGACACTTTTTATCTATTGGATTACGTCTCAGCCAAGACGGGCACGGGCGTGATCGGGTTCGAGCCGGGGCGGAAGGTGCGGCTGGTGGAGGCGCGTCCGGCGACGCAGACGCTCGTGGTCGCCGACGATGAAGCGCAGGTGGAAGTCGGCCCGGAGAAGCTGACCAACGATTTGGACATCGCCGCGCTGGCCCGGCAGAAGGATCAAGCCAACCAGGCCAAGATCGCGGCGTATCTCCAACAGGAGAAAGTGGCCTACGATCAGTCTCAGCGCGAGGCCGCGAAGAGATTTGAAAAGGCGGTCGATAAGATGAATCAGGACCACGAAAAATCTGTCCAGACGGCGGCGGCAGCCACTCCAAATCCAACCAACGCGCCGGTTGGTTCCAGGACGAAGCTCGACGAGCCGCCCGTGACAGTGGGGGGAAGCTCAGGATATGGTTACGCCGGTTCGAGCTACTATGGTAGCCCATATTCGTACTTCAACGGGTCGGTCGGTGGGACAACAACGAGCGTGCCCGCCGCAGCGTCGGGTATGGGGATAGCGCCAAACGCTGCCTCGGTCGGCGCGGGGCGACGTTAAACGGTGGGTTGTCGAGGGCGACAACTCCTTACACTTTCTGGAGAACTGGAGTCGGATAAAACGGCGGGAAAAGCACGGAATATCCAACTGTGTTGTGGGAAACTCCACTGCACTAAACCACTATTCAGGGTTTTAAGCAGTGGAGGTATGGGGATTCGAACCCCAGACCTTCTCATTGCGAACGAGACGCTCTACCAACTGAGCTATACCCCCAAGACAGCCGAAGCGAGAAATTCAACGGGTGAACCGCTTTTCCTCGTCCAGCGAGCGACTACTATGCGCGTTTCGCGCGCCGTGGCAAGGGGATTTGTCGTGCCGTTGGGAGCAAGGAAAACCTGCGCGCTTCAAACGAGCTGGATATTCTCCCGCTTGAGTACCGCGTGTAGCGTCACATTCAACTCGCTGCGCACGGTGACCCAGTCCTCGTAGCGGCCTGTCCACGCTCGCACGACCACCGTAAAACCATTCGTCAACAAGCCAGTGATGAACGCCTCGGGCGCGGGGCGGTCCTGCGCGGCGGGGTCGCGGTGGACGGCGGCCCGCAACAACGTCAGCACCTGGGCCGGTTCCGGCCCGGTGGCGACGTTCAGCGTGATCTCAACCGCCCGGCTGCGGTCGGAGTACGTCCAGTTCGTGACCTGATTGGAAATCAGGTTGCCGTTGGGCACGATGACATCCGAGCCGTCGCGCGTGCGCAGGATGCTCGCCCGGATGCCGATCCGGCGGACCTCGCCGGTGGCGTCGCCGAGTTGGATCACGTCGCCGACCTTCACCGGGCGCTCGAACAGCAGAATGACGCCCGAGACGAAATTGTTGATGATGTTTTGCAGCCCGAAACCCAGACCGACCGAAAACGCGCTGACCACGATGGTGAACTTCTCCAGCGGCACGCCCAACAACCCCAGCGCGACCAGAAACCCGATCACCAAGACGACATAGTTAAGGATCGTCGAAATAGCGTAGGGCAGCCCCGGCGCGAGTTGCACACGCTCGTAAACCTCCTCGTTCAGGAAGAAGCGCAACAGCCGCGACGCCACCAGCGACAGCCAGATAGCCGCCGCGAACCAGAGCACTTTGTCCGGCGAAAAACTCAGTTCGCCCAGCGCGAGCTTGGTCGTGAGCAGCTTGGACGCGCCGTCGAGCAACGGTCGGGCGATCTGTAATTGTTCTAAGGCGTAGCGCAGCCAGCACAACACCGCCACCGCCCGGAACACGGCGTACACCTGCGCTTGCACCTCGTCGCGGTGGGTTTGGGCGATGCGCGAGGCCGACACCGGACGCACGCGCAGGGCGATCACGATCAAGCCGTCGAGCACGCGTAGGGCGGCGTAAAAGAACATCGCACAGTACGAACTGTTGAGCGTGGCCATGCCCAAAAGTGCCCCGAGGCGCACGTAGCCCAGAAGGTTCGCGCCCAGCGCCGCCACGAATACCAGCACGGCGGCGGTACACAGCAACGGCATCCAACGGCCCAGGTTTAGCCGGGACGAGGGGTCGCCGCCCTTCTGCGTCCGCCACAACCAGAGGAACAGGCCGGCAGCCGCCGTCATCTCGGCGCAAAACAGCCACCGGTTAAGCGCTGGAAACGCCGTGGTGGCCACGCGGATCTGGTCCGTTAGCGTGAAGAGCACCAGCCCGTAGAGCACCGGGAACAACCGCCGCGCCAGCAACCGGCGCAGGATCACCACGGTGGGCAGCAGCGCCGCCACCGCCACCGCCGCCCGGAGCAGGCTCGGCGCGCCGAGGTAGCGTCCGCCCATGGCGAGAAACGAGAGCGCCAGCGCCGTGGCCACCGGCACGTCAAAGATCGGCGCGGCGCGCTTGAGGTGCGGCTCGTCCTCGGTCCACTGGTGCATCAGCCGCCGCAACCAGAGAAATAACCCGATCAAGGCCAAGAACAGCAAGCCATGGACGCCAAGCAATTGCTGGTTTCCGGAGAGGTAGGCGCGAATCTGCCCGGCCTGCTCGCCGTAAGCCGCGCGCATCCGCCCCGGCAGGTCGGGTTGGGGTTGGGCATCGCCGCTCCAGATCGGCGGGCTATCGCGCACGAGGAGGGTCTTGACGGCGTGCGAAATAGCTTGATTGATGGCCACCCGCTCCGCTTCGGCCTTCGCCAACAGCGCGCCCACCTCGATCTGCGCGGTGAGCACGTCCGTCTGACGCGATTTGACACGGCTCTCGGCGAGCACGGCATTATACAGCACCTCGCGCACGAGTTTGACCGTGTCCGGCGGTGCGTCGGCTTCCTTGGCCTCGGTGGCGGCGAGCGTGCCGTTCCAGAGCGTGTTGATGTCTTTGACCTTGCCGGCGGCCTCTTCGAGCGTCCGGCCTCGTTGCCCTAGGCTCTCGCTCTGTTCAATCAGCGTGTCGATGATCTTTTGCCAGTCCGTCTGGAGACTGCGGAGGCTGTCAAGCGAACTGCCCGTGCTGGCGACGGCCTTCGCGCCGCGCTCGCGCAGTTCGTCGATATTCTTCGTGAGCGCTGGATGGGTCTCTCGGACGCGCGCGACCGTCGGATCGTCGGCACCCGCCTCGAAGCCTTTGAGCGTGCCGAGCACTTCCTGGCCCCGGGGCGCGATGTCCGTCAGGGCGACCGCCGGGGGCGGGGACGGCGTGGGCGCAGGGCTAGGGGAGGGCGGGGGGACCGGCGCGGCGGCAGGCGTGGCGCTGGCGGTGGGCGGGGTGGGTGGAGGCGGCGTCGGGGCCGCTCCGGCAGAGAGGGTGCCCAGCCACGCGGCGAGCGCGCCGCAACCAGCCGCTTTCCACCCGTTGCGTGCCGCCAGGAATTTCCTCATACACGGGACCTTCGGCGCAAGGCGCGGACGCGTCCAACGGCTAATCGACGGCGGCGTACCCGTGCCGCGTGCGCCGGGTGGTTCAGCTTTCCGGCGCGTGGTGTTTCCAGCCGTAGATCGCCGCTTCCGCCTGCTGGGGCCCGGTCACGGGTGGGTCAGGCCACACCAAGCATTTGCCGTCCGGCAGGTGCTCATGGATTTCCCAGCACCCGGTTTTCGACGCCTGGCAGATCAGGTACAAAGTCGGTCCGTCGCTGTGCCGTGCGGGCGCGATGATAGCCTTGAGAACCGTGGCGGATGGCGGCGTAGAGTCCATGGCGGGGACGGTGAAAGGTTGGCATGATGGCACATCCCTTCCAGAATGCAAGTGCCCGTCTTGGCACCCGTTAGCAACCAGCGAAGACTAGCCCGCTACGCCGATCTATATGACCCCCTTGAGGATCAACGGGTTACGCCTTTCAGGCCAGCTCTGGGTGGCGTTTTGTGGCGATGGATTTGACCTCGTCGCCGAACCACAAAATTCTCATGGTTCCGTGCAACCCGATCCAAGGTCGGAAGTGATGAAGTCGGACCTTGCGGGGGCTGGCGTCTATATCGAGAACGGTGAATGCGCCCATTGGCAGCGTCAAATCATGCGGACCAGCGTCACCAATTGCCCAGCGCTTTGAGACGCTGCACGGACACCGGTTGCGCCGTCCCGAGTTCCTGCGCGAAAACGGACACGCGGTACTCTTCCAGCAACCAGCGGAACGTCTCGCGCTGCGGTGGCGGGACGTGCTTTTCCCAGTCCGCGAACGGCAGCAGCAGACGCGCTTTTTCGGCGTCCTTTGCCGGGCTGACGGCGGCCCGCTCCGCGCGCACCGCCACGGCACGCAGGTAGCGTGGCAGGTGCGTCAACTGACCCGGCGGCGTCCGGACGGGAAAATCGTCCGCTACCAGTCGTGCCACGTCGGTCTCCATCCCGGCGTAGCGTTTTCCGGCGGCTAACACCTGCCGCCGTTGCGCGACGATGGCCGCGACCTGTTCACCCGTTTTGCGCGCTAGAAGCGGCAGGTCGCGCCGCGCGGTGTTCACCAGCGCCTGAAACCGCGCCGCCGTGAGCGGCAGCGCCGGTGCCAGGGTCAGCGCCAGCCGGGCCACGTGCTCGCACGTGGCCTGCGGCAACGTGCCCGCCGTGCCGGGTTTCGCCTCGCCGCCCCAGGCATCCAGCGCTGACCGCAAATTCGCCGCCGCTTTGTGCGCAGAAGAAAGGCTCTTACCTAAAAGCGTACCCAGTTCTTTGCGCACCCACGCCAGGTCGCGTTCGAGCGCCAGGGCCGCCAGCCGCCGCACCCCCGGCCCGGACGCCGTCTCGGCCTCGTCCCGCCGCCGGAACAGCCGCACGCTCACGCCGTCCCTGTCTACCTGCAAGCCCGGGTAGGCCAGCAGCGGCACACCTCCCACCGTCTCGACCAACACCGACTCGGGCAGGTCTCCGAAATTCCACGTCATCACCGCCGCGCGTTCCCAGCGCCGCGCGGCCTGTTCCCACGCGTCGGTGCGCACCCCGCTCTGTGCCAGCGAAGTCTGGATGACGCCCAGGTCGCGCCCCGTCGCCAGCGCCTTCGCATGCCGATCCACCACCTCGACGCGTGGCAGCAGATGAGCGGGCAGGCTGCCCGGTGCCCAGTCCTCCGCTCGCACCTCCAACCCGAACCGCCGGTTGAGAAATGCCGCCAGTTCGGCGAGAAAATCTCCGTGCCCCGGCTGAAACTCCGCCGCGACGACCCGCGTCTTCGGTTCCAGCGGCATCAACCCGCGTCGGACACTTTTAGGCAAGGCACGTAGGAGGACCGCGCTTTGCTCCTCACGCAACCCCGGCACGAGCCAATTCAACTGCCCCGTGGTCAGGCTTTCCGCCATCGGCAGAGGCACGCGCACGGTTACGCCGTCGCGCTCCTCGCCCGGCGCGTAGGCGTAGCTCAGCGGCAGCACGGCGTTGCCGACTGTCACCTGTTCGGGAAACAGTGTTTTGTCGAACGCGAAGCCGCCGTCGGCGTGCGACGGCAGCAGCGTTTCTTCGTCCGCGCAGAGGAAGTCCGGCTCCCGCGCGCTCCGCACCCGCACGAGTTTGTTCAGGTCGTGCACGGACGACACGCCTTCAATCCGCGCGGCGTAGAACCGGTAAAACGCCTCGTCGAGATCATCCACCCGGTGGTCCCGTACGCGGGTCAGCGCAGCCTCGATGCGTTCGCGCAGCCGCCGGTTGTGCTGGACGAAACGCTGCTCGATCCGCGCCTCACCCGCCACCAGCGCGCCCCGGATGAACAACTCCGTCGCCTTGGCCGCGTCGATTTTCCCGTAATCGACCCTTCGTCGGATCACTTCCAATCCTTGCAAGAGCACCCGCTCCCAGGCCAACACGCGCTCCGATTTCTCGTTCCAATGCGGATCGGTGTAGCTGAACCGGCACAGGTGCGCGCCGAGTTCCGCCACCCATTCGGGTTGAATGCGCGCCACCGTGCGCGCGAAAAGCTGCGAGGTCTGCACAACCTCGCCCGCCACGATCCACGGCGGCTGCGTGCTTTTGTCAGGCGCGCCATTGCCCGCCTCCGTGCCCGGCGCGGCTTTGCGGCGTTTTTCCTGCCGCGCGTACAGCGCCGAACCCGGAAAAATCGTCACCAGCCGGTTGCCCGTGGCCTGGTAGAGGTTGCGCTCCTTGCGCAGTGCAATCTGCCCCAGCAGGCCGGTCAGGATCGAACGATGCACTACCTCTTCGCTGGCCGTTGCCGGGGTTGTCGGCGTGCCCATAGCCTCCGCCAACTGCCGGTGAATGTCGCGCCATTCCCGCAGCCGCGATTGCGATAAAAAATTCGCCTTCGCAAACCGCCGTAGCGCGTTCCCGCTCGGGCTTTCCGGCATGGCGCGCCAGATTTGCAGCAGCGTCATGAAATCGGAGTCCGCCACGGCGAATTGCTTGTGCGCGCTGGCCGCAGCTTCCTTGGCTTCCTCGGGCCGCTCGCGCGGGTCGGGCACGCTCAGCCCGGCGGCGATGATCAATACCTCTGCGAGCGCGCCTTCGTGCCGCGCCTGCAACAACATCCTGCCCAGCGTCGGGTCGAGCGGCAAGCGCGCCAGCTCTTTGCCTAATGGCGTGAGCGCGTGGGCGTCGTCCAGCGCGCCGAGTTCGTGCAGCAACTCATATCCGGCGCGAATGGCCACGGGCAGGGGCGGGTTCAGGAACGGAAACGTTTCGATTTCGCCCAAGCGGAACGCCTTCATGCGCAGGATCACTTCCGCCAGGTTGGCGCGCTGGATTTCCGGCTGGGTGAACGGCGGGCGCTTCTCGAAATCCTCCTGGTCGTAGAGCCGGATGCAAACGCCGTCCTGTAGGCGTCCGGCGCGTCCGGCGCGCTGGTTGGCGCTGCTTTGCGAAACGGCTTCCACCGGCAGCCGCTTGGTGCGCGTGCGCGGGTTGTAGCGCGACATGCGCGACAGCCCGGCGTCGATCACGTAACGAATGCGCGGGATCGTCAGCGAAGTTTCCGCGATGTTCGTCGCCACCACGACCCGGCGCGGACCGCCCACCGAGAAAATGCGCGTCTGCTCGGCTGCGGGCATCCGCCCGAACAGGCCGAGGATTTCGATTCCCTTGCCGAGCCGCGTTTCCAGCAGGTCGCGCGTTTCGCGGATGTCGCGTTCGGTGGGCATGAACACCAGCACGTCGCCGGTGTCGGTTTCGATCAGCACGTCTTCCACCGTGCGCACCGCCGTCAGGACGTGGCTCGGATCGTCGTCCTCGTCGTCGTCCGGGTCGGGCGTATGGTAGCGAATCTCCACCGGATAAAGCCGCCCCGAAACCTCCACCACTGGTGCCCCGCCGAACGCCGCCGAAAACGCCGCCGTGTCGATGGTGGCCGAGGTGATCACCACCTGCAAATCATTGGGCCTCTTGCGCAAAAGCTCCTGTAAGTAACCGAGCAAAAAATCAATGTTCAGCGACCGCTCGTGCGCCTCGTCGATGATCAGCGTCCCGTAGGCGCGCAGCAGCGGGTCCGACTGGATTTCCGCTAGGAGGATGCCGTCGGTCATGAACTTAATACGCGTATCGCGGCCCGTACTGTCGCCGAACCGGATCTTGCACCCGACCTCGCGTCCCCACGTCATGCCCAGTTCCTCGGCCACGCGCCGCGAAACGCTTAGAGCGGCGACGCGTCGGGGCTGCGTGCAGCCAACCGTGCGCACCGGTTCGCCGCGCTCCTGCGCGACTTCCAGGCACATCTTGGGCAATTGCGTCGTCTTGCCCGAGCCGGTTTCTCCGGCGACGATGACCACTCGACTTGCGCGCAACGCGGCGAGCAAGTCTTCCCGACGGGCCGTGACTGGCAACTCAGGAGGGTACGAAACGGGGATGAGCGGAGCGTGCGACAAGTCAGTAATCTACACCTTCTGACCCGCCCGCGCGACCACTCCCGTTCCTCCTGACCTCTGTGGACCTAGTGAACTTTGTGCGAGGTCCTCCACCGCTTCGATGCTTCTCACCACCGTTCACCCTTGGCCGACGCCTCGATCAACTTTATGAGCCGCTTCACCCGCGTTGCCTCTTGCTTTGCGGAGATCACCCGCCACGCCGCCGTACGCCGGTACCACGCCGCCTGTTGCTCGAACCAAGCCCACGCCGCCGAATTGTCCCGAAATTTTATCACGCACCACTCCGGCAACTCCACGCGCTCCTTCTGCTCGTACGCATACACGCCCGACCGTCCCGCTTTTCGACTCTCGAACGCCGCCATGCCCATCGCGTGCATCCTTCCTTCGGCGCTCAACGCCGCCACGCGCCCAATATTCACCGCACTCCAAATGCTCCCCGCCTTTCGCGGCGTGAAACGCACCGTATAACGCCCGGCGTCCAGCCCGCGCCGCACCCCGTCGATCCATCCGACGCACAGCGCCTCGTCCACGCTCTCGGGCCAAGTCACGCTCGGGATGCCCGACCCTTTTTTATAAAATCCGACAATCAACTCCTTCTCCGTCGCCTGGTGTTGTTCAAACCATGCCCGCAACGCCGCCGGGGTCTGAAAAAATACCGGGTCCATCAATCCACCCCGTTCCGCCCGATCACGCCCCGGTACCAATCGAACGACTCCTTCGGCA
>CAXTBX010000044.1:0-36462 GCA_964242205.1 uncultured Chthoniobacterales bacterium
GCCAGAGCGGTCACGGGGAGCACCCTCCCACGGGCCAGCTCGCAAAACAAGGCAGAGCCAATCCCATTGATGAAGACACCCACCTCCCTTCCCACCACCACGCTCCACGTCGGCCTCGACGTGGCCAAGCTGACCCTGCAGATCGATCTCCAAGGCAAGCCACTTGCTTTGGAGAACACTCCGGCGGCCCGGCCAGTGGCGGGATCGTAGAAGCCTCGTGGTGCCCAGTGATAAAACTTGATGCCGTTCGTGCCAAAGGCGGCGGGAGCGTAAGCACCAAAGGGGGAAAGGGCGAAGTAGATGACCAGCCACAAGCCGAGAAGAACGTTGAGGGAGAGGGCTGCTCTTTTCATGCTGGAAATCGGTGAGACGCGAGCACCGCCTAACATCTGATTAGACTTCATTTATGAGGTTTTACAAACGTCGCTTCGCTCGTAACTGGCGCGCAAAAACTGCATTTCTGCAGCTTTTGTGGGCAAAAGTTCGTTTTTGCTGCATGGCAACGGTATTGCCAAGCTGAAGGATCTCGTTTTTACAGCAACGTGATGCGTGCGAGAGGCTTGGTCCGGGCGAGGCCGAGTCAGCCGGGGTAATCATCCCGCATCCCCGAAACTCGCTAGCAATTCCGCTGGCGTCAGAGTCGCCGTGCCGAGTTTCCCGATGACCACGCTACCCGCGTGGTTGGCGATCTCGGCGGCGCGCTCGGGACTCGCCCCGGCGGCCAGCGCCAGCGTGAACAGCGCAATGGACGTGTCGCCTGCGCCCGAAAGATCAAACACTTCGCGCGGGATCGGCGGGACCGCATGGGGCGGCTGGCCAGGCCTGAAGAGTGCCATGCCTTGTTCTCCCAGCGTGATGAGGAGCATCTCGGTGTCCCATTTTTCCAGCAGGTGGGAGGCGGCCTCCGGCAGCGCCGCGTCGCTCGGCGGCAGCCCGGCGGCGTGGAAAGCCTCGGAGCGGTTGGGCTTGATGGCCGTCGCGCCCGTCCAGCGCAGGTCGTTGCGCGGGTTGGGATCGACCGCGAGAACCTTGCCCGCCCGGCGCACGAGCGCGCCGACTCGTTCGACGAACTCCTGCGTCAGGAAACCCTTGGCGTAGTCCTCCAAGATGACGGCATCGAGCGTGGGCAGAAGCGATTCGAGCAGGGCAAGCGCACGGGCGTGGCAGGCGTCGTCGGGTTGGAAATTGGCCTCGCGGTCCACCCGGACAACGTGCTGCTGGCGGGCGATGATGCGAGTCTTGACGATGGTGGGGTGATCGGCCACCGCCTGGACGCCGTCGAGCCGGATGTTCTGCGCGGCCAGGAGGCGGCGGAGGGTTTCGCCGTGCGCATCGTCGCCGACGAGGCCCATCACGGAAACGTGCTCGGTGAACTCGCGCAGGTTGCGCGCGACGTTGGCCGCGCCGCCGGGGTAGGCCGACTGGTGGCTGACCTCCACGACGGGGATGGGGGCCTCGGGGGAGATGCGGCTCACCCGGCCCCAGACGAACTCGTCGAGCATAAGGTCGCCGATGACCAGGACGTGCTTGGCGCGGAAACGGGCGAGCAGGCCGCGCAGGGAATCGGGAGGGGGCGGGGAAGGCATGAATACAACAAAAGGGGAGGCGTCTGAGATATTAGGCAGATTTCGGCGGATGTGAAAAAGAGGTTTCGACGGTTTTCGAGACCGGGGGTGTCCGGCCCAGGCTCTGCTCCCTGCGGGGAGGAAAGTCGGGGTTGACGCGCCAGCCGTGCTATGGTCTTTGTCCCATTCACCGGATCGTCTAGTTTACCCGCGATGCTACCTTCCATGACCAAGCGTTCCTCCTGGCTTTCCTTTGCCCTGCTCCTTCCCCTAGCCGCCGCCATGGCGCTGCCCGTCGCCGCCTTGCACGCGCAGGACACGCCGCCGCAGAAGATCGACGTTTCGCACTTCACCTCGTCGGTGGACGAGGTCGTGATCCCGGTGCCAAGCGAGATTTTCAATGCCTTGGACAAGCTCGGCGGCAATCCCAACTGGGGGAGCGTGCTGCCCTCGGTGGAGTCCAAGGCCCGCCCTAAGGTGCCCGCTCAGGTGGCATTGCTGCTGGGCGTGGTGATCGCCGACGGCTTCGTGGCCGTCGAGGCCAAGGATTCCAAACGGGTCGAGGACATTGGACGCCGGGTCATCGAACTAGCCAACGCGCTCGGCGTGGGCAAGTCGGTCATCAGCCATTGCAACGCCATCAGCGGCGCGGCGAAGTCCGAGAAGTGGGACGAGGTGCGGGTGGAACTCGACCGCACCCAGAACAGCGTGCGCGAGGCCATGAAGGCGCTGCACAGCAAAGACGAGGCGGAGCTGGTATCCATCGCGGGTTGGCTGCGCGGCACCGACGCGCTGACGTTCCTCGTCAGCAAGGATTACAAGCCCGACCGCGCCGACCTGCTCCACCAGCCGCAGATGCTCGACACCTTCGACAAGCAGTTCGAAGGCATGACCCCTTCAGTAAAGGCCGACAAGCTGGTCACGTCCATCCGTGACGGTTTCAAGAAGATCAAGCCGATGGTCGATTCCAAGGGTGACGAGGCCATCCCGCAAAAGACCGTGGCCGAGATCAACGGCATCACCGTGAGCCTCGTCAAAAACGTGGCTCCCTGAGAGGTAAAATTTCTTCGTTGAAAGAGGCAACTTTTCCGCGCACGGTATCCGAATCCCAACCTGTGAAGAAATTCATCACCTCCCTGCTCGTCGTGCTGTGTGCGGTCGGCTTATGGATGCCCACGGCCCACGCCACAGTCGACGACGCGCTTACTTTTGCCCTGGAGGCGATGGACAAGTACATCAAGCTCGGGTACAACCTGCGCGAGGATACCTGGGGCGGTGACCTGCCCGAAAAAGAGGCCAAGGCGATTACCCACCAGCTTTTTAAGGGGAACGATTACTGGTTCTGCATGGGTAGCTCCACCAAGGGGGCCAAGATTTCCATCCACGTCTACGACAGCGACGGCAACCTCGTCGAAGAGAGCAACAGTTGGCAGAAGGAAAAGGGTGACGCGGCCTCCGCCGGGTCGCAGGTGATCTGCAAAAAGACCGGCACGTATTTTTTGATCGTGAAGGTTGAAAAGTCACCCGAGGAACGGACGGACTGGGGCTTGGTTTACAGCTACAAGTAGCCGCCGGGCACCGCAGGATTTACCAGGGAAACCCAGCCTCCGTGGCCGAGAAAGATCAAAATCCTGCCGCGTTGGGTGAGTTGCCCACGCCGTCGTCGGTCGCAGACGCCACGCCCGGCTCGCTGACGCTGCAATACGAGAACGCCCGCGTCGTGCTGGCGCTGAGCGCGAACGATCCGGGGTTGCTGAAGATTTTGGAGGAGAAGATCGGCGTCAAGCTGACGACGCGCGACGGGTGGATCAAGCTGGAGGGCGACCCGGCAAAGGTCGAACAGGCGCGCAAGATTTTTGCGCAACTCGATCAGGCGCGGCAGGACGGGATCGCCATTCGCAAGCACGAGTTCATGTACGCGTTGCGTTCGGTGTCGGACCCGGCGGCGGAGTCAGTGCCGGACTTGAAGTCGCTCAATTCGATCAAGGTGCTGACCTCGGCGCGCAAGATGGCGGTGGTGGCCAAGACGGCGGGGCAGTTGGAGTACCTGAAGACGATTGCCACGCATGACGTAGTGTTTGGCATCGGTCCGGCGGGCACCGGCAAGACGTATCTGGCGATGGCCAGCGCCTTGGCGGCGTTGCGCAAAGAGGAAGTGGCGCGCATCATCCTGACCCGGCCTGCTGTGGAGGCGGGCGAGGCGCTTGGCTTTCTGCCCGGTGATTTGCAGGAGAAAATTTTTCCGTACCTGCGACCCCTCTACGACGCGCTGCACACTCTGGTCGAGCCAGAGGAACTTCAGCGGTACATGGAGAAACGGATGATCGAGATCGCGCCGTTGGCCTACATGCGCGGGCGGACGCTGGACCACGCGTTCATCGTGCTGGACGAGGCGCAGAACACCACGACCGAGCAGATGTTCATGTTCCTGACGCGCATGGGCCAGGGGTCGAAGTGCGTGGTGACGGGCGACCGCACGCAGATCGATCTGCCCGCCAACAAGCGCAGCGGCTTGGTGGAGGCCAACCAAGCACTAAAGGACGTGCCGGGCATCGGGTTTGCTTACTTTGAAGAGAGCGACGTGGTGCGGCATGAACTGGTTCAATCAATCATCCGCGCCTACCGCCAGCACCGCTACGGGGAGCAGTTGACGCCTGCGCCCGAGGAGCGGGGCCGACGAAAAAATTGATGGCCAGCCGGCGGTTTCTGAGGCATCTTAACTCTTGCGATTATCTATGGTTGACCCCTTGGGCGTGTTGGCCTCGCTGAAAAAAAATCAGCTCGTTAAGAAGGGTTATTGCTGCGGCAAAACCCGCCGGAAGCCGGCCCAGAACCAGTTTTTACGCTCGCTGGAAGGCAGCGGCCAAGTCAAGACCCTGATTTGCCTAGGATTTTTGGTGGGGTTGGCGATTCTGATTTTCTACGGCAACGGGGTGGCGCGAGGCGACGATAGCTCGCCGCAGGCCAAGCAGCTGTTGTTCGGGTTGCTGGTATTTTTCACCGCGTTGACGCAACTGTGGATCAACCATCCGCAGACGTTCGCCAAAAACTCGCGGTTGGTGCTGTTGTTCGGGGTGATCCTGCTGCATCTGGTGGTTGTGAAGAGCGTGCGCATTTTCATCGACAACGGGACGATCTCGTACCGGATCGGCGGGTTGTTGTACCCATATGCGTTGGCTCCGCTTGTCGTGTCGGCGCTGCTGGGCAAGAACCAAGGGATTTTTGCGGCGATTTTCGTGAGCTTATGGGGATCGATTCTGTGGAGTCTGGTGGACGCGACGTTCCTGGCAATGAGCTTGATCAGCGGGTTCGTGGCGGTGTTCATCACGCTGAAGGTTCGGCGGCGCAGCCAGTTTTTGCGCGCGGGGTTCTTCGTCGGGTTGGCGACCTGGCTGTTGGCGCTGAGCTTCGGGATGATCGAGGTCAACTGGATGCCTGGCAGCGCGACGGATTGGATCATGGTTAGCAAACAGAGCTTGGCGGCGGTGGGCAGCGGGGTGATCACGGCGGTCGTCATTAGCGGGATACTCCCCGCGCTGGAACAGACGTTTAACCTGACGACAGCGATGTCGTGGCTAGAGTTGACGGATCTGAACCATCCGTTGTTGATGCGGTTGTCACTGGACGCGCCGGGGACGTACGAGCACAGCCAGGCCGTCGCGCGGCTGGCGGAAGCGGCGGCGGAACGCATTGGCGCGAACGCGAGCATGTGTCGAACGTGCGCGTATTTTCACGACATCGGCAAGCTGGTGAAGCCGGATTATTTCACCGAGAATCTCCGAACAGAGCGCAACCCGCATGACGACCTCGCGCCGACGATGAGCGCACTGATCCTGATCGCCCACGTCAAGGAGGGAGTCGATCTGGCGCTTAAGCACAACCTGAACCCGGCCATCGTCGATGTGATCCAACAGCACCATGGCAACTCGGTGGTGCGGTATTTTTACAACCGGGCGATGCGGCAGCGCGAGGAAGCGCTGGCGGAAGCCGGGGCGACCGGCGGCCACGAGGACGACATTCCCGAGGTGCGCGAGGAGAACTTTCGCTACAGCGGGCCTCTGCCGCAGACGAAGGAGAGCGCCATCATCAGCCTGGCGGATTCCGTGGAGAGCGCGTCGCGTAGCCTGGAAAAGCCTTCGCCGCAACGGATCGAGGAATTGGTCAACGACCTCGTGGATGAGCGAGTGGCGGACCATCAGCTTGACGAGTGCGACCTGACGTTTCACGAGTTGCGCGAGGTGGTGGAAAGCTTTTGTTTCACGCTTAACAGCATGTTGCACCGGCGGATTGCTTACCCCAAAAAGGCAATGGCACCGGCAACGGTCGGGATTGCGGTGGAGGGTCCGCCGCCGTCCGTGCGGCAGAGAGAGCGTGAACGCGAGCGTGACAAGGTCCGTGAATTGGCCCCGGCGGCGGCAACGCAGGCTTCGGCGTGAAGCGGTCGCAGGCGGTGAAGGTGCCAAGCGTGTTGATTGGCAACCGCCAGCGGAGTGTCGAGCTGGATTTGGCGCGGCTAGGCGGCACGGCTAACGCGGCGGTTCCTTGGTGTCTATCCCAGGTTGGCAGGCACGATCCGGTGCTGCCGAATCTGGTGGAAGTCGAGGTGGCGTTGGTTTCTGACCGGGTGATTGCCTCGGTTCACCGGCAGTTCATGGATGTGCCGGGAGCAACGGATGTAATCACATTCCCGCACGGAGAAATTGTTGTCAGCGCGACAACGGCGGCGCGCGAGGCGGCGTCGCGCGGAGAGCCGGTCGGGCGGGAGGTATTGCGGTACGTAGTGCACGGCTTGTTGCATCTCAACGGCCACGACGACGTTGTCACAAGGGAACGGGACGCCATGTGGCGAGTGCAGGAAGAAATCGTGGCGCGGCTGTGGCCGCTCGACGCGAAGTAGTTCGGCGAAGCCTCGCAGCCGAGAAGTCAAAGGTGGATGGTGACCTCCAGGCTCGATGGCAAACACAGTAGAGAAGCTGCCCGTCTGTCTGGCTGTAGGGCGACCGTCCTCGGTTGCCAACAGACCCGCGCGTCGTTCAGGGGGGCAGAGGCGAAGGGGGCAAAGAGCAGTCGGCGCAACTCGTGTCGGCAACGGGGACCGTTGCCCTACAAAGCCAGGCGGCTGCGCCGCGAATAAACCCATAATACCCGGGGGTCGCCATCCACCTCGGAAGTTCTCGATTCCTGACCTGTCCGAAAACCCGCTGTGAAGATGGGCGCGAGCGGCTAATTCTGACGGTTGCCGACGGTTTACCGTCCCGGCATCGCTTCCAGCAGATAGCCCTGTAAATACTCTGTTTCCGGCAGCGTCGGAACGATGGGATGGTCAGCAGACTGCGTGTAACGCGCCAGACGACGCACCGAACGCTTGGCATCGACGGAAGCTTCGATCAGCATCTCCTGAAACGCCTCGGCGTTGACGTGGTGCGAGCAGCAAAACGTCGCCAACAAGCCGTCTTCGGCCAGCAGTTTCAGGGCGCGGAGGTGAATTTCCTTGTAACCGCGCAAGGCGTCATCCAGGCGGCTCTTGGACTTCGTGAATGAGGGCGGGTCGAGGATAATGAGGTCGTATTGCGCGCCGCGACGTTCCTCGCCGGGCAGGAAATCGAACACGTTGGCCTCGCGCCAATCGATGCCGATCAGGCCGTTGCGCTCGGCGTTGCGGCGGGCGGTCGCCACGGCGTCGGCGCTGACTTCCACGGCGGTGACGGACTTCGCGCCCATCTTGGCGCAAGCCAAAGCGAACGCTCCCTGATTGGTGAAACAATCCAGCACGCGGCGACCCGCCGCAGCGTTGGCGACCAGTTGATAGTTGTCGATCTGGTCAAGGTAAAAGCCAGTTTTCTGACCCGCGAGCAGGTCGGGCGCGAAACGGATACCGGCAGCTTCGAATTCGAGGTCGGCGGGGACGGCACCGTGGAGCAGGCCAGTAGTCAGTTCCATCCCTTCGGCGCGGCGGACGGGGGCGTCGTTGCGCTCCACGATGGCGGCAGGCGAGAGGAGGGAGACGAGGGCTTCGACCAGGAGGGGTTTGCGCTGGTCCATCGCCTGCGTGAGCGTCTGGAGGACCAGGCAATCGCCGTAGCGGTCGATGATCACACCCGGGAGGCCGTCGCTCTCGCTCCAGACCAAGCGGCAGAGGCGTGGGTTGACGCCGCGCCGCTGGCGGTAGTCGATGGCCTGGGTGATGCGGCGGCGGAAGAAGTCGGCGTCGAGGTCCTGGCGGCGGCGGGAGAAGCGCCGGGCGACGATCTGGGACTGCGGGTTATAGATGGCGCTGCCGAGGAGGCTGTCCTTGCCGTCCTTGAGAGAAACCACGTCGCCGGGCGCGGGGTCGCCGAAGGTCTTGAGGATTTCGCTGGAATACACCCAATCGTGGCCGTGGAAAAGGCGGGCACGGGGTTTGATGATGAGGCCGGACATTGGGAAAGGCGGAAGTGGGAACGCGGAACGCGGCAGCAGGAAGGAAAGGCAGTCCGCAGATTACGCAGATTTCCGCAGATGGAAAGGGAGGCAGAAGTGGCCAACCTCCCGTAACCGCGGCCAGCGGCGAAGTGAAACTTCGTGAGCAAGGGCGTTCCCAAGTGCAATTTGGGAACGAGGAAGCAGGGAAAAACCCGGACGCCCCGGCGGTCGGCGGCAGCGTGTGGTTAGGCGGTGGGTGTGCCGGGCTGGACGCGCCGCACCCAGCCAAGCCAAACCACCGGAAAAAGCACACTCAGTTGCACGGTGCCAATCGTGCCGGGCAGAAGATAGCCAAGCCAGAGAGAGTGCGGCTGCCCGGTCGCCAAAGCGATGATGCCGAACAGCAGCATCACCAACGCGGCAGCAAAGAGAAGGATACTCGTCATGACAGCGACGGTGTCCAAACGGTGCCAGCCCAAGCCGCGCGCCGCCCCTTGCAAAGCTCCCCAGAGGCCAGCCGTCACACCGAAGAGTGTCCCGGGCAGCCAAACAAGCGAAGGATCGAGGTGAAACGGGTTCATGATGGACGAGAATAGCTGACCAAGAGAGTGCGATGCAAGAAGAGCGCACGTAGTAGCCTGACGCCGCCGGGGCAAAGGTCAAGCCAAAACTCGCCAAAAGACCCGCCGCCCCGATGGTCGGCTGCCGCGCCTGGTTAGACGAGAACAGCGTTAAGTAACCGACGGCTCATTCCGGCATCATAAGCTCCCAACGGAAGGTAACACTTTGGCCAGGCTGATAGGCCACGACCATGAGTTTAACGAAAGTGTCTGCTGGACGGCCTTGGGTTTTTACCACGTGCAGCAGATAAATGTGCCCCAGGACCACCGGGGCAAAATCCAAGGCTTTCAGGTCCGTGAGAAGCTGTGTTCCCTCAGTGAGTTCTTGGTATTCGGAATGGTCCTCGGTGCCATGACGTTGCCGGATGAGTACCGACTTATCTTTCCGATGAATGGAGGCAAACCCTTGGCCGCCTCCAACGGTTTCGGAGTAGCCGTATTTGTCCTCCAGGGCCTTGGACGTGCCCAGATCCACGATCCGGCCAGTCGAGCCATTGCTAATGGCGACGCTGAAGCTGTCGGCATGGTACACGCCAAAGTCCATCTCCCCGCCGTTTGCAAGAACGCGATGGTCCTCCATGATGTCCCCGGCGCGATTATCCGTGAAGTCGAAGGAACACGCAACCGGGTCAAGCTGCAAGAGAGTGACCAACCTGCCTTGTGCATGCGCCAACGCGGACACGCAAATAAGCGGCAGAATCGCAACCACCAGGGATTTTGCGAGATTCATAAGCTGTGTTTGAACAGATATTAGCCGAATGGGACTCGCAAAGAAGGGCGAGCATCGAGCATCCAAGCCAGACAATCTGCCCGCGCTAGTTTGGATAGCTCGTTGGTTCGGGATACTCAAACACCTTCCCCTCGTAGTTACGGATCACGACTTTCTCCTTGTCGTGGTAGAGGACGTAGTTCGGGTTGACCGGTACCTTGCCGCCGCCGCCGGGCGCGTCAATGACGTACTGCGGGATGCTGTAGCCCGTGGTGTGGCCACGCAGACCTTCGATGATCTCCAGCCCCTTCCAAACCGGGACTTGCAGATGGCTGCTGCCCTGGATGAGGTCGAGTTGGTAGAGATAGTACGGACGGACGCGGCAGCGCAGGAGCTTGTGAACCAGCGTGCGCATCGTGTCCACGTTGTCGTTGACGCCGCGGAGTAGGACGCTCTGGTTGCCCAACGGAATCCCCGCGTTGGCGAGGCGCTCAAGGGCGGCCTTGACCTCCACGGTCAGTTCGCGCGGATGGTTGACGTGCACGCTCATCCAGAGCGGATGGTACTTGGCCAGCATCGCACAGAGTTCCGGCGTGATGCGCTGTGGCAGGAAAATCGGCACGCGGCTGCCGATGCGCAGGAATTCCAGGTGCGGAATCGCGCGCAGACGGCTCAGGAGCATTTCCAACTTGTCGTCGGAGAAAAGCAACGGGTCGCCGCCGGACAACAGCACGTCGCGCACCTCGGGATGCGTGGCGATATACTGAATCGCTTCCTCGAAATTTGTGTGGAGTTCCTGCTCGCCCGCGCCGCTGACTACCCGGCTGCGCGTGCAATAACGGCAGTAGCTCGCGCAACGGTCTGTGACGAGAAAGAGCACACGGTCAGGGTACCGGTGAACCAGCCCGGGAACGGGCATGTGGCTGTCCTCGCCGCAGGGATCGGCCATCTCAAATGGGCTGACCACGCTCTCGCCAATCTGCGGGATGATCTGGCGGCGGATTGGGCAGTTCGGATTGTCGCGTTCGATCAGGTTGAAGAAGTGCGGCGTGACGGCCAGCGAGAGCTTGCTCCCCGCGACGACGACGCCCGCGCGTTCGTCCGGCGTCAGGGCGAGGTGCTGTTCAAGCTGCTCCAGTCGCGTAACGCGGTTTTTGAGCTGCCACTTCCAATCGTTCCACTGCCCGGGCGGCGCGTCCGGCCAGTAGCCGGGGGCCGGAGAAGTAAAAGCCGTGGTATCGCCAACGGTGGGGTCGTGGGCGGGTGAGACTGCCAACGTTTCGGCAGCGGCGGCGGGGTGCCCAGAAAGAGCGGTCGCGTTCATCGAATGTAGCTACCCTAATTGTATAAAAGTAAGGTCTAGGATGGAGAAGTCAAACGGAGGCAGGGGTAGCGAGGGGGGAGAAAGACCCCGACCGCGAAACTGCTCGCCTTTCGCGGCGTTATGCTATTTTGCTGGCTTCCCACGCCTGACCCCATGAGAAAACGCGCGCTCCCCCATCTCCTTGCCGGATTGATTTCCCTTTTCCTGGGCGCGGGCGTCAGCCAGGCGCAAAACAGTCCGAAAACGCCGGACAAAGCTCCCTCCGTCATCCCCGCGCCGCGCGCCGAGCCGGTCGTGCCGCCCTCACCCGCCAAGAGCATCGCCGCGCAACTCAATGACGCCTTTGTGAGCGTCTTCGAACGCGTCGCCCCGGCGGTGGTCATCATCGACGTGGCCAAGAAGCCGCTGGCCGACAGCGACGCCAACGACGACCTGCGCGAGTTCTTCTTCCACCCCGGGCCAGACAACGGGGGCAGCGGCGGCGGAGACAGCCCCGACAAACGCCAGCCCAAAGCACAGAGCGAGGGGTCGGGGTTCATCATCCAGTCCGGCGGCTACATCCTGACCAACAACCACGTCGTTAAAGGCGCGGAGAGGATCAGCGTCAAACTCAAGGACGGGCGGCAGTTTCCGGCCAAGTTGACAGGCTCGGACGAGCGCACGGACATCGCCGTGGTCAAGATCGAAGCGGCGGACCTGCCCGTCGAGGAACTGGCCGACAGCGACGCCGTACGGGTGGGGGAACTGACCTGCGCCATCGGCGTGCCGTACAACCTCGACTACACGTTCACGACCGGCGTGGTGAGCGCGAAGGGCCGCAACAAGCTCGACATCGGCTCGGGCGAAAACTACGAGGATTACATCCAGACCGACGCCTCCATCAACCCCGGCAACAGCGGCGGACCGCTGGTGAACCTCGATGGCAAGGTCATCGGCATGAACACGCTCATCAACGGCCTGAACCGTGGGTTGGGTTTTGCGATTCCCAGCAACATGTTGCGCGAGGTGGGTGACCAACTCATCCACAACGGGCGGGTGATTAGGCCCTACATCGGGGTGCTGATGCTGACCGTGGACGACGAGACCCAGGAAAAATACGGGTCGCTGTTCAGCGCCGTCAAAAAGGGGGTGATCGTGGTGACGATCAAGGCGGACAGCCCGGCGTTCAAGAGCGACCTGCGGCCCGAGGACGTGATTACGGAAGTGGACGGCGCGGCGGTAGCCTCTGACCGCGAACTGCAAAAGCAGATCCTTGGCAAAAAGGTCGGCGCAAGCGTTCAGCTCACCGTGAACCGGAAGGGGAAGATCCTGAAAATCGCCGTGACGACGGCGGAATTGCCCGCCGATCCCAACCATGGCTCTATCGGTCTGGGCGACAACGGCGGCGAATCGCAACGCCCGGAGACGACCCAACTCTACGGGACGCAGTTGCAGGAATTGACGCGGGAACTGGCGGCGAACCTGGGCGTCAGCGCGACGAGCGGCGTCGTGGTGACGTTCGTGGCCGAGGACAGCCCGGCGGCGCGGGCGTCCATCGCGGTCAAGGACGTGATCACGGCGGTGGACGACCGGCCTGTTAAGGACGTGGCTTCGTTCAAGGAAGCGGCTAAGAGCGGCGACACGAAACGCGGGATCGTGTGTTACCTGGAGCGACCCGGCGGGAAGTCGTTCGTGGTGATTAAGGAATAGAGCCGCCCGGATGGAGGAAGGCTCAAGGTTCAAACGCCGGTGCGAACCTGTTAGATGTTGGATCTCGTTTGCCGACGAAGACGGCAGGCAGAAGGCAGCAGTCCTTCGGGACTGAATGGAATCACGATCTCCGGCGAAGTCTGATGCAAATCATTGGTTTCTCTGGCTTCTGCCTCCTGTTTTGGGCGGTGCATACGTTTGAGGCAATCTCCGGCAATGGAAACAGCGGATGGGCAGCCCGTTGGTTCCTCGATTCCTTGATTCCTCGATTTCTTCGCCGCAAGCGGCATTGCTACGCTTTTTGCGTGCAAAAGCTTGGCAATAGGCGGAAAATGAGCGCTGGGCCGGGGCGATGTTGCGCGGTCCCAGGCATTTCCGCCGCCCATGAACCAGAAGCTGATCCGCGAAATCGGACGCTCCCAGCGCCTAGACATCCTCACCGTCCTCAAGTGCCGCGGCGCCATGACCGTGCGCGAGTTGGCCGCCTGCTTCCACATGAGTTACATGGGCATCAAGCAGCATTGCCTCGACCTCGAAAAAGAGGGTTACCTGGACACCTGGCGGCGGCCCAGCCGCGTGGGGCGGCCCGAGTTGCTTTATCGCCTGACCGACCGCGCGCTACGGCTGTTCCCGGGCGGGGAGAACGCGCTGGCGCTCGACGTGCTCGATGCTGTGCAGCAGTCCTACGGTCCGGCAGTGCCCACGAAGATGTTGTTCGGGATCTTCGCCCATTGGACCGAGGACTACCGCAAGCAACTGCCGGTGGAGATCGGTCTACCCGAGCGCGCGGGTCAGTTGGTGCGCCTGCGGGAGGACGCCGGCTACATGTCCGAACTCCAGCGCGACGAGGCAACCCCTGGCTGGCGCATCGTGGAGTACCATTCGCCCATCGAAAACCTGCTGCGGCGTTTCCCGATCCTTGCGCGGCTGGAGCGCGAGATGTTCGAGCGGTTGTTGGGGTGCCCTGTCCGGCGCGATGAGGAAACGAGGCCCGGCTTCTACCGCTGCACGTTTTATTTTGGGTGATTCCCCTGATGCCAAAGAGCGCGGCAAGCGGGTGGACCGGCAAACGACCTGCTTACTCAGAGGGCCTGTTATCCGCCGCCCATGTCGCTCTTATCCCTCGTTTACGTCAGTTCAGCCACCACTTTGCTGTCGCCCGAGCAACTCCGGTCCATTCTGGAGACTTCCCGCCGCAACAACACCCGCGACGGCATTTCCGGGATGTTGCTCTACAAGGATGGCAACATCATGCAGGCTATCGAGGGTGAAGCGGACATCTTGCACCATCTGCACGCGAAGATTCTCCGTGACCCCCGACACCACAGCCTGATCACGTTGCTGGAACGGCCTGTCGCGGAGCGGCAGTTCCCGGATTGGTCGATGGGATTCCAGAACCTTACCGATCCCGGACTGCGAGCAACCCCGGGCTACAGCGAATTTCTGGACGTGTCGCTCCAGAGCGACGAGATGGTCACCAATCCCTCGCGCGCGTTGCGGCTGCTGGACACCTTTCGCCGGAAGATGTGACGGGCGGCGGGCAGCCGTTCGCAAGCCGCTTTACGCCGCGTCCGACGGCAGGTACGACTGAATCGACTGCAACTCGGCCTGAATGTCTACCTGCCGTTCCTGCAACTTTTTGAGCCGCAACTGGAGCCGGTGCAACTCCATCGTGGCTCGGCCCACGTGCCCGCGCATCTCGGTGTCCTGCGAGCGGTTTTCCTTGAGCTGATGCTTCAACTCGTCCAGACGGCGCGTCAGTTGTTCGGGGGAAAGGTTCGCGTGGTCAAAGCTGCGGACCGGCGGGGCGGGTGGGGGGTCGGCGTGGCTGGCCTGGAGCGTGACAGCGGGCTGCCCCGCTGCCGCGCGCGCCTGATACTGCGGCACGGTCAGGGAGTGGCCACAGTGCGAGCAGGTAACCTCCATCCCCGCGCCATCGCGGTCGACGACGAGTTCGCCCTGGCAAGACGGGCAGTTGAAAAGAATGTCACGGTCCGTCACGACGAGCAGCAGTTTTTTGCGGCTATCCGAGCTTGTTTCCGAAACCGAATCTGTGGATGCCATACGCAGAGTTCAAAGCTACGGGAGCCAATCCGCAAAGACACGCAAAATCCATTGCTAGGCTGATGAAAATTAAGACGTATGGATGTTGCCAAAGTGTCGCACTGCCCGCTGAGACGAGGCACGAAGCGTGACACGATGGCGCAGTGGTAGACGGGTGTCAGTGTGGGGAAATTAACGCAAGTATTTCAATTTAAGGTACTAAAGAAATACTTAATAATTGAGGAATGGTCTGTGCTTAAAGACTGACGATACCATTTCTGACTATGGCAAAAATTTTACGCAGCGACCTCGGCAGCACCAACTCCTGCATGGCCGTGATGGAGAATGGCGAGCCCGTGGTTCTCGAAAACTCGGAAGGCGCTCGTACGACGCCTTCCATCGTTGCGTTCTCGAAAAGCGGAGAGCGTCTGGTTGGCCAGGCCGCCAAGCGGCAGGCCGTCACCAACCCGGCCAACACCGTTTTCTCCATCAAGCGCTTTATGGGCCGCAAGTTCGATGAAGTGAAGGAGGAGGAGCAGCGC
Organism: uncultured Chthoniobacterales bacterium; assembly: GCA_964242205.1. Taxonomy (GTDB): domain Bacteria; phylum Verrucomicrobiota; class Verrucomicrobiia; order Chthoniobacterales; family SZAS-18; genus CAHJWO01. The sequence goes on from CAXTBX010000044.1 coordinate 14,895, forward strand.
GTCCCGTACAAGACCGTCTCCGGCAAGAACGGCGATGTGGCGGTGGAAATCACTGTTGGCGGTGAGACGAAATCCTACTCGCCTCCGGAGATTTCGGCCATGATCCTGGCCAAACTCAAGGCGGACGCCGAAGCCAAGCTCGGTGAAAAGATCACGCAGGCGGTGATCACCGTTCCGGCCTACTTTAACGACTCTCAGCGCAACGCCACCAAGGATGCGGGCAAGATCGCCGGTCTGGAAGTGCTGCGCATCATCAACGAGCCGACCGCCGCTTCGTTGGCCTACGGTCTGGACAAAAAGAAGGACGAGAAGATCGCCGTGTACGACCTCGGCGGCGGCACGTTCGACATCTCGGTGCTCGACATCGGCGAGGGCGTCTTCGAGGTTCGCGCGACCAACGGTGACACCCATCTAGGCGGCGATGATTGGGACAACAAGATCATCGACTGGATCATCAAGGAGTTTAAGACGGACAGCGGCCTTGACCTGAGCAAGCAGGCGGACGCCATCCAGCGCATCAAGGAAGAGGCCGAAAAGGCCAAGATTGCGCTTTCGTCCTCGCAGAGCTACGACCTGAACCTGCCGTTCATCACGGCGGACCAGACCGGCCCAAAGCACATTCAAAAGACGCTGACCCGCGCCAAGCTGGAGCAGCTCACGGACGACCTGTTCGCCCGGACTATCAAGCCCGTGAAGGATTGCTTGAAGGATTCCGAAGTTAGCGCCGACAAGATCGACGAATTGGTGCTCGTCGGCGGCATGACCCGGATGCCCAAGGTTGTTGAAACCGCGCGCACCATCGTCAACAAGGAGCCTCACAAGGGCGTGAACCCGGACGAGGTCGTCGCCATCGGTGCGGCCATCCAGGGCGGCGTGCTCAAGGGCGACGTGAAGGACGTGCTACTGCTCGACGTGTCCCCGCTGACCCTCGCCATTGAGACAGCAGGCGGCGTGGCGACCCCGATGATCCCGCGCAACACGACGGTCCCGACGCGCAAGTCGCAGATTTTCTCGACCTACAGCGACAACCAGCCGGGCGTGGAGATCAAGATTTTGCAGGGCGAGCGCCCGCTGAGCCGCGACAACAAGAACCTCGGCACGTTCCACCTGGACGGCATCCCCCCGGCGGCCCGTGGGACGCCGCAGATCGAGGTGACTTTCGACATCGATGCGAATGGCATTCTCAACGTATCGGCCAAGGACCTCGGCACGAATAAGGAGCAGAAAATCTCCATCACCGGTTCGAGCGGCCTGACCAAGGACGAGATCGCCCGGATGCAGAAGGAAGCTGAGGCGCACGCCGACGAGGACAACAAGGCGAAAGAATCCATCGAGACGCGCAACAGCGCGGATAATCTGGCCTACCAGTGCGAGAAGCAACTCAAGGAGCTTGGCGACAAGCTGCCCGCTGATAAGAAGACCGGCATTGAGGAAGCCATCGCTGCGGTGCGCAAGGCGCTCGAAGGCACCGATACCGACGCGATCAAATCCGCGCAGGAAACGCTGCAAACCAAGTTCCAAGAAGTCAGCGCTGAGCTTTACCAGCAGGCGGCGTCGGCCCAGCAGGCGCAGGCCGGGGCGGGACCCACGGCGGGCGAAGCGGGCAGCGGCGGCCAGTCCACCGGCGGCAACGCGAAGCCGGATAACGGCGACGTGGTCGATGCCGAGTTCGAGATGGTTGACGAGGACAAGAAGAAATAAGCGTCCGCTGTTGCCACCAACTACATTTCCCCGATAGCCGGCGGTTTCAGCCGCCGTCTGCCGGGTTACCAACCCCAAACACTCTCCTAGTTAAGAGAAACCACCAAACACCAAAGTATGGCTATTAAATTGCAACCTCTTGGCGACCGGGTGCTCGTGCATCCCCTCGAAGAGAAAGAAACCCAGCGCGGCGGCATCATCATCCCGGACACCGCCAAAGAGAAACCCCAAGAGGGCGAAGTCGTCGCCGTTGGCACCGGCAAGAAGGACGAAGACGGCGAAAAGTTCGAGTTCACCGTCAAGGTCGGTGACCGCGTGCTCATCTCCAAGTACGGCGGCACCGAGGTCAAGGTGGACGGCGAAACCTACCTCATCATGCGCGAGTCCGACGTGCTCGGCATCCTGAAGTAAGCTGATTCGCAGCAAACCTTTCCAAACCCTTTAGTTACTAGAAACACCTACATTTTATGGCAGCGAAACAACTACAATTCGACGAACACGCCCGGCAGGCCCTCCTGCGCGGCGTGGAGAAGCTGGCGCGCGCGGTCAAGGCGACGCTCGGGCCATCGGGCCGCAACGTCATCCTGGACAAGAAGTTCGGCAGCCCGACGATCACCAAGGACGGCGTGACCGTCGCCAAGGAGATCGAACTGGAAGACCCTTACGAGAACATGGGCGCGCAGCTCGTGCGTGAGGTTGCCAGCAAGACCAGCGACATCGCCGGTGACGGCACCACGACCGCGACGGTCCTGGCCGAATCTATTTATAAGGAAGGTCTGCGCAACGTGACGGCGGGTGCGAACCCGACCAGCCTCCAGCGCGGCATCAATAAGGCCGTCGAGGCCATCGTGGCCGAACTGGCCCGCATCTCCAAGAAGGTCAGCGACCGCTCGGAAATCGCGCAGGTCGCCACCGTGTCCGCCAATTGGGACAAGAACATCGGTGAAATCATCGCCGACGCGATGGACAAGGTCGGCAAGGACGGCACCATCACGGTTGAGGAAGCGAAGAGCATCGAAACTACGCTCGACGTGGTCGAGGGTATGCAGTTCGACAAGGGTTACCTGTCGCCCTACTTCGTGACCAACCCGGAGAGCATGGAGACCATCCTCGACAACCCCTACATCCTCATCCACGAGAAGAAAATCTCGTCGTTGAAGGACTTGCTTCCCTTGCTGGAGAAGGTGGCGAAGTCGGGGCGTCCGTTGCTCATCATCGCGGAAGACGTGGAAGGCGAAGCCCTCGCCACGCTCGTGGTGAACAAGCTGCGCGGCACGCTGCAAGTGGCGGCCGTCAAGGCCCCCGGCTTCGGTGATCGCCGTAAGGCCATGCTCGAAGACATCGCCGTGTTGACCGGTGGCCGGTTGCTGACCGAAGACCTCGGCATCAAGCTGGAGAACGTCACGCTGGACGACCTCGGCAAGACTAAGCGCGTCACCATCGACAAAGAGACGACGACCATCGTCGAAGGCGAAGGCAAGGGCAGCGACATCGCTGGCCGCGTGAGCCAAATCCGCCGTCAGATCGAGGAGACGACGAGCGACTACGACCGCGAAAAGCTCCAGGAGCGCCTGGCGAAGCTCGCTGGTGGCGTAGCCGTGATCAACGTCGGTGCCGCAACCGAGACCGAGATGAAGGAAAAGAAGGCCCGCGTCGAAGACGCCCTCCACGCGACCCGTGCGGCGGTGGAAGAAGGCATTGTCCCCGGCGGCGGCACGGCCCTGATCCGCGCCCAGAAGGTGCTGGACGGCCTGAAGCTCGAAGGCGACGAAGCCGTGGGTGCCGCGATCATCAAGCGCGCTGTGGAAGCTCCGCTGCGCCAGTTGGCCGACAACGCGGGCCAGGAAGGCGCGCTGATCGTCCAAGAGGTCAAGGGCCGCGACGGCAACGTGGGTTACAACGTCGCCACCGGCGAGTACGTTGACCTCGTGAAGGCCGGCGTCGTCGATCCGACCAAGGTGACCCGTTCTGCCTTGCAGAACGCGGCGTCCATCTCGGGCCTGCTCCTGACGACCGAAGCGGTCATCACGGAGTTGCCGGAGAAGGAGAAGCCCGCAGCTGGCGGCCACCCCGGTGGCGGCATGGGCGGCATGGGCGGCATGGATTACTAAGGTCCAGCGTCCTCCAACGAGTCCGTTGATTGAAACCGCCGGATGGTGCGAACCATCCGGCGGTTTTACGTTTTGGGCGATTCCTCAAACCCGGTGCTGCCACAGCCTCGAATGACGGAGCCGCGCTTGGCTTATTAAGTAAAAAATGTGTCCACCGGCACCGGTCTATCTACCACGGCGACGTTTTCGATGGACTCGCCGCGTCCGTAGGTTTGGCGCTGTTGATAGACGCCGTTCAAGGGGCGGCGGTATACTTCGACCTGTTCGGTTTCTCCGAGGACGATCCAGTATTCGATCACGCCGTTTTCCGCGTAAAGTGTGGCGTTTTCTCGATCCGGAGCGACGCTGCTCACGGCTACTTCCACGACCAGTTCCGCCGTGACGGGATGGCGGAAGTCGAAATCGGACAATTTACCGCGCATGACCGAAATGTCCGGCTCGGGCATCGAATCCTTGAACCGAAGCGGTTGTTCCTGTCTGGCGACGAATTCCGGGCGCATGCTTCGCATCAGAAAGACGTAGAACCGCGTCGTGGCATTGGAGTGCAGAGGCGATTTTGACACTTTGTTGACGATAATGCCCCGGATCAATTCCGTACGGCGGAAGGCCGGGTCGTCGCCCAGCTTCTCGTATTCCGCCACGGTCCAGCGGCGGACCCGCGCCCGCATCTCCGGTAGGTCGAGGATGGCGTCCATTCGTGTTCGAGGTTACACCGCCGCGCGAAGGTAAGGAAGGGCTTTCTGATGGCCGGGGCAAAGGGCGTAACTTCGCCTTGCAAAACACTGGCGCGCGAGCGGAGTCTTTGGTAAGTTTTCCCTCTTCGTCATTCAATTCCCCCGGCTTTATGGCAGTTATTTCCGAGAAAGAGCTTTCCCAACAGAACCGCAGCCTGTGGCTCAAGGCCACCAGCGCTATAGAAACCCGCAACTATGGGTATGCCACCACGCTGATCCAAGGCATCCTCAAAGATTCGCCTGATTTTCTGACGGGCCGCCAGTGGCTGCGCCGGGCAGAAGTTGCTGCGTCCAAGGGAGGTAAGGGTTTTCTAAAGGGGCTGTCCGGGGCATCTATCCAGGCTATGAAGGGGCAGGGCCTCATCAAAAAGGATCCTTTGGCGGCCATCATCGCTGCCGAGGAGATGCTCGAAAAAGAACCGCACAGCATCCCGGGCAACACCCTGCTGAAAGATGCGGCCTTGGCCGCCGGGAAGACCGAGACGGCGGGGTTCGCGCTGGAGACAATGCGCGACGCCGAGCCGAAGAACACCAAGATACTACACGAACTGGCGAAGCATTACCTCACGACCGATCAGGCGGAGAAAGCGATCGACGTTTACGGGGCGATCACGGCGATTGCGCCAACGGACGGCGAAGCCGTCAAGGGCGGCAAGGACGCGGCAGCGCGGGCTTCCATGCGTTCCGGCGGCTGGGAGCAGATCGGCAAGGAGGGCACCAGCTACCGCGACATGCTCAAGGACAAGGAAGGGGCCAAAGCGCTCGAACAAGCAAATCGGCTGGTCAAAAGCGAGGATGTGATCGACGACCTGCTGGCCGAGAAGTTTGCGTTGTACAACGAGAATCCGAACAATGTGGACGTGGTGCTGAGCATCGCCAAACTCTACGAGCAGAAGGACGACCTCGAAGGGTCCATCCAGTATTATTCATGGGCCAACGAGCTGACCAAGGCGGGCGACCCCGGCGTGGTGCGCAAGCTCAGCGAGTTGAGCATGAAGAACATCGAAATCCAGATCGACACCCGCGAGAAGTGGCTGGCCGAGCATGGCAACGGTGCCAACGGCGAACACGCCGACGACGAGACGCGGGCGACCATCACGCAGGTGGAGCAGGATCTGGAAGCGTACCGCGGGCAGAAGGCCGAGGCGCTGATCACCAACGCCCGGCAGCGCGTAGAACGGAACCCGACGGACCTGACGTTCCGGTTCGAACTGGGTGAGCAACTCGTCAAGGCAGGGATGCACAGCGAGGCCATCGCCGAACTGCAAAAAGCGCAGAACAGCCCGAACCTCGGGGTGCGCGCCAAGTATCTGCTCGGGCAGTGCTTCGAGGCGAAGAACATTGCCAATTTGGCGGTAAAGCAGTACGAGGACGCCAAGAGCAAGCTGCCCAGCATGGACGGGCTGAAGAAAGAGATCGTCTACCGGTTGGGACTGCTCTACGAGAAGCTGGGCGACAAGGAAAAATACCTTTCCAGCATGACCGAGATCTACGAGGTCGATTCGGCGTTCTTGGATGTCGCGCCGCGAGTCGAAGGCGGGTACGCGTAAGAGACGGCAGAGGACAGATTCTATCCTACGGCTGCGCGGGTTTGCCCGTCGTGGTGGTCGTGTGCGGCCACCGGGAATAGACGGCGAGCAGTTCGGCGCGCCGGGCTTCCAGCTTGCGGCGTTGGCGTTCGTATTCCTGCTGGAACTGGAGACTTTTCGGAAAAGGGGCGGTTCTGAGCCAGGCGAGGGTCGCCGCACCGTCGTGACGACGGTGGAAGCGGTAGTGGTGATGGTCGGCATCGCCAGGCGTGACGAGGCCCACCTCGAACAGCCAATGGAAATAAGCCAGGCCGTCGGCACCGAGACGGTCGCAAACGGGTTCCAAGGTGGTTCGCCCTTCGGGCAGCAAGGAGGCGGTGAGTTGGCCAACGTTGACGGTTGGTTGACCGTGGGCGAGCGCGGACTGGATCGCCAGATAGACCCGAGCCACATCGTCGCGGCGGAAGGCTTTTTTGACCAGCATCCAGAAGATCTGGTGCTCGCGGACGATCTCTTCTGGCGATGGCGCTTGCACGGCTGTCACTCGAAACGCAGAGCTTCTATAGGGTCGAGGGAGGCCGCGCGCCACGCGGGATAGAGGCCGAAGCCGATCCCAATGATCGAACAGACCACCAACCCGGCGGTGGCCCAGCCCCAAGGGAAAAGCACGTCGGCCTGGAGCTTGGCCGCGAGCGCGTTACCCGCCGCCGCGCCGAGGAGGATGCCCACTAGGCCGCCGAACTCGGAGAGAAAAACGGCCTCGATCAGGAACTGGCGAAGGATGTCGCGCTTCTTAGCGCCGATGGATTTGCGGACGCCGATTTCCTTGGTGCGTTCGGTGACGCTGACCAGCATGATGTTCATGATGCCCACGCCCGCCGCCAGCAGCGCGACGCTGCTGATGACGAACGCCCCGGCACGCACGGCGTCGGCCACCGAGGCGAAGGCGGCGACGAGGGAATCGTTCGTGAAAACCTCGAAATCGTTTTCTTGCCCGGGTTTGAGTTGGCGGGCGATGCGCATCGCGCCGATGGCAGTGTTGAATGTCCTTTGATACGACTGCTGGGAAGTAGCTTGGGTGGCGATGTTCACCGTGCGGTTGACGCGTCCGTAGTTCTCGAAAAAGCGGGTGATTGGCACGAGCACCATGTTGTCCTGGCTGCCGCCGAAGGCGCTGCCCTTCGAAGCGAGCACACCGATGACCGTGAAGTTTTTGTCGTTGATCTTGATGAGCTTGCCCACCGGGTCCTCGACCGGGAAGATGCGCTTCTGAATGTCCGAACCGATGAGGACAACGCTGCGCGCGAGATCCACGTCGGACTCGTTAAAGTTGCGGCCCTCGGCAAGCGTGTAGCTGTTAGAACTGAGAAAATTTTCGTTCGTGCCGACGATCTGAATGTTCGGGTTGGTGCGCAGGCGTCCGTAGGTGACGCGCTTGCCGCCGTCAAAAACCTTCAGGCTGATCGCCGCGCCAGTGTCGGCCATGAGGCGCTTGTAAACCATCGCTTCCTCGTAAGAGACGTTCTGGCGGTTACCATATTTTGAAGCGGCCTGCGGCCCGCCGCCGCCGAGGGCGGGGTACTTGGCGAACTGGAAAAAGTTCGATCCGAGGAAGCTCAGACCGGTTTCGATGGACGTTTGCAATGCACCGGTGGCCGTCATCACACTGATGACTGAAAACACGCCGATGGTGATGCCGAGCATCGTCAGGCCCGAGCGCAGCTTGTTCGCCCCAAGCGAGGAGAAAGCGAGACGGAAGGTTTCGAGGAAAAGCACGGGTGAAGAAGGGCGGCAGGCAGACTATTTACTCATAGCGAAGGGCGGTAACGGGGTCCAAGCGCGAGGCCGACCACGCCGGAGCGAAGCCGGAGGCCACTCCCGTCGCCACCGAGACGAGTAAGCCGATCAGGACGAGATTCAGAGAGAATTCGATGGGAAAGGAAGGGAACGCCGCGCCGACCACCTGGAAAAGAAGGTAAGAGAACACGAGGCCCGCCAGGCCGCCGACGAGGCAGATGGAAACGGCTTCGATGAGGAATTGCAGGAGGATCGTGCGGCGGCGCGCCCCGAGCGCCTTGCGCGTGCCGATTTCCTTGGTGCGCTCGCGCACGCTCACGAACGTGATGTTCATGATGCCAATCGCTCCCACGAACAACGCTAACCCGGTGATGAACAAGCCTGCCAGGGCGATGCCCGTCTTGATCGGGTCGAGCGTCTGTTTAAAGGATTCCTGTGCGCTGATGGCAAAGTCGTCGTCCTGCCCGGCCAGGAGTCCGCGCACGCGACGCATGGCCCCGGTCAATTCAGCCTTGGCTTCGTCGAGATGTTCCTTGTCGCGGACCTTGACGCGCACGTCGAACTCACTGCCCTTGCGCGCGAAGTATTTTTTGAAGGCGGCCAAGGGAACGACGATCTGGTTATCGAACGAAAAAAGACCCAGGAATGAGCCCTGCTTGGCGAAGATGCCGACGACGTGGAACTTTTCGTTGCCCAGCGTCACGGTTTCGCCGATGGCGGTGCGCTCGGGAAACAAGGCGTCGGCCACGTCGCAACCGAGGATGCAAACGTTGCGCGCGCCGCGGCTTTCCGTCGCGTTGAAGAAGCGGCCATCGCGGAAGTCGAGCGAAGCAATCTGCATGTACTCGTCCGTGGTGCCGAGCGTGAAGACGCTGCTGGCTTGGTATTCACCGCGCACGACGTTCTTGAACGTGCTGGCGGTCGGGACGGCTTTGAGGAGTTGCGAATGGTCCGTGCCATCGATGATGGTCTGGAGTCGGTCGGCGGATTCGCTCTTGATGTCGCGGCGATTGCGAAATTCCCAGTCGTCGCGGTCGCTGGCCCACGGATGCTTGCTGACGTAAAGGATGTCGTCGCCGAGGAGCGCCATCGAGCGGTTGAAACCAGTGTTGATACCGCCGATGGCTGTACCCATGAGCGTGACGGCGATAATGCCGATGATGACGCCCAGCGCGGTCAGGAACGAGCGCGTGCGGTTGGCGACAAGCTGTGCGTAGGCGATCTTGCAGCTTTCGGCGAACTCGAAGCGGAGACGGCGCATCGGAGGAAGGTTCAGGATTCAAGAACTCAAGAATCCAAGGAAGGTTCAAGGTTCAAAGAAGAAGTGAGATTTATCCGCCTACTGGCCCGTCGCTTTCGATCAGACCGTCGCGCAGACGGACGATGCGGCGGGCGTGCTCGGCGATGTCGGGTTCATGCGTGACGACGATGATCGTGTTGCCCTGTTCGTATAAGTCTTCGAGCAGCGCCATGATCTCCTCGCCGGTGCGGCTGTCGAGATTACCCGTGGGTTCGTCGGCCAAGATGATGCTCGGGTCGTTGACCAACGCGCGGGCGATGGCGACGCGCTGGCGCTGGCCGCCGGAAAGCTCGTTGGGCCGGTGGTGCATCCGATGGCCGAGGCCGACGTTCTCCAGCGCGCGCGTCGCTTTCTCGCGGCGGCGCTCGCTGGGAAGACCCGCGTAAATGAGCGGCAGTTCGACGTTGTGCAGACTGTCGGAGCGCGGGAGCAGATTAAACGTCTGGAAAACGAAGCCGATTTCCTTGTTGCGAATCGCGGCGAGTTCGTCGTCGTCCATCGACGCAACGTTTTTACCCGCGAACTCGTACTTGCCCGCCGTGGGAGTATCCAGGCAGCCGAGCATGTTCATCATGGTGGATTTGCCGCTGCCGCTCGGACCCATGATGGCAAGGTACTCGTTGCGATGAATCTGGAGGCTAACCCCGCGCAGGGCATGGATCGTCTCGCTACCCATCTCGTACACTTTCGTCACGTCGTCGATTTCGATGACGAGCGGTCCGACCGGGCGGGTCGTGCGCGGTTTCGCCGAGGCGTCGGGGGTGGGCGGTGTGGACATGGGCGTGCGGAGCGCGTTGCGGCGGGGTTACGGGGTCGCCTTTTCCAGCATCACCTTGGCACCGTCCTTGAGCAGTCGGCTGATGGCGCGGTACGGGCCGCTGATCACCTGCTCGCCGGGCTGCACGCCGGATTTTACTTCGAGATACGTATTGTCCGCGATGCCGATTTCCACGGAGCGCATGGCCACTTTGTCGTCCTTCGTTTTCACGAAAAGCACTTTCTGGTATTTCTTGCGCTCGGCGTCGTCGCGCTTGGTGGCGGTCGCGTTCTTTTCGAGTTCGACGGAGTTGGTGTCCGCCGCCTTTTCGGCGGCCTCGGACTTGAGCTTCTGCTTGTCGCGCTCTTCCGGGCTGAGCTTATCGGCGGTGTTGCGTACGGTGACGGACTGGATCGGCACGGCGACCACCTCCTTGACCGTGGCCGTCTCAATGTCAGCGGTGGTGCTCATGCCGGGGCGCATCCGCGCGCCCTCGGTCTTCACGCGCAGGCGGACCTCGAAATTGGTGACTTCCTCCTGAGTGTTCGCGCTGCTGGTGACGGCGGTGTTGGCGATCTGGTAAACCGCGGCGCGGAACAAGCGGTTTGGATAGGCGTCGATGGAGATGTTGGCCTCGTCGTTGTTCTTCACGTTGACCACGTCGTTCTCGTTGACGTTTACGCGGGCCTCCATGCTGTTGAGATCAGCCACGCGCATGACCTCCGTGCCCGCGAACTGCCCGGTGGCGACGACGCGCTCACCCTGTTTGACACTGAGCAGGCTGATGATGCCGTCGATGGGCGAGAAGATGCTGGTTTTTTCCAGCAGGTCGCGGGTCTGGCTGAGGAGGCTCTGGGCCTGTTCGATCTGGGCAAGGCTGGCATCGTAGGTAGCCTGCATCATCTGCGCCTGCGTTTTGTAATTGGTCATGTCGCTGTCGTTGATGACCTTGCGAGAATAAAGGTCCGTGTAACGCCGCAGATCTTCCTGCGCCTTGGCAAGCTGGGCCTTGTTCTGGCCGCTCATCGCCTTGGCGGCAGCGATGGCCGCCTCCTGCTGGGCCACCTGGGCCTTGTAGGCGTCGGGTTTGATGCGGATGAGCAGGTCGCCTTTCTTGACGGTCTGCCCGTCGATCACGGGCAATTCGATGATTTCGCCCGCGACTTCGGGGGAAATCTTGACCTCGGTTTCGGGCTGGATCTTACCGGTGGCCGACACCAGTTGGATGATGGTACGTCGGCTGGCAGGCTCAATCGCGACGACTGTCGGTTTCTCCTTTTTGCTCTGCAGGTAGGAGGAAACGCCGAGGGCGACCAGCACCAGCAAGATCAGGACGGTGATGATCCTGCCCCAACGGCGTTTCTTGGGTTTTCGAGGCGGATTTGGTTGAGCGGTGACGGAACTCATTCTGAGTGGCGGTAAAGTGGTCGACTGGCGTTTAGAGTGATCGGTGGCAAGTGACGTTCATTGTTCCGATCCTGTTGTGGCAAAATGACTTTAGCAAACATGATGCCTAGCGAAAAGTTCTCGGTGTTATCCTTTGCAAGAGAACAGTTTAAAAATTATGCCGGGGCGTGAAACTTGCGGCTTGATCCTTAAATATGGTCAGGGGCACCATGGCAAGGTTAAATTCGCCAAGTGCGAATACCCGGCTTTAATGCAAGATGTTGCGTCACTTGCGGAGCGATCCCACGTCTCGCATGGCTTTGCCGACGTAGGGATTATCCACCTTCGGCGAACGCTGCACCCACTCCGCGCCCTCGGGGACCGGCGACTCCGCGACGTAATACCCTTCCACGCCATCGGCCAACTTGATCATGCTGGTGCTGAGCGTCTTGAACCCGGAGCGAGCATTATCGAGCATCTGGGCGTCCGTGATTTCTTGCAGCGCGCCGTCCAGAGGCGTGGACGGAGATTCGGGCGACGGTTTGAGGAATTTACCGAGGTCGGTGGCGGCGCGCTTGGCTCCGCGAAGATCGTCCACGACCAGCGCGCTGCGGATCGTCTCGTACTTGTCGAGCGTCGTGCGGTTCTTCTCGGAAAGCTCGGAGGCAGGACGCTTGGCGTGGTGTCCACAGCCAATCAGGACAACGACGAGGCCAGCGGCGAAGATTGCGGCCACGGCGGGCCGCATACGGAGAGACAGGGGATTCATACGGTGCAAAAAATGATGTGGGACGGGCGGCGAGGAGACGCCAGGGTTGCCCATCCCATCAGACTGGCGGAAAAAGTGCAATGCTGGAGCCGACCCACGTTTTGTGGCGGTTGAAATCGACGCCCATCATCTTCCCCTGGCTCATGCGCACGAGGTTGTTGGCCAAGATTGGCTCGCCACCCTCCGGCCAGATGAACATCAGGCGGATTTCGGCCTTGGAACGTGTGCCATCAACGGTGGGGACGAACTCGGCGTAGGTCACCTTCTTTTGTAGAATCCAATCGTGCGGGGCGGGGAGAGCGGCGAGTTTTTCGGGCGTGGGGTCTACGTCCACCCCCAGACCGGCGAAGGAATACAGCGGCTTGAGGACGTAGTCCGCAAGGCGTTCGTCGGCGGGAAATCCGTCCGCGAAGAAGGCGGGCGCAGTGTGGTCGGTACGCAGGAACGGGAGGGAATGCTTGCTGACGCGGAAATACCAGTTGGGATGCCCGGCCCAGGAAACGTCGAGTTCGGCGTCGTGGAGATCGAAGGTGAGACGGAGATCGGGGCGGCGCAGGAGTTCGTCGAAGATGACGCGGTTGTAGATGCGCTCGACGCGGATTTCGCGTTTGCCGTGGTGGTAGAAGAGTTGACGGCCCCGCTTGTACACGTCAGTCAGCGATACCGGACGGACGCCAAGCAGCGTTTCCGTGCAGGCGAAGTCGATGCGGGTTTTCTGCTTCTCTGGTTCGATTTCCAAGAGAATGACGTTTTCCGGGTCGTGATCGGCCAGGATGGCGCGGCGCAAAAGCGCCAGGTATTCCTCCTCCGTGCCGCCGTGGGGAAAGGGTTGCCAGTCGGGCGGGATCGCTGGAAAGGCGTCGCGCATGCAGCGCAGCAGGAACGGCTGAAACGCGTAGAGGCTCGGGAATCCTTGAAGTTCGATCAGGCGTGGTGTGAGTTTACCGGGCGCGGCAGAGTCCTCGCAGATGCCGAAATCGACTTGGATGAAAACTGGGTGGGGCGGTTCGCCGGGCACCGATAGGCCCGCCGGGATGGCGGTCTGCATGTGCCGGTGAAATTCGGGCGTGCGGAGTTGGTTGACGATGCCCCAGGCGGCGCGGCGGGCTTCGTCGGCAAACTCCGGGGTGAGGAAGATCGGCGTCTCGCTGATGCGAAAATCAACCGGCCAGCGTTCGGTGGTGTTCGCGGCGCGGTCGAGGGCTGCGTAGCCTTCGGGGGTAAAAGCGGCGTTGAAGCGGGCGCGGAGTTCGGGGTGCATGTCTGAACTAATGACAGAGCCTCGTGCAGACGCGGACAGCTAAAAAGATGAAGCCTGCGCGTCACACCAAAAACTTTCCGCCTTCCATTACCTTCTCGTCGTCGAACCAGATGTCGAATTCGCGTCCGACGCAGTCGATGTGCGTCTTGGAGAGCCATGTCTGGCCGGTGTGCTCGGCGTAGGGGTGGCCAAAGGCGATGTGGACACCGGGGATTTTCTCGTCCTGCAAGATGTGGCCGATAACGTGCGTGCAGGCCGTGTTGGTGCCGATGGCAAACTCGCCGACGCGGTTACTGTTTTCGTCCGTGCTCGTATAGGCCCGAAACTCTTCGAGCAACTCCTTGTTGTCGCAACGGAGATCGACGATGCGATTGTCCTTCACCTCAATCGTCAGCGGCGTTTCGTTGATGTCGCCGTACTTCTGGCAGAGGTAGTCACCCACCACGCCATCCACGACAAACGTGCCGTTCGTGTTGAAGGGAGACGTGAAAATCTCGCCGCCGGGGAGGTTGCCCCACTTGTCCGGCGAGATGATGCCGCTCGTTTTTACCCAGCGCAGGTAGGGGGATAGGTCGGCCTCGAAATTGGTGCCCTTGGCCGTGCGGCAGGTGACGCGCTCGGCCTTGCGGGCGCGCTCGACGAGGCGCTGGCTGAGTTCGTCGACCGCGAGGAAATCCGCGCGCATTCCTTCGAGCATGATTTGCCGGTTGATGTTGACCATGTGACCGTGGCGGATCTTGTGCGCGTTGACGACGCTGGTCATCTGGATGCGCGAGCCGAGTTCGCCGGTCTGGGTGACGGCGGCGAAGATCGACACCTGCGACCGGGCGAGGTCGTCGAGGATCACCTGCGGCATCCCGGTCAGCGGACGGGGCGCGTAGCGTTCCAGGACGAACACGCTGTAATCCGAGCCGACCGTGGCCACCTCGCGCTCCAAGGCGGCGGCGATTTCCTTGCTGGCTTCGTCGGTGATGATCGTAATGCGCTCGCTAGGCTGGAGGCGCAGGCAGGTGACAATGGCGTTGTGCGCGCCCGGCTGAAGCTCGGGATCAACGGGTTCGGAGAGCAGGCGGTCTGGCATAGCGATAAAAACGCGTAGTTTGACGCAATATCGCGCGGGGGGCAAGCGGCTGCTCGACAACCGGGACGGAAAGCAATAAATTCCACGTCAACATGTCGAGCATCCTAGAACTACGCGAGGCCCGCGAGCGTGCCGCTCGGTGGTCGGTGGAGGATTACGAGCAATACGGCGAGATGCTTGCGGACAACGGTGTCCTGCCCAAACGAGCGGAACTTATCCGTGGGATCATCATTGAAAAAACGCCCAAGTCTATCCTGCACGTTGAACTGACGGAGATCATCCGTGACGAGTTTTTGAGGCAGTTGCCAAGCGGCTACCGCGTGATGCAGGAAGGGCCGTTGCGCCTGAGCGATTCGGAACCCGAACCCGATGTTTCCATCGTTGTCGGCTCTCTATCCACCGTCCGGGGTCAGCGTCCAACCACCGCTGTGTTGGTGGTTGAGGTAGCTGTGACGAGCATTGCAATGGACCGGGAGTATGCTCTGATGTACGCCGAAGCCATGATCCAGGAGTACTGGATTGTGGTGGCCGAGAGGCGAGAAGTGGAAGTTCATCGACAACCGGCGGATGGCGTTTACCAGACAACGCGCATCTATCGGGCTGACGAAACAATCACCTGCGAGGCATTGCCCGAGATCAGTTTGTCGCTCAAAGACTTGTTCGGATGAGTTTCCTCAGCAGTGACGTGTGTCACGCCCCGCTCGGCAGCGGCTCGGGCACCGTCAGATCTTGGTACGTCTCGCGCGAAATCAGGTCGACCACGGCCTTCATGTCATGGGTCTTGGACCACACGTCTAGTTGACGGTCCGCGCCGCTGCCTCCGCGCAGGATGCTTTCGACGTGCTCTACTTGTTTGACGTTGCCAAGCTCCTCCATTTCGGTGCCGACAAAATCGAGCAACTCCTGGATGAGCTGACGCTCGTCCACCTCCGATTCTGCGCCGAAATCAATTAGCTTACCCTCCAAGCCGTAACGGCACGCGCGCCAGCGGTTTTCGTCCAGCACGCGTCGCCGGTAGAGCCGGAACGTCAGGTTCTGCCGCTGGAGCTTGTAAAGCTTGAAGATGATCGCCTGACACAGTGCGGCGAGTGCCACCGTGTCGTCCACCCGCGATTGCGCGTCGCATACGCGAAACTCCAGCGTGTTGAAAAATGGGTGCAGCCGGATGTCCCACCAGATCTTCTTCGCGTTGTCGATGCAGCGCGTCTTGATGAGCAGCTTGATGTAATCCTCGTATTCCGACAGGCTCTCAAAGGCGTCGGGGATGCCCGTGCGTGGAAAACGCTCGAATACTTTCAACCGATAGCCTTTGAAGCCGGTGTTACGGCCCAGCCAAAACGGCGAATTCGTGGAAAGCGCGAACAGATGCGGCAGGAAATACCGCGCCTGGTTCATGACGTGGATCGCCGATTCGCGGTCCGGGATGCCGACGTGGACGTGGAGGCCGAAGATCAAGTTCGCCCGCGCGACCTGCTGCAAATCGCGCACGATGACCTCGTAGCGCACGTCGTCGGTGATGCGTTGGTCGTGCCAGTGTGAGAAAGGATGCGTGCCCGCGCTGGCGATCTTGAGGCCGGTCTTCGCCGCGTACCCGGCGAGTTCGCTGCGCAGACGGATGACCTGTGCGCGCGCATCCTCGGAGGTGCGGCAGATGTCGGTGCCCAGCTCAACCACGGACTGGTGCATCTCCGCCTTGACGTTCTCCTTGAGCGTCACCTTGCCCTCTTCCAGGATTTCCTGAATGTGCGAACGCAACTCCCGCGTCTCGGGGTCGATGATCTGAAATTCTTCCTCAATCCCGAGGGTGAAGACGTGGTCGCTGGCGCTCATAAGCCGTGTGTGTTTCCCTGCGCCGGGTGTCGTGCTCGCGCCGTCAAACCAACGGCTGCCCGGCGGCACCGGTCTGCACAAATTTGCCCCAGGTGAGGTTGTTCTGCCCCGCGACGTGTTCGCGTGCCTTGCGCACAACCATGTCGGCGGCGGCGTTGATGACCCACTCGAAGTTCTCCTGGCCGACGGAATTCACGTCGGCGTCGGGCGCGGGGTTGCAGAAGTCGATGGCCAGCGGCTCGCCGTTGCGCACGGCGAACTCGACGGTGTTGAAGTCGTAGCCGAGGTATTGGTTGAGCTTGAGCACATCGTCGTGGATGCGGTGCCAGAGGCTGCGCGGCGTGTCGAAGTTCGCGGCGTAACGCTGGTGAAAGGGGTTGCGCGGCTCGTAAGGCATGATGCGCACGTTACGCTGGTCGATGCAGTAGCAACGGTAGTATTGCTCGAAGACTACCTCTTCTTGCAACATCATCACGAGTTGGCCCGTCTCCGCGTAGGCGCGGAAAAACTCGTCCGCGTTGTGAAGCTTGTAAACGTTCTTCCAACCGCCGCCCGCGAACGGCTTGAAGTACGCCGGGAAGGTGACGTAGTTGAAAATCGCCTCCCAATCCAGCGGGAAGGCAAGGTTGCGAAAGGACTGGTTGTTGGTGTCGGGCGGCTGGTGGTGCGAGGGCAGGAGGACGGTCTTGGGCACGCTGACGCCGATCTTGGTGGCGAGCGCGTTGTTGAAAAACTTCTCGTCGGCGCTCCACCAGAACGGGTTGTTGAGCACGGCAGTGCCGGTCAGTGCCGCGTTCTTGAGCCAGCCGCGGTAGAACGGCACGTCCTGGCTGATGCGGTCGACGACCACGTCGTAGCCGCATGGTTCGCCTTGGATCACCTTGTCGATGCGGACGGGTTCGGCGCGCACATCGCCGTGGCCCTTGGAGTTGATGCGGTCGATGAGGGCGGGCGGAAACGTGCTTTCCTGGCCAAAGAGGACACCGGCTTTTTTCATGGTACGAAGAGGTTAAACCTGTGAGAGATAAGTCGGCAGCATTTCGCGCCACCAGTTCCAGTCGTGCGCGCACCAGCGGCGCTCGTCCAGAACATGTCGGATGCCCTTGCCGTGGAGGATGCCTGAGAACCAATGGTTTTCTTCGCGGCAGATGTCCCATTCGCCCGTGCCAAGGGAAATGCCTATATGCCCATATTTCCAAGGATCGGAGCAGTGCGTGAGGTAGTCGGGCGGATTATTGAAGAAAACGTTGTCGTCGTAATATCCACCTAGAAAGCGTTTTATGTCGAAAGCGCCGCCCATGCTAAAGAGGTGGCTGACCCAGGCTGGATTGCGAAAAGCGATGTTGGCGGCGTGGTAGGCCCCGAAACTCGCCCCACCCAGCGCGACGTGGTGGCGTCCGCATTCCCGGCGCGCAAAATCGAACACGTCGTGCACGATCACGTTCTCGTAGGCCATGTGCGTGCGCACGCGGTCGGCGGGGTGGATGCCCTTGTTGTACCAACTATCGGTGTCGATGCCATCTGGACAGTACACCGTGATTTTTCCGGTTTCCACGAACCAGCGGACCGCTTCCACCAGCCCGAACTCCTTGTTTTGATAAAAACGCCCGTAGGAGGTGGGGAACAGGATCAGGGGCAACCCGCCGCCGTCGCCGAAAACCAACATTTCGAAATCGCGGCTCAAATGGGGCGTCCACCAACGGATGTAGCGTTCGTTCATGAAGATGGCGAGGGCGGCGGTTGCCGTCAGCATGGAGAAAAATCGTCCCGCGACAAGGAACAATCGCTGCCGGGCGTGGACAATTTTGCCGACTTCGCGGATAGATGGCCCGACCATGAGCGCAGATGGCCATACGTTGACGGGCGACATCCGGCGGCACGCGGATTTTCCATCGCGCGTGCTGGGCAACCGGCGCAACGTGCTGGTGTACCTGCCGCCGGGCTATGCACGGTCGCGGCGGCGTTATCCGGTGCTGTATCTCAACGACGGGCAGAACGTGTTCGACGCTGCCACTTCATACGTGGGAGTGGCGTGGGAAGCCGACGATACGGCGGAGCGGATGATCCGGGCGCGGGAGATGGCCCCGACGATCATCGTGGCGGTCGATAACGCGCGAGAGGACCGCATTCACGAGTATACGCCCACGCGTGGCGCATACGAATTCTACGGCGAGAAAAAGCGCAGCAAAGGGTTGGCCACAAAGTACGGCAAGTTTTTGATGGACGAGCTGAAACCGTTCATCGACATGCACTACCGCACCCGGCCCGAGGCCGAATCGACGGGGCTGGGCGGCAGTTCGTTGGGCGGATTGGTGACGTTGTATCTCGGATTGAAGTATCCTAAGACGTTCACGCGGTTGGCGGTGATGTCGCCGTCGATCTGGTGGGACGATTGCGTGATCTACGAGTTCGTGGAGAAACTGCGGCGCAAACCGGCGCTAAAGATCTGGCTCGACACCGGCACGGAAGAACCGGGCTGGGAGCGGGCGCGCGACCTGCGCGAGCGGTTGGTGGCGAAAGGGTGGATGCTCGGGCGCGACTTGCATTACCACGAGGCGGGCGGCGCGGGCCACACCGAGGGGGCGTGGGCGGCGCGGATCGACGCCGTGTTAGGCTACCTGTATCCGCCTGCACGGTTGTGAAGCGGCGGCGGCGTCAATCGCGCCGGAACTGCTCGGTGATCTGGGCCACCTCGATGCCCAACGCGCGGACCGTGCCCCGGTTGAGCATGGTGCGTCCGTCCGCCTGGAGATACATCCATTGCTTGAGCCGGACGTTGAACAGCGGGTTGCCGGGTTTCAGCGCGACGGTGTACTCCCAACGGAAGACATTGCCGTAGGCCACACCGGTGGCCGTGCCGACCACGTCGTTGGCGGTGGCTTCGTAGCGGTGGGCATCCACGCGGCGAATACGCCAATTGCGCTGTTGGTGGTGGCCATCGTCGTAGGCGAAATCCTGGTCGAGCACGAGAACACCGCCGTCCGGCCGGCCCCGGCAGGTGGTCTGGAAGCGCCGCGAGGGTTGGCCCGCGCGGTTCTCGAACACGCCCCACGAGCGCGTGTTGCCCGTGAAGTACGCGACGGGATCAAAGCGGGGAGTAGATCCAGCGAATTTTTCCGGCGGGAGCGAACTGCAACCGGTGATCGCCAAACCTAAAATGGCTCCGGGTAGAAAACGGATGGAACTTCTCAAATTTTTTCCAAGCACAGATCTAATACATCGAGCAGAAAGTCGGCGTCGGCTTCATGCAAACACATCGGCGGCTTGACGCGTAGGACGTTGCCGAAGAAGCCGCCTTTGCCAATGAGCAGACCGTGCTCCTTGGCCAGCTCGAAGACGCGGGCGGTTTCCTCCTTCGCAGGGGCCTTGGTGACGCGGTCCTTGACCAGCTCGACGCCGATCATCAAGCCCAGACCGCGCACATCGCCGATGAGCGGATATTTTTCCGCCAGCCTGTGTAGGCCGTCCATGAGGTAGCGCCCAACCTTGAGCGAGTTGGCCTGGAGGCCCTCGCGGTCAATGACTTCCAGCACGGCCTTGCCTTGGGCACAGACGACGGGGTTGCCGCCGAAGGTGTTGAAGTGGATGCGAGACTTGAGCGTTTCCGCGATCTTGTGCGTGGTGACGACCGCCGCCAACGGCACACCGTTGCCGATGCTCTTGGCCATCGTCACGATGTCGGGCACGACGCCCTGGGTCTCGAAACCCCAGTAATGTGTGCCCATCCGCCCGAAACCGGCTTGCACCTCGTCGGCGATGCACAGGCCCCCGGCGGCGCGGACGTGGGCGTAAGCGCCTTGGAGGTAGCCATCCGGGAAAACCACGGTGCCGCCGACGCCCTGCACGGACTCCGCGATGAACCCGGCCACCTTGCCGGGCGTGGTGTAGTCGATGACGCTCTTCACGTCGTCGGCGTACTTGCGACCGGCCTCGGGGTCGTCATAGCCGTAAACGCCTCGGTAGCAGTCGGGTGCGAGGGCATGATGGACGCCGAAGGAGTGGGGGACGTTGAACTTCCAAGTGGAGTGGGCGGTCAGGCCCATGCCAGAGCTGTTGCCGCCGTGGTAGGCGTTGCGGAGCGCGATGGCGTCGTAGTTGCCCGTGTAGGCGCGGGCCATGAGCAGGGCGAGGTCGTTGGCTTCCGAGCCGCTGTTGACGAAGTACACCGCCTTCAGGTCGCCGGGCATCTTGTCGGCTAAGGCTTTGGCGTATAGCGCGATGTTGGGATGCAAGTAGATCGTCGGCGCGTGCTGGATGAGCGTGTTCTGGAGGTTGGTCGCAGCCACGATGTCCGGGTGGCAGTGGCCGCAGCCGACGGTGACGATGCCGCCGATAGCGTCGAGGTAACGGCGGCCCTTTTCGTCGTAGAGGTACTGGGCGCGGCCCTCCACGAGCATGATGGGTTTCTGGTAGTAGTGAAAGAGGCCGGGGTTGAGGTACTGCTGGCGTAATTTGAGGACCTCTTCCACGCTTGGGCCAATGTAGGGAGTAGGAACGTGGTTAAACGGCGGGAGCGCAGGAGTTTGCATGGGAAAGAAGGGTGGAGGGAATTTTCGGGCCGAAAATGGCGATTAATGCATAAAAGATGCCGCAAGTAACGCAGATAACGCAGGCGTCGCAATGGTCGCAACGGGCAAACAAAAAGGCCGCCCCTTTAGAGGGCGGCCTTTGGAAAGACTAACGTCAGACTCAGGCCTTGCGGCGACGAATGCCGAGCGTCAGCGCGCCGAGGCCGCTAAGCACGAAGGCATAAGTCGAAGGTTCGGGGACGCCAACTACGAGGGTTCCGCTACCCTGCGGGCCAGGAGCACCAGCCACAAAGTCGGTAGCATTGTTGGTGGGTGCGGTCAACACCGTCGTCCTCGCGTCCGACGTGGTGTTGGTCGTGGCAGGTCCAGGGCCGGTGCCACGGTATTGGTTTGCCGTGGGTCCGTACCCGAGGATGTCGATGATCGTCGTGTTCGAAGCGGCGAGGGAACCTGCCGCGTAAGTGGGCACCGTGTTGGCAAGGCCGAGAACAACCTTGCCCGCCGTGCCAGACAGCGCGATGGAGCCAGCAACGTTCACACCGGTGAGCGGCGTACTGCCACCCGTGCCCTGGGCCTCAGAAATCAGGTAATAACCACCGGCTGCCAGCGTGCCCGTCAGAATCGTCTGGAAAGCAGCGGCGGCGGTGTAAGTTGTGCCCGTGGCCGAAGTGTAATACACGGCGAAGGCGGACATGTCGATGGGGGTCGTCCCGTAGTTGTATAGCTCGATGAAATCGTTGCTATAGGTGGAACCGCTGTTGCCGCCGCCGCCGTAGACTTCGC
>CAXTBX010000045.1:0-6867 GCA_964242205.1 uncultured Chthoniobacterales bacterium
GTCGGCCCTGAGCGGGGTCAGCTTCGTGGACGCCGATCCGCAGGTTGGCAACCAGGCCGGTTTGCACGTCACGGCGGGCGACGGCGGCAACGGCATCACGGCGGGCGGCGCGGGCGGCAGCTTGAAGAACGTTGGCAGCCAGAACGCCACCGTGGGCGGCGCGGTCGTCGCGGTGACCCAGCTTTCCAGCGCCATCCTGACTTCCGGCAGCGGCGGCGCGGCCTCCGGCGGCGACGGCGGCGCGGGCGGCACGCTGACGGGCACGAATGTGACCGTGCAAACCGGCACGCTCGCGGTGGTACTCGACGGCAAATACCTGCGCGTGACCAGCAAGGATGGCGCGGTGACGGCGCGCGCGGGCGACGGCGGCGTGGGTCTGGGCGGCGCGGGCGGCGCGGGCGGCGCGCTCAACAAGTCCACCGTAGGCTCGGTGACGGGGGACGGCTCGCGGCATTACGGGGTGCTCATGGCAAGCGGCAACGGCGGCGACGGAAATACCGGAGGTGGCGCGGGCGGCGACATCAACAAGGTCATCGTCAATTCGCCCTCCGATTCGAGGCTGTACGCGGCGGTCATCGCGGCGGGCGACGGCGGCGACGCGCAGGCATCGGGCCCGGGCGGCGCGGGCGGCAGTATTAAGGGCATCAAGCAAGCCAAGGACGTGAACAGCTCGATCAACGTGATCCAGGCTGGTGACGGTGGCCGGGGCGCGGGTGACGCGGGCGGCGCGGGCGGTTCGGTCACGAGCATCCAGAGCGTCGGTTTCATCGGCCTGCCCTCTACGCAGAGCGCGAACAACGGTGCATTCTTCGACGCCCCCTTCGGGGTGCCCGCGGCGGTAGCGTCGCTGTTCGCCAGCGCGCAGATCCCACAAGGCATCTTCGCCGGTCAGGGCGGGGATGGTGCCGCGAACGGCTCGGTCTTGAACGTGGTGGCGCGGCAGATCGCGGCCATCGGGGCGTCGGTGCAGGCAAACGGTCGTTTCGCGGTGGCCAGCGAGGTGGACAACATCACGGCCGACCTCATCGGCTACCAGGTGAACCGGGGTGGCCCGTTCCAGTCCAGCGACGGACAGGGGACCTCGCCCGCGGCAAACCGACCCGTGGATGGATTCATCCTGGCGTCCGTGGTGAGCAACATCAACACCGTCGACAACGGCCGCACCGCGCAGTTCACGTTCCTGGGCTGAAACTCTATCCCAACTGGGAAATCGCTTCGGCGTAAACGTGTTCGCGGGCCACGACCGGCGCGGCGTCGGTCCACGGCGCGATGGTCTCCCCCACCCGCTGTGCGAGGCTCAGCTGGGTGTGACGCAACCGCAGCGCATCCGCCGCCACGCACAAACCACCCACGCGATCCACGTAGGTTTCTGGCCGGTGCTGTGCCAGCAGCCAGCGATGCCCGCGCTGACCGGCCTCGTGGAACCGTTCCGGGTGCGCGAGCAGATTGCGCAGGTGCCGTTGGATGTCCGCCGTTTCGTGCTCCGGTCGCACGAAAAAGACCGTGTCGGCGGGCATCCCCGCGTAGCCTTCCGTTTGGGTGACCAAACTGGGCAGGGCATGGTCCCAGATGCGTAGCTGGCTGGCCGACGCTTCGCCCATCGAAGGATAACGCAGGTTGACCGCAAGATCCGCCACGGCTAGCCCACGCTCTAACTCGTCTTCCGACACGTAGCCGTGCATGGTCAACTGATCTCGCAAGGCCAGCCGTTCCACCACGTTCTCGACCTCGCGGCGGTTGAGCATCTCGCCGAAAATTTGTACGTCGAAACGTCCGCGTTCCGGCATCGCGGCCAGCGCGGTCAGAAACTCCACAACCCGGCGATTTACGTTCAAATGGCCGAAAATGATTAGCCGCACGGGGCCAGGCTGGTCCGCAACCCGTTCGCCACCGGCCCGCGCGTGATACGGCAGCGGCGCGAGGACCACGGGGCCGTCCGCCACCCGGCGGATGGTTTGCAAGGCATGTTCGGTGTGGACCACTACCCCCAGCGCACCCTGGATAGCCCACTCGGTCATCGGAAACTGCTCGGCCATGAAGTCGATGGACAAATCCTGCCGCCAGTACGCCAACCCGGCCTCGTAACCGAGTTGCCCGTAATAACGACGCATCCACCGCAGGTAAGTCGCCTGATCGTCCAGCCGCTCGCGGTAAATACCCTCGAAAAAGTGGTGCAGTTTCAGATCGTGCAGGACGACGATCCCCGGTTTGGCCTGGCTCAGGAACCAGGTGTGCGAGAAATGCCGGTGATGGTTGCCGAGGTTGTAAACTGTCACGTCGAACTGGTTCAGCGGCGGCCAGAGTTCCGCCGGAGGCTGGCCCAGGGTTGCCCAGTAGTGGGTACCTGTTGTGCTGTCCAGAAATCCATCGGTCTTCTCGCTGAAAAAACTGGCGTCGAACCGGTCGTGCAGTTCATCGGCGATCCGCCGCGTGTGGTTGGCGATCTCCGACCGATCCGGCGGCAGGGGTGAAAACCACGCGATCTTCATAGCTCAAGCCAGCAGCGCCGACACCACGTTCTCCCACCGGATGCCGCGCGCATGGTACGCCTCGCGCCCCGCCCGACCCATCGCTGCCGAGCTGGCGCGGTCTCCCGTCAAGCGCGCCATCGCCGCCGCCATCGCCCCGGCCTCGGGCGCGGCGACCAGCCCGGTCACGCCGTCCGTCACGAATTCC
Source organism: uncultured Chthoniobacterales bacterium (assembly GCA_964242205.1). Lineage (GTDB taxonomy): Bacteria > Verrucomicrobiota > Verrucomicrobiia > Chthoniobacterales > SZAS-18 > CAHJWO01. The sequence goes on from CAXTBX010000045.1 coordinate 2,677, forward strand.
AGCGGTCCGCCGGAATCCGTACAGGTGACGACCGGTTTACCGGACAGCATCGCTTCGAGCGTGATGTAGCCGTAATCCTCGTCGACGGGCGGGTAGATCACCGCCCGGCACCGCGCGTAGAGGCGTAGCTTTTCTTCGTCGCTGACGCGGCCCAGGAACCTCACCCGGCTTTGCAAGCCCAGTTCCTCGACGCGGGTGTGCAAGTTCTGGAGGTAGGCATCGTCCTCGCTCTCGCCACAGATCACGAGCTGGCTGTCGCCCGCCACCCCGGCCAGGCCCTCGACGGCGAGGTGCTGCCGCTTGGCGGCGTTGATACGGCTCGGGTAAAGAAAATATCCCTCGTCGGGTTCGCAATAAAAGGACTCCGCGTGCTGCGGCGGATGGTACAGCGGCGTCGAATCCAATCCGCAACCGTTCTTGAGCCGCCGCGAGACGTTCTCGGAGTTGGTGAACACGGCCTTCGCTTCCGGGATGAGCTGCGTGTCGGCGCGCCGGATGGCCTCGCGCACCTCCTGGCCGCCGCCGTAATGGATCATGTCGCTCAGGGGATGGTTCCACATCTCGTACGCCTGGCGGTGCTGATGCAGAATCCACAGCACCTTGTTTGGATGCGGGATCAAATAAGCCGGAAATTTTAGTCCGATGACACGGTCTACCGTCCTGCCATTTGACTCCGTCAGATCCAGCAGCCGGCAGGCGAGCATCGTGTCGAGAATCCGCTCGGGTGGATACCATTTGAAAGGCACGGCGACGATCTCGGCGCAGTGACCGGCGGCCCGTAGGGCCTCCACAAGGCTTTTGGCGTGAATCTCCGCCCCACCGCGCACGAACGGAACCTGCGTGGTCGCAACGAGGATGTGCATCACGACGGCTCGGTGGGACGCGGCGCGCGTTCGCCTTCCAACGCGGCCAGGCGCGCCTCCAGGGCCGCCAACCGCCCAGCGTCCAACGCGCGCAACTGACTGTCCGCCGCGTGCATCCAGCCGTGGTCGAGTTGGCTGGTCTGCGCCGCCGCGTTCATCCAGCCGTGGATGGAAACGACGCGCTCGCGCAGTTCGCGGTTCTGGCGTTGCAGTTGTCGGTTCGCGAGGACCAACTGTTCCATGGCCTCCAACAGCACGAAGTTGAATCCGCCCTGGTTCCGCTTGAACGGACGCAGGAACTCCGGCGTGCCTGCGGGCACGGTGATCTTGCTGCGGGCGCGCGGCAGCATGTTTGCAGCCTCGTCAAGCGGATGCCCTTTGACCAGCGGCTCGGCGGAGTCCGCACTGGCGACCGACACGGGCGGCGGTAACACGGCGTCGGGCACGGGCGGCAATTCGCCCCGCGCGATGGCCTCCGCTGTGCGCCGCCGGTCGTAGGCGTCGGCGTCGCGGGCAGCGCGGGCGATGCGGTCGGCGATTTCCTGGGTTGGCAGCGGTGGAATCATCGGGTGTGCAGGACACGCTCTTAGCGGGTTCGGCCCCGGGCGTCAAACCGTTGTCTCCAACCGGCCACCCGCCAGCCGCCAGATCGGTCCCGACGGCGCGTCGCGCAGCCAGTCGAGGTGAGTGGTGGTAACGAGTTGCTGCGCGCCAACCGGCAGCGCGGCAAGGAGCGCGTTGCGGCGGGTCACGTCGAGTTCGCCGAAAATATCATCGAGCAGGAGCAGCGGCGGTTGCCGCCACACGGATTCCAGCAGGCGCGCCTGCGCGAGCTTGAGCGCCAGCGCCAGCGTCCGCTGCTGTCCTTCCGATCCATACGTGGCGGCGGGCTGGTCCCCTAGAGACAGGATAAGGTCGTCGCGGTGCGGACCGACCCTCGTTTGCCGCAGCCGCAAGTCCTCCTCGCGCGAAGCCGCCAAAGCGTCCGCAAAATTTGCGCCGCTGCCGGGCTGATAATCGAGTCGTAATTCCTCCGGGCCGCTCGCCCGCGCGCCCGTGCGGATGCTCGCCTGCGACTCCGCTGCCCACGGCTTGAGTTCTTCCACCAGGCTGCGCCGCAGTTCGGTTAGCAGCCCCCCGGCTTCGAGCAGCGGCCCGTCGTAGGCCTCGACCTCGCGCCAACGCACGGGCACTGCCTTGAGCAACCGGTTGCGCGAGCGCAACGCGCGATCATACGCGCGCAGGTTGCTGCGGTAGAGCGGTTCGATCTGGCTGCCGAGGAAGTCCAAAAGCCGCCGCCGCCCGTCCGCCGGACCGCGCACCAATTCCAGGTCCGTGTTGCTGAAATACACCAGCCGTGCGGCGCGTAGGTATTCCGCCGTGCCGGTCTGCTCCACGCCGTCGAGCACCAACTTTCGACGCTCGGGACTTTGATAAAATTGGAGTTGGCGCGTGCCGTAAAATCCTTGCAGCGAAAACCCGCGCCCCCCCTGCCGGACCAACGGCGCAAGCGTGGTGGAGCGCGGCGAAGCGAGCCGCAGCAGCACGCACACGGCTTCGAGGATGCTCGTCTTGCCCTGGGCATTGTCGCCCGTAAAAAACTGCACCCCGGGGACCACCGGGACATCCAGCGCCTCGAAGCACCGAAAATCGCGCAGTTTGATGTCGGTCAGCATACCGGCGGAGCGACCACCGGCCCCCGTCCGCAGGGTCCGGCTAACTGCGGACTAGGAACCGCTCGGGAAAAAGCGGCCCGGCTCGGAAGGCTTGGGCGATTCGCCGGGTGCCGCCTTGTGTTCGGCCCCCTCGTGTTCGCGCCCCGCCTCCATGCCCGCCGAGTCGGAAAAACTCGCGGATTCCTTGCGGCTGTCGAGCTGGTGGTTGCTGTAACTCTTGGCGTGGCTCGAACCATGACCGTAGCTCTCGGGAATTTCGTCGGCGCTGTGCTTGTCACAGGCTCCGAGCAAACCCCCCGCCGCCAAAAGCGCACAGGCAAAACCGAGGCGGGAGCGGAGGGAAGGACGCGGAAAAATCGGTCGCATGATGATCCCCCTTCTAAAGCCGCCGCTGCCGCCCTTGTCAAACGGCAAAATGCGGTTCCGCTCGACGGCCCGGCCATCCTGCGCTTCATTACCCACCTTTCCTGCCATGCTGACCATCCGTGATCTCCGCAAATCCGTCGGTGGACGCACGCTCTTTGAGCATGCGTCCCTCCAGGTCAACTACGGCGAACGCGTCGCCCTCGTCGGCCCCAACGGCGCGGGCAAATCCACGCTCTTTTCGCTCATCCTGCGCCGGGACGAGCCGGACGCGGGCGTCATCGAACGTGACGAATGGACGATGGTCGGCTATCTGCCGCAAGAGAGCGAGGCTGTCGGCGAGGAAACCGTCATGGACGTGGCCACCGGGCGCGCCGGGGAACTGCCCGCCCTGGAAAAACGCCTGCGGGAGCTGGAAGCCGCCGGGACCGTCGATGGCCCTGATTACCTCGAAGCGTCCGCCAAGCACGACGCCCTGAGCAACCCCCAAATCGAGGCCAAGGCTAAGAAAATCCTGCGCGGCCTCGGTTACCGCGAAAGCGATTTCGAGCGCGCCGCCAAGGAACTGAGCGGCGGCTGGGTCATGCGCGCCCACCTCGCGCGGTTACTGGTCATGGAGCCGGACCTGCTGCTCCTCGACGAACCGACCAACCATCTGGACCTTCTGTCGCTGTTATGGCTCCAAAACTATCTCAAAACATACTCCGGCGCGTTGCTGATGATCTCGCACGACCGCGAGTTCATGGATGAGTTGATTGAAAACGTTTACGACATCGCCGAGCAGAAGCTGTCTCCGTATTCCGGCAATTACTCCGCGTTCCTCAAGCAGCGCGAGATGAACTACGAGCAGCAGGCTGCTGCGTACAAGAATCAACAGAAGGAAATCGCGGCGTTGCGCGAGTTCGCGGACCGTTTCCGCTCCGTGGCGTCGAAGGCATCGCAGGCCATGAGCAAGCTCAAGCAGATTGAGCGCATGGAACTGATCGAAAAGCCGACGCCGCCCCGCAAGCCGTTCCGCCTCCAAATCCCCACCCCGCCGCGCGGCGGCCAGCGCGCCATCTCGCTCGACGGCATCCACATGGCCTACGGCAGCAACAAGGTGTACACAGGGTTGGGCCTGGAAATCGAACGCGGCGAGCGCACGGTGTTGGTCGGCCCAAACGGCGCGGGCAAGTCCACGCTGCTCAAGATTCTGGCCGGGGTGCTGGAGTTCCAGAAGGGCGAGCGCAAGCCCGGTCACAATGCCAAAATCGGGTACTTTAGCCAGCACCGCTCGGAGACGCTGGATT
>CAXTBX010000045.1:6877-36219 GCA_964242205.1 uncultured Chthoniobacterales bacterium
GGAAGTAATGGCCAGCGCGCCCGAACTACGCGAAGACGAGGCACGCGGTATCCTCGGGTCGTTCCTGTTCCGCAAGGACGAAATCTACAAAAAAACCGTCGTGCTCAGCGGCGGTGAGAAAAGCCGTCTGAACTTGATCAAGTTCTTGGTCGATCCGCCGAATTTGCTTCTCATGGATGAGCCGACGACCCACCTGGACATTTTGACGGTGGAATCGCTCATCCTCGCGCTCGAACGCTACGAGGGCACGCTGGTTTTCATCAGCCACGACGTGCATTTCATCCGCAAACTGGCGACGAAGGTGCTCCACGTCAACGCCGGGCAGGTGACGCCCTACTCCGGCAACTACGATTATTACTTGGAAAAGTCCGGTTTGCTCGACAACGAGCGCGCCGCCCTGACCGCCGATTGAACCGGCGAGTCGATTCACTTCACCTTCAGTAATTCGACCTGGAAAATCAGCGTCTCGTCCGGCCCGATGGCTCCGCCCGCGCCGCGCTGGCCATAAGCAAGTTTCGACGGGATGTAAAACTCATATTTCGCGCCTTCCTTCATCAACTGGACACCTTCCGTCCACCCGGCGATGACATGGTTGAGCGGGAACTCGATGGGACTGCTGCTCTTATCGAACTCCTTGCCGTCGAGCAGCGTACCGCGGTAATGCACCTGCACGGTGTCGGTCGCTTTCGGGCTGCGGCCCGTGCCCTCGGTCAGGACCTTGTATTGCAGGCCGCTGGCGGTGGATTTGACGCCTTCTTTGGAAGCGTTGGAGTGGAGAAAGGCTTCTCCTTTTTCGAGGGCGGATTGGGCCATAATGGTAATGGGAGCTAGGGTGATCGCCGATGCAGCGGTTAGGGTACGCAGAAGAGATTTAGAAAACATCGGTGAAGGGAATCGCATCCGCCCGACCAACCGGGCGTGTCCTTGACGCTGCCTTCCGCCATCGTACCTTGCGCCATGCCTGTTTTTCCGTCCCGTGCCGCTGCGAAAACCTCGCTCCTTACCCTGGTGGGAGCGGTCTGCCTGGGCGCGCCCGCTGCCCGCGCCGAACTGACCTGGCCGCAGAAAAGCGTCGAACTGAAGGCGGACGCTTCAACCTCCGTAGTCGAGGCACGTTTTCCCTTCAAGAACAACGGTGACAAACCGGTGGAAATCACGCAGGTGGCGAGCAGTTGCGGCTGCACCACCGTCGAGTTGGAGAAACGACGCTACGAACCGAAGGAAGGCGGCGAAATCGTCGCGCGCTACACGTTGGGCGAACACACCGGCAAACAGCAAAAGTCCGTCATGGTCACCACCAACGACGGGGCCGAACCGGTGGAACTCCAGATCGCCGTCAACATCCCGGAGGTATTACGGATCACCCCCGCATTCGTGACGTGGAAACACAACGAAGCACCCACGCCAAAGCAAGTCACCTTCGAACTGGCGCAGGACACGCCGATCAAGGAAATCAGCATCCAGTCGTCCAACGCCAGCGTGGTCGCCGAGCTGGTCCCCGTGGTCAAGGGCCGCAAGTACCAACTGACGATCAATCCCGGCCAGACCGACAAACATCTTTTCGCTACGTTGACCGTCCACACCAAGTTCGGCGACACGGAGCGCATCTTCCGCACCTACGCGACCGTCCAGCCTCCCGCCCGGGAGGAATGAGCCGCGCACCGTCCGGTTGGGAGCCGATTCGGTCGGGATGAAATCGATCCCTTCACTGTTGTTCCCGGCGATTGCGGCGCTCGCCTTGGCCATCGCCCCCGGCGTGTCAGCCCAAACGTCGACCACCACGACCACGGTCGTCCCCAATCCTGACGATCCCACCACGGTCATTAAGCAGACGACCGTGACCACGACCCAGCCGACCCCGCTGCCCGGCCAGCACCTCGCGGAAATCGAGATCGTCGTCGCCAAAGGCTCGGTACAAGCCTATTTCGGCAACGCCGCGCGCGGCGAGAAGCTGGAAATCGGCACGGCGGAAATCAACGTCAAGCTGCCCAGCCGGGCGACCGTGACCAAGCTGGCCAGCCGTGACGGCGATTCGGAAGGGTCAAAGAAAATCACGCCCGACAACCCCTGGCGCGTCAGCGTGCCGTTCGATGGACCGGGCCGGTACGTTTTCAACATCTCGGATTGGGACGATGCCGTCGTGGCTTCATGCACTGTGCGGGTGGACGGCCAAGTCCTTTTCAGTGGCCACGGCAGCGAGGATGAGTTCAAGGGCTGGGCGCAGACCTTCTACGGTGAGGGCGTGCGCCGGACAGGCGACCGCGAGATTGCGTTTATTGTCGCCGGTCCCCGCTCCTAGTTGGTGGAAGTGGGGAGGGCGCTACCTCGTCATTCCTGCTCAGCTTTCTCTATCCCGAGTGCCTCGCTCAGAAATGACCAGCGGTCGGCCACTTCCTCGATCAACTTGGACGTGGGCCGACCGCCGCCGTGGCCGCTCTTGGTTTCGATGCGGATGAGTACCGGCGCGTCGCCGCCTTGATCGGCCTGCAACGTCGCCGCAAATTTGTAGCTGTGGGCGGGAACCACTCGGTCGTCGTGGTCGGACGTTGTCACCAACGTCGCGGGATAGTGCGTGCCCGGTTTCAGGTGGTGCAACGGCGAATATGCGTAGAGCGATTTGAACTGCTCGGCATCGTCGGAACTGCCGTAGTCCGACGCCCAGCCCCAGCCGATAGTAAACTTCTGGAAGCGCAGCATGTCCATCACGCCCACCGCAGGCAACGCCGCGCCGAACAGGTCGGGCCGCTGGGTCATCGTCGCGCCGACGAGCAACCCGCCGTTGCTCCCGCCGGAAATCGCCAACTTCGGCGTCGAGGTGTACTTGTTAGCGATCAGGTACTCGGCGGCGCAGATGAAGTCGTTGAACACGTTCTGCTTGTTCATCTTCGTTCCGGCCAGATGCCACTCCTCGCCGTACTCACTGCCACCGCGCAGGTTCGGCACGGCGTAGATGCCGCCCATCTCCATCCAGACGAGGTTGGCGGGCGAAAAGGTCGGCGTCAGGCTGATGTCAAACCCGCCGTAACCATAGAGCACCGTCGGATTCTGCCCGTTGCGCTCCATTCCCTTCTTGTAAGAGATGAACATGGGCACGCGGGTACCATCGCGGCTTTGGAAGAACACCTGCTCGGTCGTGTAATCCTTCGGCTCGAACGGCACCTTCGGCGCGAACACCGCCTTGGTTTCACCGGTCTTCACGTCGTAGCGGTAAATTGACGGCGGCGTGGTGTAGCTGGTGAAGGAAAAGAACGTCTCGGAATCGTCCGGCTTGCCGCCGAAACCGCCGGCGGTGCCGAGGCTGGGAAACTTCACTTCAGATAATGCCTTGCCCGCCGGATCGAAGATTTTTACCAAAGTGTGCGCGTCTTGCAGGTAGCTCGCCACAAACCGTCCACCGACGTAGTTTACCGCCTGCAGCGTCTCGGCGCTTTGGGGGATGATCTCGCGCAACGAGTGGTCGTCGCCCGTGGTATCCAGCGCCACCAGTTTCCCACGCGGAGCATCTTTGTCCGTGAGGAAATAAAACGTCGCGCTGTCGTTCCCCACGAAGTTGTAGCTGGCATCGGCTTGTGCGAGCAACTCGACCACGGGCGAGCCGGTCGGGCCGTCCTTCAAAGACCGGAAGAAAACGCGGTTTTTCGGGTCGGTGCCGTGGGAAACACCGATGATGAGATATTGCCCGTCGTCTGTGACTGCCCCGCCAAAGCCCCACTCCTTTTCGTCCTTGCGCTCGTACACCAGCACATCCTTGGACTGCTCTGTGCCGATGACATGATAATAAAGTTTCTGGTAATAATTAACGCTCTGGAGCTGCGTTTTTTCGTCCGGAGCGTCGTAAGCGCTGTAAAAGAAACCCTTGCTGTCCTTGGTCCAGCTCGCGCCGGAGAATTTTGACCACTTGACCTGATCGGTGATGTCGATGCCCGTCGCCACGTCTTTGACGTGCCAGAGAATCCAGTCCGAGCCGGACGAGTTCAAACCGTAGGCCATGTAGCGGCCGTCATCGCTGATCGCGTAGCCGCTGAGCGATACCGTGCCGTCAGCGGATAACTTATTGGGATCGAGCAGCTCGGTCGGTTCCTGGTCGAGCAGCGACCGCGTGGTGTAAATGACGCTCTGGTTTTGCAAACCGGTGTTCTTGGCGAAGAAGTATCGTCCCGCCTCTTTCTCGGGCACGCCGAACTTGGCGTAATCCCAAAGCTGCGCCACGCGCTGATGGATTTTTTCCCGCGCGGGAATCTTGCGCAGATAATCAAAGGTAATCTTGTTTTCCGCCTCGACCCAGTCCTGCGTCTCCTGCGAGTTGGCATCTTCGAGCCAGCGGTACGGATCGGCGACCTTCGTCCCATGGTAGTCATCGACCTGCTCGGTCTTTTTCGCCTCGGGATATTTGAACGGCGCGGCTTGCGCGGGCGGCGTCAGGACGGCGAGCAACCCCAGGAAAACGGCGGAAGCGGAGCGGAGTGGATTCATGGTGAACGGGAAGTTAAAGCCAGCTAATGTAAGCGTTCCAAACCCACCCGCAACGACCGAGCTTCGCGCGTGATTGCCGCCGTCAACTACCGGGGCCGCCTGGCCCCCTCGCCCACCGGCTTCCTGCACCGGGGACACGCCGCGACGTTCTTCGCCGCGCAGGACCGCGCCCGCGAGCGGGGCGGGACGCTCGTCTTGCGCGTGGAGGACTTGGACCAGCAACGCTGCAAGCCAGAGTTCCGCACGGCTCTGCTCGAAGACCTGCGCTGGGCCGGTCTGCGCTGGCAGGAAGGCCCCGACATAGGCGGCCCGTGCGGCCCGTACGTGCAGAGCGAGCGGTTGGCACGCTATCGGGAGGCATGGGCGCGGTTGGCGGTGAGCGGCATGGTCTACCCGTGTACATGCACGCGGCGGGACGTGGAGCGCGCCCTGAGTGCGCCGCACGCCGGGGAACAGGAACCGGTTTATCCCGGAACTTGCCGACCGCCGGAGCCGGAGGCGGTGAAGGTGACCTCCCCCACAGGGGTGAACTGGCGTTTCCGCGCGCCGGTCGGTGAGGACGTTGATTTTTACGACGGGCACGCCGGGCCGCAGCGTTTCCGGGTCGAGCGGGATTTCGGCGATTTCATCGTCTGGCGGCGCGACGGTGTACCCGCCTATCAACTGGCGGTCGTGGTGGACGATGCGCTCATGCGGATCAGCGAGGTGGTGCGCGGCGCGGATTTGCTCGAATCCACCGCGCAGCAATTCTTGCTCTATCGCGCGTTGGGTTTTGAACCGCCCGCGTTCTTCCATTGCCCACTGGTGACTGACCCGCAGGGAGCGCGTCTGTCGAAACGCGCGGGCGCACATAGTTTACGCCAGATGCGCGCCGACGGCGTCAATCCTGCGACTTTACGGCCTTGAGCGGAACTCCTTCGGATTCTGCTGCCGCCGATGCACGGTTCGGTGTATTTTGCTCGTCGTCTTACCCGTGGAAACCGCCGACTTTTTCCAACACGCCGATACCTCCGTTCCTGCGCCTGTAGACCCGCGCGCACCGCTAGCCACGCGGATGCGGCCCCGCACGCTGGACGAATACGTCGGCCAGGAACACCTCCTCGCGCCGGGCAAGCTCCTCCGGCGCGCCATCGAGGCCGACCGGCTTTACTCCGCGCTGTTCCACGGTCCGCCTGGCGTCGGCAAGACCAGCCTGGCGGAGGTCATCGCGAATGCGACGCGCGCCAAATTCGAGCGGCTCAGTGGCGTGGAGAGCACCGTCGCCGACATCCGGCGCGTCATCGCCGGGGCCGAGAACCGCCAGCGGCTCAACCCGGCGGCGCGCACGGTCTTGTTCATCGACGAGATCCACCGTTTCAACCGCGCGCAGCAGGACGCCCTCCTGCCCGACGTGGAACGCGGCACGATCCGTCTGCTCGGCGCGACCACCGAAAACCCGTTCTTCGCCGTGAACGGCCCGCTGGTCAGCCGCTCGCAGGTTTTCCAGCTCGAACCGCTCGGCCCGCCGGACCTGCGCAAGCTGATGGCGCATGCCCTGGCGGACGCCGAACGCGGCCTCGGCAAACACCAGGTCAAACTGGACAATGACGCCGCCGACCACCTCGCTACTATCAGCGACGGCGACGGACGCAAGTGCCTCAATGCGCTGGAGGTGGGCGTTCTGACCACCCCACCCGGGCCCGACGGCACGGTCCATGTTACCCGCGCCGTCGCCGAGGAAAGTATTCAGCGCAAGGCGGTCGTTTACGATCCCACGGGCGACGGCCACTACGACACGATCAGCGCGTTCATCAAGAGCATGCGCGGGTCCGATCCCGACGCCGCCGTGTACTGGCTGGCGAAGATGCTCTACGCGGGCGAGGACATCCGGTTCATCGCGCGGCGGATCGTCATCTGCGCGGCGGAGGACGTGGGGCTGGCGGATTCGCAGGCGCTCGTCGTAGCAGTAGCCGCACAGCAGGCGGCGGAGTTTGTCGGGCTGCCCGAGGCGCGCATCCCGCTCGCGCAGGCCACGGTCTACATCGCCACCGCGCCCAAGAGCAACCGGGCGTACATGGCCGTCGAGAAAGCCGCCGGGGAGGTGCGCGAAGGGGTGACCCTGCCGGTCCCCGTACCCCTGCGCGGCACGGGGTACAAGGGCGCAAAACAACTCGGCCACGGCGTCGAGTATCAGTATAGCCACGACCACGCGGACGCTTACGTGCCGCAGGCTTACCTGCCGGAGGGCCGCCGATATTACGAACCGAGCGACCGGGGGCAGGAAAAACGCATCGGCGAACGTTTGGCCTACTGGCGCGCATTGTACGACGAGAGCGGCCTGGGCAAAGGCGCGTGATTTGCCGTTAATCTCCCCCGTGCTGCCAACACAGCCCGTTCGGGCTGTGGGTCATGCGTGTGCAGCGGTTGCCCTTCTTGGTGATGCCGCTGCATTGCACGGCGGCTTCTCTGCGTTCACCGCTCGCAGGGGACAGTTTCTCGACGGGCTTTGGCTTTTCGGCGTCAGCCGCGGCTGCCCCCGTCTGTTGTTGCGCGGCCAGCAGACTCAGGATCGACAACGGCTCGGGGTCGTCGGGTTTGGCGGGCGCTGCCGTCGGGGCGGGCGTCTGAGCAGGTATCACAACCGGTGCGCTGACGCTGGCCACCAAGGGCTTCTCGGCGATGGGCCGCAGGTCCGCCACGTACACCGTCAACGGGTCGCCGTCCTCCGTCTTGACCGACGCCAGCGCGCCGCTGACCGACTGCACCCGCACCGTCTCGCCCATGCGCACCATGCGCTTCCCGAGCCAGTAATGCCCCCGGATGATCTCCGCCGGATAGGCTTTGATCAGGACGGCGGGATCGGTCCACCCCGCCGACGCGCCCCAACCCCACGCCAGCAACGTCAATACGATCCCACGCGCCTTCACGGCCCCACTTCTGCCGATAAACCCGGCGCCGTACAAGCGGAAAACGCGCGTCCCCCCTCAAGGCCAGCGGTTTCGCGCGGGCAGCAGCAGGATCAGGCTCTGCGAAACCAGCAAAGCCGTCAGCAGGAAAAACAGCACTTCCTCCACCGGCAATCCCAACACCCTCCAGCCGAGAATCTGCCGCTCGTCGAAAAACCAGATCCCCGCCCGCACCGCCACGGAATCGCAAATTGTAAGGAACCCGGCGGCAATCAGCGGCGGCACGAACACCGCCCGCAGGTTCCTCCGGAAAATCCTCCAACCGACGATCCATTGCAGGGCGATCACGGGTCCGGCCCAGCCGACCAGATGCCAGAAATAATGGAATTTCACGCCGTCCCCCGCCGTTCTTCCGGCACGGGCGCGGGCAGAAAAAGCAGCGTCAATAACGCGACCTGCACCGTTTCCACGATAAAAAACGCATACTCCTCCACCGGGAGTTGCCACCGCACGCCGCCCAGCGGCACCGTGACCATGTGCACTCGCGCTTCGTCGAACGACCAGATGCCACGATGGACGGCCCAGTTGTCCCAGGGTGCCGTCGCCGCCATGACGATGACGCCCAGCACGGCGAGACATTTCCAATGCATCGGACGCAGCCGCCGCCGCGTCAGCCAGAACAGCAGCGCCAGCGCGGGCAGGTTAAACCAGAGGTGAAACTGCCAATACGTCATGCGCCGAGGTCCCTTGCTCCCCGCGCCGCCTCAGAACATCTCGGTTTCCGTCTCGAAACCCGTATTGCTGCGGATCGAGGCGAGTCGCTGGCGCATCCCGCGCTCGCTCTCCGGGCGGTTGACTACGTCGATCACCGACCGCACGAGCCACGGCACGCTGCCGAGCACACCGACCGAGAGCAGCGCGATGGCGGTCACTTGCCGGATGGTCGGGCGCTGGAACTTGTTGGCGACCATCATGCCGATGCCGCAGCCGAGTGCCGCGCGCGTCACGGCCAGCAGGCCCAGCGCCGGATATCTGTCGAGTACCTTGGGAGGGACGGGATTCATAGGGGATTGACGGGTGGAAGATAACGTCGGCGCGTCCAAAATACACCTCGAAATTCGTGGTTCCGCGCGAATCCTCACGCGGTGACCCTATATTTTGGTGAACGTACGGCTTTTCTAGTGCATTTTCTACGCCAATGTCCAACTCTCCCTTTGTTTTGATCCTTGCCGGCGGCAGCGGCGAGCGTTTCTGGCCGCTGAGCCGGCGGGCCAAGCCCAAACAATTGCTCAAGCTGCTCTCCGACCGGTCGTTGCTCGAAGAAACGATCTCGCGGCTCAAGGGTTTCGTGACCGCCGAGCGCATTCTCATTCTCACAAATCAGGATCAGGAGGCCGCCGTGCGCGAGTTGCTGCCACAGTTGCCGCCCGACAACATCGTGGCCGAGCCTGCCAAGCGCGACACCGCCGCCGCCATCGCGCTGGCCGTCGGCTGGGTGGCCCGGCGCGACCCAGGCGCGACGATGCTCGTCCTGCCCGCCGACCACGTCATCCGCGACGCCGCGGCGTTCCAGGCCGACCTCGCTGCCGCCGCCCGGGCCGCCGAGGAAACCGGCGCGCTGATCACGGTCGGCCTCAAGCCGACCTGGGCCTGCCCCGGGTTCGGATACATCGAACTGGGCGAACCGGTCGCCATCGCCAGCCTACCCAGCCCCGCGCCTGCGATCTTCAACGTGAAGCGGTTTCGCGAGAAACCCGCGCCCGAACTAGCGCAGGTGTTTTTCGAGCAGGGCGACTACCGCTGGAACGCGGGCATGTTCGCTTGGACGCTGCCCGCCGTGCTGCGCGAGTTGAGCGCGCAACTGCCCGAACTGGCGGATTTCGTCACGCAGATCCGCGGCGCGCAGGATTTCGCGGCGACCCTGGCGGAGAAATTCCCGCACCTGCCGAAGATTTCCATCGACTACGCCATCATGGAGAATGCCTCGCGCGTGCTCGTGCTCGAAGCCGGGTTCGACTGGGCCGACGTGGGCAGTTGGATTGCCGTGGCTGACTACCTGCCCAAGGACGATCATCTCAACGCCGCCAACTGTGCGCTGACGACCATCGACGCCCGCGAGAACATCGTGTTCAGCGACCGGCCCGGGGCGATCACGCTCTTGGGCGTGAGTGATCTGATCGTGGTCCAGACGCACGACGCCACGCTGATTTGCAGCCGCCACGAGGCCGAGCGCATCAAATTGATGACGGCCAAGGTGGATGCCTCGCTGCAATAAAGATCCTTCCCACCGAAGCTGCCATGCCGTCCACATCGCACCCCGCCCCGCCCCGCGCGATGGGCATCGACCTGGGCGAGGCGCGGATCGGCGTCGCGCTCTCCGACGGTCTAGGGATGTTTGCCCACCCGCGCGAGACGATCCGGGTTCATCCTGACAAGGGGCCAGCGTCTCAAAAAGCCGTGCTGGCGAAACTGACCGAGATCGCGCAACGCGAGAAAGTGGACGTGATTGTGCTCGGCCTGCCGCGCAACATGAACGGTAGCGAAGGCCCAGCATCGGCGAAGGCGCGCGCCTTCGCCGACGTGCTCCGCGCCGAAACGGGCTGCGAGGTGCGGCTGATTGATGAGCGGTTGACCACCATGGCCGCGCAGAAGGCGCTGCACGCCGGGGGCCGCAACGTCAAGCAGGGACGCGCGGTGATCGACCAGGTCGCCGCGCAGATGATCCTGCAAACGTATCTCGACGGTGAGGCGTTACGGCGGGATGCCGCTTTTGAAGCCGATCAATAGCCTGCACATCCGTGGCATCGCCTGAACTGGACCAGTCTCTAGCTACTGCTGGCCGCTTGCGCCTGACGTTGGCCTACGACGGCGGCCCGTTCGCCGGGTGGCAGAGCCAAGCCAGCGGCAACGCCGTTCAGGATCATCTCGAAAAAGCGTTCATCCACCTGTGCGGCGGTGGCCAGCGCATCGTGGTCCACGGCTCGGGCCGCACCGATGCGGGCGTGCACGCGCTCGGCCAGGTAGCGCATGCCGACGTACCGGACCTCGCCCGCCATTCCCCCGCACGCTGGCTGGGAGCGCTCAACGCACACCTGCCGCCGCAGATCCGCGTGCTGACGGTCCGCTTGGCATCGCAGGCCTTCCACGCGAGGTTCTCCGTCACCGGAAAAATCTATCGTTACCGTATCTGGAACTCGGCGGTGCTCGGCCCGTTCGAGCTTGGACGGGCCTGGCACCTGCCCGGCCCGTTGGACGACGCAGTTCTGGCGGAATCCGCCCGGTTGTTGGTCGGGACCCACGATTTCGCCGCGTTCTCGGCCAACCGAGGAAGCCCCGCCGGAAACACGGTGCGTACGATCAGCCGGGTGACCGTTCGCCGCCGGAGCGACCTGCTCATCCTGGAATACCAAGGCGACGGGTTTCTCTACAAGATGGTTCGCCTGCTCACCGGGTCACTGATCCGGTGCGCGCAGGGACGCGCCCCGATGGACGGTTGGATTGCCAAGCTCCTGTCGGGCACGGTGGGAAAAACCAGTTTCGCTGCCCCCGCCGACGGTTTGTACCTGCGGCGGGTACTCTACGGCAGAAAACCGGTGACCCACTAGGGGCTGGGCGCGGCGGCTGCGGCAGGCATCTGGCCGCCCCCCGCTGGTGTCACCAGGATCGCGTAAGTCTGTTTCTCGAACTTCACCCCCGTCAATTCGCCGATGTAGCGCAACATTTCGGGGACCGGCACCCGCTCCAGCTTGAGCGAAAACTTCTTGTTCGCCAGTTCGGGCGGCAGGTTGATGGCAAAATTAATCCGCAGCTTGTTGCCCGAATCCTCCGCGACCTTTTGACGGATAAATTCGAGTGCGCTGGAGAGCGTCGTGTCGTTGAACTCCACCGGCAGCACCGTTTTCTCCAAGGTCTTGGTGGACAAACCCGGGCCGCCAGCCTGCCGTTTTTCGGCGGCGATGCGCGTCAACATGGCGCTCGCCGGGCGGAAGTTGCGGTCCACCTCCAGGGCCAACCCGAATTTTCGCTTCGCGCCCTCCACGTCGCCGCGGTTATAGGCTTCGACGCCTTCCGCGTACACCTGGGACGCCGTTTGCGCGTGGAGCCTGCCGGTCGAGGCGGCGTGGAACGTTAAAAGGCAGCAACAGGCGAGCAGCGCCAGCTTGCCGTTTCGAGAGAGCGCATGGGAGGGGAACATGGCCCAAAATAGCGGCGTTCGTTGGTCGCCACAACGGGCGAACGGATGGAAACGGCTCCGGGGACGCAGATTTTCGTTGCGCGGCGAGCCGCTTCGCGCGATAGAAGCCAGCTTCTGCCGTCCCGGTGGGACCTTACCCCTTTCTTTATGCACATCCTCGACACCATCGAAAACGAACAAAAAAAGGCTGACGTGCCGTCCTTCAAAGTGGGCGACAGCGTGCGCGTCCACACCAAGGTCATCGAGGGTGACAAGGAGCGCGTCCAGATTTTTACCGGCATCGTGATTGGCCGCAAGGGCAGCGGCATCAACGAGAACTTCACGGTCCGCCGCATCAGCTACGGCGAGGGCGTGGAGCGCGTGTTCCCGATCCACTCCCCGCGCATCGCCAAGATCGAGGTCGAGAAACAGGGCACCGCCCGCCGCGCCAAGCTCAACTACCTGCGCGACCGCAAGGGCAAGCAGGCGATGGCCGTCCGCGAGGCCAAGTAAGCCTTCCCCGGGGATCAACCGATGCCCAGCGCCGCGCCAGCAACCTTGCCCGCGCGGCCTCACCTTGAACACGAGGAACGTCTGCGTGTCTCCGGCGTCGCGCGGATGGTGGCGGGCATCGACGAGGCCGGGCGCGGTCCTCTTGCCGGACCGGTCGTAGCGGCGGCGGTCGTGCTGCCGCGCGGTTTCAAGCATCGGCACCTGACGGATTCCAAGCGGCTTTCCGCCCGCCGCCGCGCGGACATCTTCCGCGAACTGACCACCTCGCTGGACATCCTCTGGGCCTGCGCCGTGATCGACGCGGCGGAGGTGGACCGGATGAACATCCTGCGCGCCACACACGAGGCCATGCGCCGCGCGTTCGCCGCCCTGCCCGAGCGGCCCGACCATGCGCTGATCGACGGCCTGCCGGTGCATCCCTTTCCGGTGGCGCACACGGCGCTGGTCGGCGGCGACGCCATCAGCCTGAGCATCGCCGCCGCCAGTGTGGTTGCCAAAGTGACGCGCGACCGCTTGATGGAAGAACTCGACGCGCGTTTTCCCGGTTATGGATTCTCCCGGCACAAAGGCTATGCCACCAGCCAACACCTCGCCGTCCTCGCCCGCGAAGGGCCTTGCCCGATCCATCGTTTCACGTTTCGACCGGTGGGTCAGCCGCTGCTTCCCCTCGCTGGCGCGTGATCCCCGGCAGCGGCTCGGTTGGCGCGGCGAGCGGTTGGCCGAGCGGTTTTTGCGGCGGTCGGGCTATAAAGTCTTGTATCGGCGTTTCCGGCCCCGGCGCGGTGGCGAGGTCGATTTGGTATGCCGACACGGCGACACGCTGGTGTTCGCCGAGGTCAAAACACGCTCCAGCCTGGAGTTTGGCCGACCCTACGAGGCGGTGGACGCGGAGAAACGTCGGCTCATCATCCAAGGCGCGGACGCGTGGCTGCGGCTTCTGGGTAACCCGGATATCCTATACCGGTTCGACATCGTGGAAGTGGTGATCCGTGAGGGCAGCAAGGCGGATTGCCACGTAGTGACGAACGCCTTTACTTCCGTGTACGAGCGACTGGATTAGATAGTAGGGCCGGTTCTCCGAGCCAGCTCTACCTGTTGTCACAACAAGTGGATCAGCTTCGCATCCACGCACTCCTCGGCGATTTCCAATCGCGCGAGCGTGATCGGCAACCGAAACCGCCGTTTGCCAGCGCTGCCCGGGTTGAGGTAGAGCACTCCGCCCCGGCGCTCGATTTTTGGCTGGTGCGAATGTCCGCTGACGATCACTTCGATCCCTTCCACCGCCGGGTCGAAATCCAGCGCGTGCAAGTCGTGCAGAACATAGATGGACCGCCCGCCGATGCTCAACCGCACGTGTTCGGGCAGCGATTCCGCCCAAGACTCACGGTCCACGTTGCCGCGCACGACCGTCGTTGGCGCGATGCCGCGTAGCGCCTGCAGAATGTCCTCCGGTCCCACGTCCCCGGCATGGATGATGTGCGTACTGCCTGCCAGCGCCGCGACGGCTTCCGGGCGCAACAAGCCGTGGGTGTCCGAGATCACCCCGACGGCGGCGGTCACTTGATGAGGTCGGTGCGGCTCTTGTCGAACAACCAAAGCCAGTCGGTGTACGTCGCCGAGTCCGGCGGCATCTGGTCGTTAGCCACTTTGTCCACGACCCTCAACGTGCGCATCGATCCGTCACAGAAAATGTACGGCGTGCCGTCCGCAAAAGCCTGCTTGTTCAAAACCTTGTCGTTATTCTTCTCGGCAAAATCCATGTAGAAATTGTTCGCGTGCGGGAGCGGTACGCCCAGCAGAGCGACCTGCGAGGCCTCCGTGAGGCTGTTCAGGCGCGGAAACGCCTGCGTGCCGCTGCCGAAGGTCTGCACGTCGTTGCCGCCGTTGTAGATGTAGCTGGTATTGTTCACCTTGTTATCCAGAAAAACGCGCGGGTCGGTCACTTTGTAGGATTTACCCCCCACGTCGGGGATCGGCGAGCCGTATATCTTCAGGTTCTGGATGTAAGGCTGCAACAGGCGCGGCCATTTGTCCGGCTCTTCACCGCCGTCGGCCGGAGTCTGCACGCGGTTGGGCAGCATGTAGCTGTTGTCCCCGGCGTAGGACAACAGGGCGATGCCCATCTGTCGCATGTTGCTGAGAGTCTGGGTTTCGTATCCCTTGGCCTGGATGCGCCCGTACAAGGGTAATGCCAAGGCCGCCAAGACGCTGAGGATCACGACGACCACCATCAATTCAAGCAATGTGAATGCCCGCCGCCGGCAACCGGTTCCCTTTTGAATCGCAAATCGCTTCATCTTACGGGATTAAACCCGTCGGCAGCGCAAAGTTGCAGGGCTACGAATTTCCCGCCGTGGCGAGCAATTTCTCCAACGCTTGCTGCCGCCGCCGCTCTTGCGCGTATAGCTTGGCAATACCCGGCTGCGGCGACATCGCCGGTCCGATCACCCCCCGGTCGCCGGGAACCGTCCCCACGCGTTCCAGCGCATAAACCGCCGCGCCGCGCAACGACGCCTCCGGCTCCGTGCTCGGGTGGACCGGGCGGCCCAACACGTCGGCCAGGCGTTGCAGAGACGTGGTGGAATGGAGAATGCCGCCCGAAACGATGATCTCCGTAGTGCCTCCCTTTTTCGCACCGCCGGAAAGGCTCAGATCCGCGATCAGCGCGAGGCGCTGGTACATAGCTTCAGTCGTGGCTTGGAGCAGGTCGAGCGCCGTCGTGTGCTGCGAAAGGCCAGTGACGGTCCCACGCAAATCCTCCCGCCATGTCGGCGCGCGCTCGGCGGACCAGAATGGCAGCACTATGAGGCTGCTCAGCGGTTCCGGGCGGGCGGCGAGCGCGTGTTCCAGGGCCGCCTCACTCTTGGGCAGATTCAATTCCCGGCGGCACCACGCCCGCAGATTACCCGCGTTACTGACCGCGCCACCGACGACGAAACGCCCGGCATCCACCCGGTAGCAGAACAATCCCAGCGGCACCTTGCCGACGGCTCCGGCGCGCATCACCCGGAACGCCGCGCTGGTGCCGACGTTGATCGCCGCCCGGCCTGCGTGCGTCGCGCCCGAGCCAAGGTTGCCAGCAGCGCCGTCGCCGATGGCTGGCCACCAGCGCGCGTCGGCCAGCGGTGCCCAGCGGGCGCGCAGTTCCTGCCGCAACCGCAACGGCTCCTCGCTGAGCGCGGGAACCTGCTCCGAACGCACCCCAAACGTTTCCAGCAAGCCGTCGTCCCAGCGCAGCGCGCGCGGATTGTACAGGCCTGTCCCGGTAGCCATCCCGTGCGCGCAGACCGACGCCCCGTCATCGCATAACTGCCCCAGCAGATATTCCGCTGGTGACACCCAACGCATAACTTTGCGCCAGAGAAGCTTCCGCGTCCGCGCGAGCCAGCGCAGTTTCGCGGGCCAATATGATGCGCGCAACATGCAGCCCGTCCGCGCGTGGTACGCCGCCTCCGGGTGCTCCGCGCGCAGCCGCGCCGCGTCGTCGCGGCAGCGAGCGTCCGCCCAAGTGTAGACCGGCGTCAGCGCCTGCCCCGCTGCGTCCGTCCCGATCAGGCTGTGCCAGAAGCAACTCACACCAACGTCGCTGATCCGGCGTCCCCCGGCGTGCCGCAACGTCCCGCGCAGGCAGCGTTGCAACCCCGTTTCCAGCGTCGCCACGTCGAGTTCCGCCGCGCCCTCGGGCGAATGGTTGAGCGCGTGGGCGCGTTGGGTCAAGCTGCCGGGCACGCGTTGCGCCCGGCCGTCGAACAGGGCCGTCCGCACCGACGAAGTGCCGATATCGATGGCCAGGACGAAGGAAGGTTGGCCGGTGGGCATGTTACGGCTTGAGAACGGTCCGGCGACCACTATATTTCCGGCATGTCCACCCTACAAGCTGCCGCTTTTGACTCGAAGATCGAGGGCAACGTGATCTTCACCACGATGGACGCCGCAATGAACTGGATGCGCAAGAACAGCCTGTGGCCGATGCCGATGGGCCTGGCCTGCTGTGCCATCGAACTGATGGCGGCGGCGAGTTCGCGCTTTGACATTTCCCGCTTCGGCGCGGAGGTGATGCGTTTCTCCCCTCGCCAGAGCGACGTGATGATCGTTGCCGGGACCGTGACCTACAAGATGGCCTTGGCTGTCAAGCGCATCTACGACCAGATGCCCGAGCCGAAATGGGTTATCGCCATGGGCGCGTGCGCTTCCAGCGGCGGCATGTACCGCTCCTACGCCGTGTTGCAGGGCGTGGACCAGATCATCCCCGTGGACGTGTACATTTCCGGCTGTCCGCCGCGCCCCGAGGCGCTGCTGGAAGGCCTCATGCGCCTGCAAGACAAGATCCAGGGCGAGAAATCGTTCGTTGCCCAAAAGCGCGAACTGCTGGCCTCGCTCTCTTAATTAATCAGCCCGCTAATCGCACCATGGACCTGCCCGCCGTCGGTCAATCGCTGGAATCGAAGTTTGGCCCCGATCTCTCCAAGAAAACGGAGTTTCGAGGCGAGCTTTCTTACACCGTGCCCGTCGCGCGGCTCAAGGAGGTCGCCGCGTTCTGTAAAGATTCGCTCGGTTTTGACTACCTGACTGACGCCAGCAGCGTGGACAACTTCGGCGACGAACCGCGCTTCGAGCTGGTTTACGAGCTGTATTCGATGACGGACAGCGTCCATCTGAGGTTGAAAACCGCCGTCAGCGAGGACGACATTGAAGCCGCCCCCACCCTGAGCGACCTCTGGCCGACCGCCGATTGGCACGAGCGCGAGATGTACGACATGATGGGCATCAAGTTCGCGGGGCATCCCGACCTGCGGCGCATCCTGATGTGGGAGGGTTATCCGTTCTTCCCGTTGCGCAAGGATTTCCCGTTGGAGGGCAAGGCCAGCGAGATGCCCGACGTAGCGTTCACGAATGCCGCTCCACTCGAAGGCGGGCCGTTCGTGACCGTGCCTTCTAGCGCGACGATCAAGGACCGCGAGCCGCGTGCCCGCCACGCCGCGCCCGAGCGCGAAGCCAAGCCCGGCTACGAGGTGGATTCCGAGCCGGTTTAAGCCTCGCCGCGCAGCATGTAGCCCTTGGCCAGCGCGTCGTCGAGCATCCGGCGGACATAGGCCCACAGCTCGGCGGACCCACGTTCGATCTTGGAGTTGCGCGCAAACACCTGTGGCGCGGTCACGCCGTATTCCTTCCACGCGCCGCCTCCGGTGAAATAATTGCACAGGAGCGGTTGCAGGCGGTCCAGCGATGCGGCAAAGCGCGCCTCGACGGTTTCCTCGGCCTCGAACTCCTCCCACAACGCGCGGAAATCTGCGCATTGGTCCGGCGGCAACAGCCCGAAAATTCGGTCCGCCGCGCGTTCCTCGCGCTCGCGCTTGCCGACCTGCGCCGCCGCGTCGTACACGAACGCATCGCCCGCGTCGATCTCCACGAGGTCGTGAACGAGGATCATCTGGAGCACGCGCAACAGGTTCACCGGCGCGTTCGCATACTCGGGCAGCACCATGGCCAACAGCGCGAAGTGGTACATGTGCTCGGCATCGTTCTCCTGCCGGGCGGGGTCGGACACCACGCGGTTACGGCGGAACACGGTTTTCACTTTGTCCGCCTCCATCAGAAAGGCGAGTTGGCGGTCCAGCCGTTCCGTCCGGGCGGCATCCTGCGGCGATGATTCGTTCTCCATCGGCGAGTTTACGACCGGATGGGCGCGTGCGAAAAGTCAATTCGCACGGGCGGCGGTCCGGCGGCACGATGAACACCGAACAGATCGAAGGCCTCGTCGAGCGCGTCACGTTTTTCAACGACGAAAACGGGTTCGCCGTGCTGCGCGTCAAGGTGCGTGGCCAACGCGACCTCGTGACCGTGCTCGGCTCGCTGCCCACGGTCAACGGCGGCGAGTGGGTCGTCGCCGAGGGCAACTGGACGCGCGACCCGCAGCACGGCCTCCAGTTCCGCGCCGATAATTTACGCGCCAGCGCGCCCAACTCGCGCGAGGGCATCGAAAAATACCTCGGCAGCGGCATGATCAAAGGCATCGGCCCGGTGCTGGCGAAGAAGCTGGTCGCCAAGTTTGGCGAAGGCGTCTTCGACGTGATCGACCACCAGAGCGCGCGGTTGCAAGAGGTGGACAAGGTCGGCCCGGAGCGTCGGCGGCGGATCAAGGCCGCCTGGGCCGAGCAGAAGGTCGTGCGCGAGATCATGGTCTTTCTCCACTCGCACGGCGCGAGCGCCAGCCGGGCCGTGCGCATCTACAAGACCTACGGCGAACGCGCCATCGAGACGGTGCGTGCCAACCCGTACCAGTTGGCGCGCGACATCCACGGTATCGGCTTCAAGTCGGCGGACGCCATCGCGCGGCGTCTCGGCATCCCGGCGGATTCGCCGCAGCGCGCGGGCGCGGGCCTGCGGCACACGCTGTTCGAGGCGACCAACCAGGGCCACTGCGCGCTGCCGGAGGAGCCGCTGCTGCGCCATACTGCGGAGCTACTGGAAGTGGACGAAACCGTGGTCCGCAGCGCGCTGGAAGAATCACTGCGCGAAAAATCGGTGGAGCGCGACGACGTTTCCGGCCAGCCGCTAGTTTATCTGCCCGGCCTGCTCGGCGCGGAGAAAAGTATCGCCAAACGTATTCTGCACCTCGCCGCGCAGCCTTCGGCTTACCCGGAGATCGACGTGCCGACCGCCGTCGATTGGTACGAAAAGAAAAAGGAGCGCAGCCTCTCGCCGAGCCAGCGCGAAGCCTTGACGCAGGCGCTCGCCGCGCGCGTGTTCATCATCACGGGCGGTCCTGGTGTGGGCAAGACCACGCTCATGGACGCACTGCTTTCGGTGGTGCGCGCCAAGCGGGTGCGCTGCCTCCTGTGCGCGCCGACGGGCCGCGCGGCGCAACGGCTGGGCGAGGCCACCGGGATGCAGGCCAAGACGATCCATCGCCTGCTCGAATACGGTGCGGGCGGCACCGGCGGGACCGGCTTCCTGCGCAACGAGGACCACCCGCTCGATTGCGACCTGCTCGTCGTGGACGAGTGTTCGATGGTCGATGTGCCGCTCATGCACGCCCTGTTGCGCGCCGTGCCGAAAAACGCCGGTTTGCTGCTCGTGGGCGACGTGGATCAACTCCCGTCCGTCGGGCCGGGGCTAGTGTTGCGCAACCTCATCGAAAGCGGTGCGGTACCCACCGCGCGCCTGACCGAAATCTTCCGCCAGGCCGCCGCCAGCCGCATCATCACCAGCGCCCATCGGGTCAACGCGGGCGAGTTGCCCGACCTCGCCGCCCCGGAGGGCGCGGACGCCGATTTTTTCTTCATCGAACGCGACGAACCGGAGCGCATCGTTGCCACGCTGGCCGAACTCGCACGGCGGCGCATCCCGCAGAAATGGGGTTTCGATTCCGTGCGCGACGTGCAGGTGCTCTGCCCGACGAACCGGGGCGCGGTCGGCGCGCGCGAGTTGAATAACACGCTGCAAACGGCGCTAAACCCGGCGCGCCCCGGCGAGATCGAGGCCGAAAAGTTCGGCTGGCGGTTTCGCCTGCGCGACAAGGTCATTCAGACGCAGAACAACTACGACAAGGAAGTGTTCAACGGCGACCTCGGCTTCGTGGAGCGCATCGACCCCGAGGAAAGCGAACTCGTCGTCCGCTTTGAGAGCCGCAGCGTCAGTTACGCCTTCGGCGAACTCGACGAACTCGCGCCCGCCTACGCGATCACGATCCACAAATCCCAGGGGTCGGAATTTCCGGTGGTGCTGATCCCTCTGGCCATGAGCCAGTTCATGCTGCTGCAACGCAACCTGCTGTACACGGGCATCACGCGCGGGCGCAAGCTGGTCGTGCTGGTCGGACAGCGCAAGGCGCTCGCGTGCGCGGTGCGGCAGCAGGAGGCCCGCGCTCGATACGGTGGATTATTGGCGCGGCTGCTGCGGGAACGGCGGGGGGACGAGACGCTGGACTGAAACTGAGGCGACAGGCTCGGTGACAGGTGCGGCTTCCGCCGTCCGGGCGGCAGCGTTTTCCGCCATGAAGGCTCGCACGCGCTCGGGATCGACCTCGTTGGCCCAGTAGCCGTCGCGTTTGAAGTGGGAACCTACGATCACGCCATCCGCGACGGTCAGGAACTCGCGCACGTTCACCGTCTCCACACCCGAACCGACAAACACCGGCAACCCGCACCGGGCGCGCGCCTCGGCGACCTCCCACGCCTCCGGCGGATGCCCCGTGCTTGTGCCGGTGACGATGATCGTCTCCGCGCCCATGAACTCGGCGGCCTCGGCCACGTCGCCAATCGTCAGATCCGCCGTGATGGAATGAGAAGCGTGCTTCTTCTTGATGTCAGCCCAGACCTGCACGTTCGTCGCGCCGATCATCCGGCGGTAGCGCAGCAACTTGGCGGCGTTGGATTGCATGACACCCTCGTCCGCGACGTGCGCGAAACAGAAGCACTCCGTCCGGATGAAGTCCAGCCCGGCGGCGTGCGCCACGGCCATCGCCTCAATGTCGGCGGCGGCCAGGATTTGCAGGCCGATGGGCAGCGAAATCTCCTGCCGCACCGCGCGGGCGATGACGCTCATCGCCGCGACGATCTCCGGCCCGACGCTCCCGCGCAGGTAGGGCACGTCGTGCATGTTTTCGAGCATCAGGCAGTTCACCCCGGCCTCGCGGTACAGGTTCGCCTCCAAGCAGGCCGTGATCACGATTTCGTCGAGCGTCAGGCGCTGGCCCGGCGTGCCGGGCAGTGCGCCGACGTGGATCATGCCAACTACCGGTTTGATTTCTTCCGATGGGGGGTGCGGGGGAGCTTCGTCCATGTGCGACCAACAGACCGGACCGCCGCGAAGCTGGCAAGCAGTTTCAGCGCGTCCCGTGCGCTTCGAGAAACGCTAGAAACTCCTGTTTGTAAGCCTCGCCACCAGCCGTCCAAAGATTCCCGTGGTCGCCACCCGCGACGGGATACCATCGGCTACCTTCGGTCGTCAGTTGTCGATAAATCCGCGCTCCGTAACTGCATGAGATGTTCGCGTCCCTGGTGCCATGCACCACCATCACCGGACATCGGATGGATCGCGCCGCTTCCTCCGGTTGCACCTCGTCAGGCGAAAAACGTGCGATCTCGGCTCCTCGTGCCAACGCGGCGTCGGTCAGCGCGTCCAGCCGGACCCCGATCATGTTTGCCGAATAGTCGCGCACCACCTCCTTCAAAGTGGCGAAGGTGCTTTCCACGATACCGCAACGAAACCTTCGGTTTGCGGCCATCGTTTGCAGAGCAACCGCGCCTCCGAACGAGTTGCCATAGATCGACACGGGACCGATTTCTTCGCCGTGTTTGCGCAGCAGTGCGTCTACGTAGAGCGAGCAATCTCGTTTTTCGTAAAAGCCAAAGGTGCAGTACTTACCGCCGCTTTCCCCGCAGCCGCGCGAATCGTAGGCCAAGCTGTTGAACCCGTGGGCCGCCAACAGCTTTGCCAATCGCAACACTGCCTCTTTGCAACTGTTGTGGCCGTGCAGCAGGACAACCGTGCCTTTGGCCGGTTGCGTGGTTGAGCGCACGAACCAGCCTTTGAGATCAATTCCCGACGCCACTTCCAGGTTAAACGCCTCGGCCTGCAACCCCATCGTGGCAGGTGTCACGCCCGCGTACCGAAAAGTGCGCTCCAGGCGGCTCGTGCCCACGACGGAATACGGCAACACCTGGGTTACCGCCCACTTTCCGCCGAGGCCAAGGACGAGTGCACCCAAGCCCGTCACCGCCGCGCCAACCCGCCACCATCCCCGGAATCGCGGTGCCTTGTTTTGCATCCTACAGGTAAAGCCGGGATCGGGAAATCAGTGCATCGAAAAAAATGCCCGCCGCATCGTCAAAACTGATGCGGGCGGGCATTGCTTGTCCCAACGCAAAACCCCTTGCGGTCAGACGTCGAGATTCCGCACGTTGAGCGCGTTGTCCTCGATGAACTGTCGGCGCGGCTCCACCACGTCGCCCATCAGCACCGTGAACATCTCGTCGGCCTGGATGCGGTTGTCGTCGTCGAGGTTGACGCGCAGCAGCTTGCGGCGCGTCGGGTCCATCGTGGTCGAATAGAGCTCCTTTGCGTTCATTTCACCCAACCCCTTGAACCGCTTGATCTGCACCCCGCGCCGACCGTGCTGCTTGACGCGCTCCAAGATTTCCGGCATGGAGAAAACCGGCTGCCGGTTGGCTCGCTCCCCTTCCCCTTCGATCAACTCGAACAACGGACGGTCCTGCGCCGCGTAATGGTCGATGTGCAGCCCACGGCTGGCAAGATCGTCGATGAGCCGCTGCACGGAAACCGACTCGTAGAGTTCCACCAGTTTGCCGCGTCGCCGGACACCGCCCGCGCTGGGTCGCGTGACGGGCGCTGCATGATCCGCGTTACCTGCGCTATCTGCGTTATCTGCGTTGTCTGCGGCGATTATTGAAGGATTTATTGCGGAATTATCCGCCACCGGCGCGCCGAACAAATTCAGGTCGCCATTCACCTGTGAAAACGCCCGCACGCTTGCCTCGTCCGCGAAGTAATGGACGGATTCCTGATTGCCCTCGCGCACTTTGACCAGATAAGTCGGCAGCCTACCCCCGTTGGCCTCGCGCTGACCGAGATACAACTCGAAATCGCCGCCGTGCCGCCGGATGGAAGTCGCATACTTGTCGAGCTTTTCGAGCAAGTCAAGAATCTCCTTGAGCTGCTCCGTCGTAAACTCCTTGCCGTCAGCAAGATTGCGCAGCCGCACATCCTCGGTGCCGAGACTGACCAGGATTTTATTCAATTGCGCGTCGTCGTCCACGTACTCCTCGCGCTTGCGGCGTTTGATCTGGTAAAGCGGCGGCTGGGCAACGTAGATATGTCCCTCTTTTACTAGATCGGTCATCTGCCGGTAGAAGAACGTCAGGAGCAAGGTGCGGATGTGCGAGCCGTCCACGTCGGCGTCCGTCATGATGATAATGCGGCCGTAGCGCAGCTTTTCGAGGTTGAACGACCCCTCCTGCTCACCCGCGCCAATGCCGGTGCCGATGGCGGTGATCATGGTGCGGATCTCGTTGTTCGCCAACACCTTGTCTAGCCGCGCCTTCTCGACGTTGATGAGCTTGCCCCGGATGGGCAGAATTGCCTGCGTGCGGCGGTCGCGGCCCTGCTTGGCGCTGCCGCCCGCCGAGTCGCCCTCGACGATGAAAAGCTCCGTCTGGTCCGGGTCGCGCTCGGAGCAGTCCGCCAGCTTGCCGGGCAGGCCGCCACCGGTCAGTGCGCTCTTGCGCACGGTTTCCCGCGCCTTGCGCGCCGCCTCGCGGGCGCTGGCGGCGTTGAGCGCCTTTTCGACGATCTTCTTCGCCACCGCCGGGTTCTGCTCGAAGTTCAGCAGCAGCGTCTCGTACACGATGGACGACACAATGCCTTCCACCTCCGGCGTGACCAGCTTGACCTTGGTCTGCGACTCAAAGCCGGGGTTTGGATGCTTGATGGCCAGCACCGTCACCAGCCCCTCGCGCACGTCGTCGCCGGTGATCTGCGGGTCCTTCTCTTTCAGCAGGTTGTTACCCTTCGCGTAAGAATTGATCGCCCGCGTCAGCGCCGAGCGGAAACCCACCGAGTGCGTGCCGCCATCTGGATTCGGGATGGCATTCGTGAAAAATAGGAGGCTGTCCGTGTAGCTGTCGTTGTACTGCAACACGCAGTCGAGGTGCATGTCGTCCTCGATCTCTTCCTGATCCTTGTTTTTGAACTTCACCTTGCGGCGGCCATAGATGGCGATGGGCTTCGGGAAAAGCACCTGCTTGTTCTCGCCCAGCTGCTTGACGAACTCCTGGATGCCCTCCTTGTAATAATAGGTCTCGGTCTTGTCGGTCTCGCCGCGCTCATCCGACAGGACGATGACCAGCCCAGGGTTCAAGAACGCCAATTCACGCAGCCGCGTCGCCAAGCGCGCGAATTGGAAATCGGTCGTGATCGTGAAGATCGTCGGGTCGGGCTTGAAAGTGATCAGCGTACCGGTAATCTTGGCGCTGGGCAGTTCGCCGATGACTTCGAGCTTCCGCGTGACAATGCCACGCTCGAACGCCATGTGGTAGACCTTGCTGTCGCGCGATACCTCGGCCTTGAACCAATCAGAGAGTGCGTTGACGCACTTCGCGCCGACGCCGTGCAGACCGCCGCTGTACTTATATGCACCCTGCCCGAATTTGCCGCCCGCGTGCAGGTTGGTCAGCACGAGTTCGATGGCAGGGATTTTGAAACGCGGGTGAATGTCCACCGGGATGCCACGACCGTTGTCGCGGATCGAACAGCTGCCATCGACGTGGATGGTCACCTCGATCTTGCTACAAAAACCGGCCAGGTGCTCGTCGATGGAGTTATCGAGCACCTCGAAGACGCAGTGGTGCAGGCCACGTTCGTCCGTTGGTCCGATGTACATGCCGGGGCGCTGGCGGACGCCCGCCAAGCCCTCCAATTTGTCAATCTGTGCGGCCCCGTAGGCTTGGCTGGGGTCGAGGTGAAAACTCGGTTCAGAGGAGTCTTCGGGAGAAGTCGTTGCTTGCATGAAAATGGGACGGAGGGCAACGCGCCACGGGCGCATTGTGAATGATGTGCTAGTTTAGCATTTTCGTGCCCTCACGACAACCCTTTTCTTGTTGCCCGACAGCGCCCTCGACCCCACATCTGGTATTACTGATGCTTCCCGCCTCCTACCAGTTGAGGATCGTTCGATCATGTACGCCCGAGAATTAACCTATCACTGACCCACTTTATTATCCTCATGCCTGCCGCTACCGCTTCCCATGCCCCCGCCGCCGTCCCGCCCGTGCCCGAAAACGCCGACGCGATCACGTTCGGCGCGGGTTGTTTCTGGTGTACCGAGGCCGTGTTTCAACAGCTGCCCGGCGTGCTGAGTGTCACCAGCGGCTACACCGGCGGCACGACGGTCAACCCGACGTACGACGATATCTGCGCGGGCGATTCCGGCCACGTCGAGGTCAGCCGTATCGTGTTCGACACGACCCGGACCACGCTGGATGAATTGCTGAGCGCGTTCTGGAAAATGCACGACCCAACGACTCCCAACCGCCAGGGCAACGACGTGGGCACACAGTACCGCAGCGCCATTTTTTACAACGATGACAAACAGCGGACAATCATTGAAGCCAGCAAGCAAGCGGTCGCCCCGCAGTTCGGCAGCCCGATAGTCACCGAAATTCTTCCCGTCGAGACATTTTATCCGGCGGAGAATTATCATCAGGACTACTACCGGGACAACAAGAGCCGGAATCCCTATTGTACCTACGTGATCACGCCGAAGCTTAAAAAGCTGAATCTTCCGACTTAGCGGATGCAACCCCTGGGGAATCGCCGAACGCAGGCGCAAAGCGGAAAGACAGGGGAAACCCGCAGCGGGTGCCGGCCCTCCGATGATGGTTTTTCTGATCACGGATAAGCTCGCTGCCTCCCGCGCGAAACTTCGTTTGAAACCTTGAGCCAATCTTCCCACGAAGCCCCCAGCCACTTGCCCCGGCACGCGAAGCTTCGCCCCACGGCCCGGATGCGGCACTGGGCGGTTGTTATCGGGAAATTCACTGCCGTGCAGGGGTTGGTGCAGTGCCTCGGAGCGGTGGCCGGCCTCCTGATCGTTCGCCACCTGTCAAAGGCAGACTACGCCCTGTTTACCATCGCCAACTCCATGCAGGGTGCGATGGGTGTGCTGGCGGATTCCGGCATCTCCGTGGCGCTCGCGGCCATCGGTGGACGTGTGTGGCAGGACCCGGTGCGCTTCGGGCAACTCATCAGCGCCGCGCGTAAAACCCGACTGGCACTCGCGTCGTGCGTGGCGGCGATCATCCTGCCGGTCTTGATCTGGACGCTGCTGCACAACCAGGCCACGGTTTTTTATAGTTTGCTGCTGTCGGGTCTGGTGTTGACCGGCTTTTTATTCCGGTTAGACCTCGATGTATTCGTGACCGTACCGCGGTTGCATTCCGAGATCGGACGCCTGCAATCGCTCGACCTGGGTGGGGCGGGGTTGAGGCTGTTGATGCTGCTCAGCTCGGTCGCTGTTTATCTCGACGCGGCGGTGGCGGTGGGCGTCGCGTCGGTCAGCAACGGCCTCCAGCGCTGGAGGGTGGCGGGCTGGGCTCGCGAACACCTCGCGCCTGGCGCTGAAATAAACCCGGCGGATCAGCGCGAGATCGGCGAAAAGATCCGTCATCTCCTGCCGAGCGCCCTTTTTTACTGCCTCCAAGGTCAGATTATCATCTTCCTGCTGTCGCTCTCAGGCCACAGCGGGCAGGTGGCCGACATCGGCGCGCTAGGGCGTTTGACGATTCTGCTCAG
The DNA here is from genome assembly GCA_964242205.1 of uncultured Chthoniobacterales bacterium. Lineage (GTDB taxonomy): Bacteria > Verrucomicrobiota > Verrucomicrobiia > Chthoniobacterales > SZAS-18 > CAHJWO01. Next base: position 33,236 of record CAXTBX010000045.1, read on the forward strand.
TGTGTTCGCCCCGGTCATGAGCGGTGTTATCCTGCCTGCCTTTAGCCGGTGCGACTCGCGCCCGGTCCTGTTGCGCCGCTACCTGCTGGTGCTCGGGGCCTATCTGGCGCTGGGGGCTGGCCTGTTGCTGTTTTCGATCACCTTCTCCAGACCGTTGCTGTGGCTGCTCGGCAGCAAGTACACCCACCTGGGAGGGCTGTTGACGTTGATGATCCTCAATGCGGCTTTGGGCATGGTCACCGACGCGATGTGGTCCATGAATGCCGCCAAGGGCTGGGTGCGCCACGCGTGGCTGGAAATTCCCCTGCGCCTGCTGCTGCAAGCGGCCCTGGCGTTCGCTTTCGACATCACGACCCCGGCGGGAGTGCTCTGGTTTTCGATTTGCTCGCAGTTTTCGCCGATCTTGGTAAATTTCCTGCTTACGGTACGGGGTCTGCGAGCACAACCCGCTGACTGACCGGTTTCCGTGCTCGTACCGCAACCCGCACTAACCTTGGAAATTAACGCCCAGCCGCCCGGCCCCATCGTCCACGTCACACCGACGTATTTCGATGATGAATCCATCATCGGCGGCGGCGAACGTTATCCGTCAGAATTGGCGGCGTGGATGGCGCGCCGAGTGCCGACCACGCTAGTCAGCTTTTCGCAGACCCGGCGTTCGCTCAGGCGCGGGCCGTTGCAGGTCGAGATTTACCCGGTGCGGCGGCTGCTCTCCAGCAGCAAGGGCAACCCGCTGAGCGTTCGTTTCCTGCGTGAGGTCGCGCAGGCGGCAGTCGTGCATGTCCACGGCGTTTACACGATGGTTTCGGACCTGGCCTGCGGGATGGCGTCGATGTTGGGCAAACCCACGTTCACCACGGACTACGGCGGCGGCGACGGGCGGGTGCTCAATACGCGGCTGCCGATCTTGCCGCGCTACCGGGCGGCGGTGGCTTACTCGCAGTTCGGGCTAGAGATGTTGCCGGAGGTACTGCGGCGCAAGGCGCATCTCATCAAAGGCGGCATCGACACCGACCGCTTTCAGCCATCGGTAGAGACGGCCAAGCAAAAGCACATCCTTTTCGTCGGACGACTGCTCCCGCACAAGGGTGTGAACTACCTCGTCGAAGCGTTCCGGTTGCTGGGACGGCCCGACTACCGGCTGCGCCTTGTGGGACGCGCCTATCACGACGGGTTTTATCAGGAGCTACGGCGGCTCGCCGACGGCCTGCCGGTAGATTTCATCCACGACGCCGACGACGCCCGGCTCATCGAGGAATACCGCGCTGCGCAGGTGACGGTGCTGCCCTCCGTTCACCGCACTCTTTACGGCGACCATACCACCGTGCCGGAGTTGATGGGTTTCACGCTGCTCGAATCCCAGGCCTGCGGCACGCCGGTGATCTGCACGGACGCCGGAGCCATGCACGAATTTCTCGCGCCCGGCCAGACCGGGCTGATCGCCGCGCAGAACTCCCCGGAATCATTGTGCGACGCCCTGCGCGCGGTCACGGACTGGACGGGTGCGGAGACACGGGACGCCTGCGTCCGGTTCGCGCACGCTCTCAATTGGGAGTCCGTGGTCGTGCAGCATCTGACGCTTTACGCATCCGCAGGCCGTCCGTCGGTCGTTGCTCAACCAGTGTCCACGGCGGGGTCAGGCGTCCTCTCGGCATGAGAATTTTGCTCTGCAGCTACACCTTTTTGTCGCGCGAATACGGTGCCGCCCGCGTGCTGCTCGAACTGGCGGACGGCCTCACCAAGGTTGGCTGCACTTGCACGGTGGTGGGTCCCGAGGAAATGGCGGCGGCTTTGCCGACCTCCGTGCCCAAGTCCCCGTCGGAATACGCACAGTTGCTGCGCAGCTTCCTGCGACGCCGGGCGGCGGAATTCGACGTGGTGGATTACCCCTACGACAGCCTGCCTTTTCCGCGCTCGGATTTCGCGGTACGGACGCTTTTCGTAGCGCGCTCCGTATTGCTCGCGCACCATTTTGCCGGACTACGGATTCCAGAGGCCATCCTGCTGCGGCAGCGGATCAAGCGCTTCGTCACTGGCGCGCTGCGCCGCCAGCGGCAGGCGTTCGAGCACCAGATCGAGAGCGCCGGACTTACTCTGGCCAACGCGGACCTGGTCAACGTGGCCAACGAGGACGACCAGACGGTGTTGGCCGCCGCCGGGGTCGATCCGCAGAAGATCGCCGTCGTCGCTTACGGCTTGAACGACGAGGAAAAACGGACTTTGGAAACCTTGAATGAGCGCCCGCCGGCCATCCCAAAAGTCTGCTTCCTGGGGAGTTTTGACGACCGCAAGGGAGGGGCCGACCTGCCGCTCTTGCTCGCGGAAGTTCGACGGCAAATCCCCGGGTGCCAACTCCGGTTGATCGGGACGTACGGTTTTCATACGACGCGTGAAAAGGTACTGGCGTGCTTTCCGCGTGAATTGCGTTCAGCCGTCGAGGTCATCCCGCGGTTTCGGCGGGACGAACTGCCGGGCTGGCTGGAAGGTTGCTCGGTGGGGGTTTTCCCTTCTTACGTCGAGGGATTCGGCTTGGCAGTGTTGGAGATGATGATGGCCGGGATGCCGGTGGTCGCCTACCGCAGCCCCGGGCCGCCGATGATGCTGCCGGATACGTGCCTGACCCCGCGCGGGGACGTGGCGGCGATGGCTGCCCGCGTGCTGGGGTGGCTCGGAGACGAGCCTGGGCGTCAACGCGCCGCCGCAGAGGCGCGCCAGAGGGCGCGTGATTTTTCGTGGGACGCCGTCGCCACCGAGACGGCAGCAGTTTACCGGCGCGCTTCCCGCAGTGTCTTCGCCGCGCCTTGAGACCGGGAGGGCGTTTGGACTCGCCGCGATTGAGCCAGCACGTCGGCGGCCCGCCAGTCCCTGCCGTGACGCTATCCGAGCATCTGGGATGGCCCGAAAAAGGATTTCCCCTCGAAAGAGCGAGGAGAGCGGGTGACGAGACTCGAACTCGCGACGTCTTCCTTGGCAAGGAAGTGCTC
>CAXTBX010000046.1:0-36197 GCA_964242205.1 uncultured Chthoniobacterales bacterium
CGCGCTCCAGGCCGGCATGGCCGAGAAGTCGCAAGAATTCGTCGAGGGCGGCGCGAAAGTCTACCTGGACCAAGTCTAAAAACCGCCTCAAATGGCTTAATCGCCCGCCGGAATTGCGTGGGCCTGTAATTGCGCCAGGTCCACGAACTCCAAAGCCGACGAGTGCGTGGCTTCCAGATCGACCAGCGGGGCCATCCCCGCTTCGAGTGCTTCCTGCCACCGGGTCACGCACAGGCACCACTTGTCCCCGGGCTGCAATCCGGGGAAGTCCCATTCAGGATGTGGCGTCAGCAAGTCATTGCCACGCTCCCGGGAAAATTTCAGGAACTCTGCGGTCATTTCTGCGCAGACGGTGTGCAAGCCCACATCTCCCGGGCCGGTGCGGCAATAGCCGTCGCGGTAGAAACCGGTGAGCGGGTCGCGGCAGCAGCAGCGCAGATCGGTGCCAAGGACGTTGGTAGGCATGACAAATAAATATCGCTGCCAGATCAGGCGGCGGGCGGATCGCCGTGGTGCAAGTTGTAAGATAGCTGTGCGACCTCATCGGCGTACAGCGCATCCGCCACAGCGAGCAGCGGCGCGATCCCAGCCAACCCGGAGAGCACGGCCCGGTCACCCAGCGCGTTTTCCAGGACAAACGCCGGTCGTTGGGTGATGCCCAGCGCATGAAAAACATCTGTTGCAGCCCGGGTGCGCTCCTCAACAGCGGGCGAACGCGCCGCTTCGAGCAGTTTCGCCGCCTCAAGCGATTCCGGCGCGGCGGCGACGGCGATCCGCACTGCCGTGTTCCAATCACCGACTTTGTGCCCCTCCCGGAGCGCGCCGCGCGCCAACGCCAACCGTACCCGGTCATCCGTGATTCCGAAGTCCTTGGCGGCCTCGGCCACGAGGTTCGGCGAGAGGTATTCCGTCAACGCCGGGTCGAACCACCCGGAATTCAACATGAACGGCGAACGCACCAACGTGCCGCTGCGCCGGTAGAACCAATCGCATTGCGCGGCGGATTTTGGCATTCCAGTGCCGTCCATCAAGGCGATTTGCCAGGAAATCTCGGCCTTTCCCGCGTAGCGGCTCCTCAATTCCGCCCAGGCTGGTTCCGCCCAGTAACACCAGGAAGAGATGACTTCGAGAAAATAGGTGATTTTCATCGGAGACAGTCCAGCCTACGCGGCGGCAAGCGGCCCGGCGAGCACCATTTCGCGGCATTTCCAGTCCGGCGTCTGCCCGCCCGGCAAAATATCTCCCCAACTGGCCGGGATGTTGCTCTGCTTATCCCGATGCAATTTCCTCGGTTCCCCCTCCGTGCGGTACGTCGTTTCTCGGCTTGGTTGGCGCTGGCCTCTACCCTTTTCCTAACGGCCTGTGGTGGGCCGCGCGAGTACGTCTACCGTTACGTCCCCGGCCGGACCGCCACCTTCGACGCGAACGGCGAGGTCGTCGCTCCCTCGCGTGCGCCCCGTGCTGTCCGCGCCGCCATCGACGCCGGCAACCGCATCGCGGGTTCGCCCTACGTTTACGGCGGCGGCCACGGCGGCGGCCACGGCGGGTTCGATTGCTCCGGCGCATCCTCCTACGTGCTGCGCGCGGCGGGCCGGTTAAATGGCGTCATGACCTCCGGCGAGTTCCGCGACTACGGCGTGAGCGGCGAGGGCGATTGGATCAGCGTCTACGCCCGGCGCGGGCACGTTTTCCTCGTCGTCGCCGGGCTGCGTTTCGACACCGGTTGGAACGGTGGCACCCACGACACCGGACCCCGCTGGACGCGCCGCAGCCGACCGGCGGACGGCTGCGCCATCCGCCATCCGCGCGGATTATAGTCTGGGCCGGGCTCGGGGATTCTCCTCAATTCACGTCCGGCCTCTTTGCACGACCGGACGTTCTGGTTTATTGGTGCTCCCCGTTCCATGCGACCCACTGGCGTCACTTCCCGTACCCTGGCGTGCCACGACTGCGATGCGCTCTTCTCTGCGCCAGTCATGAAGGATGGCGAGCGCATCATCTGCCCCCAGTGCGGTGCGAATCTGTTCATCAACCGCCCGAATTCGCTGCAGCGTGCTTCTGCCTACGTCGCGTCCTCGGCGCTGCTATTCTACGTCTCCAACATCTTCCCGTTTTTGACTTTGCGGCAAGAGTACCGGTCAAACCAGATGGTGCTCTCCCAGAGTGTCACTGGCCTGGTGCAGCAGGGTTACGGCTACCTGGCGGTCGCGGTGGCGATTTTTACTCTCGTTGCACCGGCTTTACTTATCTTCGGGTTGCTCTACCTGCTGCTGCCGCTCATGCGCCGCCGCCGCCTGCCCGGCGCAGTCGCTTTGTGCCGCGTGGTGAGCATCGCCCGCCGCTGGCAGATGCTCGACGTTTACCTGCTCGGCGTGCTGGTCAGCCTGCTCAAACTGGGCAAGCTGGCGACGCTGACCTTGGGCACCTCGTTCTGGGCGTTCGCAGGTCTGATCGTTTGCCTATCACTCTCCCTCGCCGCCATTGACCTGCGGGAGCTCTGGGCTCGTGTGGAGGCGGCAAAATGAGTGCGCCCCCCCTTGACCTATCTTCCTTTGCGCGCGATTCCGCCGCCTCACGCGGCTTGGCGCTGTGCCATTCCTGCAACCGGGTCGAGCCGATTGGCCTTTACCTCTGCCCGCGTTGCGGCGCGCACCTCCACCTGCGAAAACCGGAATCCATGGAGCGCACGATTGCCTATGCGGCCTCGGCCACGATCCTGTACGTTCCGGCGAACCTTTTGCCCGTGCTGCGTCTGGACGGCGTGACCGGCGCGCATCAAAACACCATCGTCGGTGGCGTCGTCGAATTTTGGCAAAACGAAGATTACCTCGTCGCCGCGATCATCTTCACGGCTAGCGTGATGATCCCGATTCTCAAGCTGCTGGCCATCGCGGCGCTTTGTCTCAGCGCCCACTTTGGCAGATTCCCCCGCGCAATGACCCGGCTCTACCGCATCACGGAATTCATCGGTCGCTGGTCCATGGTCGATATCTTCGTGGTGGCCATCCTGGTCGCCGTGGTCCAGCTCGGCAGCGTCATGTCGATCCATCCGGGGCCGGGCGCGATTTCGTTTGCTGCCGTGGTGATCCTGACGATCTTTGCCGCCGAATCGTTCGACCCGCGCCTGATCTGGGACGCCGCCCATCGCCCGCGCTAGCGCCTTCGTAAACTTTCCGCCATGCCCGAAGAATCGCCCACGCCGAACCCGCCCGGCACGCCGCTGGAAACTACCCCGGCGGAAAAGCCGCCTGTGGCGCCCGTGACGCCGCCCCGCCGCGGCCCGTCCCCGGTGTGGATCATCCCCATCATCGCCGCCCTGCTGGGTCTTTCCCTCGTTTACAAGCATTTCTCCGAGAAGGGGCCGCAGGTCACCGTGCTCTTTGAGACCGCCGAGGGCATCATCGCGGGCAAAACCCCGGTCCTCTGTCGCAATGTCAATATCGGCACCGTTGGCAAGATCGAGCTGACCGACGACATCAAGCAGGTCCGTGCCTATCTGGCGATGACACGCGAAGCGAACACGCTACTCCGCTCGGACACGCAGATCTGGGTGGTCAAGCCGCGCTACGGCGGCTCGGGCATCTCCGGCCTCGGCACCATCGTATCCGGCAGCTACCTCGAACTGCAGCCGGGCATCAAAAAAGAGCAGCGTTACAAGTTCGTCGGCTTGGAGAACCCACCCGCGACGCCGCCCGGCGTGCCGGGGTTGCACCTCAAACTCGTGGCGGAAGCTGCCGGGGGCGTGAACCCCGGCTCGTCGATCATCTATAAAGGGATCACGGTCGGAAAAATCGAGTCGCGCGAGTTCTACCCCGAAAACGGGCAGGTCATTTTTCAAGCATTCATCAACGGCGATTACTCGAAACTCATCAGCGGCGACACCCGGTTCTGGAACGCCAGCGGCATCGACTTGCAAGTTGGCTCCAGCGGCTTTTCGCTGCGCAGCGGTACCCTGGAAACGCTGATCTCCGGCGGCGTCACGTTCAGTGAGCCCGACAAGGACCACGAGCACCCTCCGGCGGTGAAAGACGGCACCAGTTTCACGCTGTACGACACCTACGCGGAGGCGACCCGCGTGAAACTGAATCCGACGCTGCCCTACCTGCTCCTTTTCACCGGCAGTGTCCGCGGTCTGTCGGTCGACGCGCCGGTGGAATTTCGCGGTATCAGGATCGGCGCGGTCATGGGTATCTCGTTCAAATACCTGCCCGATGACGCGGAGCACCGCGTGCCTGTGCTCGTCAAGCTCGATCCGACCCTGCTCATTGACTTGCCTGCCGACGATTTTGCCGGAACACGGTCGTACATCGCCAAGAACGTCGAAAACGGTCTGCGCGCGACGCTTAAGACCGGTAACCTGCTCACTGGCCAACTCTACGTGGATCTCGATTTCGTCAGAGACGCGCCCCCCGCCTCGGTGGTGGTGGTCCGGGGCTACCACACGTTGCCTACGACCGGGTCGGGCCTGGGTCAGTTGGAGGAAAAACTCTCGGCCATCCTCGACAAGGTCAAGGCGCTACCCCTGGAGGCAACGGTTGCCAACGCCAACGACTTGCTCGCGCAGTTCAAGGCCGTTGGCCAGCATCTCGACACGTTGTTGGGGTCCAAGGAAACCCAGGCGCTGCCCACCGAGCTGCGGGGCGACTTGGCGGAATTGCAGAAGACCCTGTCGGGTTACAACAACAAGTCCGATTTCTACCAGGGTTTGAGCGGCACCCTCCGCGGGCTGGACGAAACTTTGCGTTCGTTGCGCGGTCTGACGGAGAGTCTGGAGCGCAATCCTAACTCGATCATCTTCGGCAAACCCGGCCCCGTGGCTCCTCCGAAGGGCAGCCGCTGAGGCGAACATACTACCTGACTTTTTCATGACGATCCTGTCTTCTGCTCTCCGCGTGCTCGCGCGGATTTTTGCCGCCTTGCTCGTCCTGGCTCTCGCGGGCTGCGGCGGGGCAAAATTGCAATATTATCGGCTTTCGGCAGACGCCCCGGCCCCCGTCGGGACTGGCGGGTTGGCGGTCGGCGTGGGGCCGGTGGTCCTGCCGAGCTACGTGGACCGGGCGGAACTCGTGTTTCAGAACGGCCCCAACGAATTTCAGGTGCCAACGAACGCCCATTGGGCCAGCCTGCTGAAGGATAATATCGCCGCCGTCTTGGCCGCCGACCTCGGCGCGCGCCTGCATTCGGGCAGCGTGGTGGCGTTTCCGTGGAATTCTGAATTACACTTGCGTTACAGCGTGGCGGTGGACGTGACCCAGTTTCACTCCATCAGCGGTCAGGGGGTGATCTTGGAAGCGTCCTGGCGGGTGTTGGGTGGCAGCGACGGCCAATTGATTTCGCGTCACAATGCACGTTTCCAGGAGCCCGTCCACGGGGACGGCTACGACGCCGTGGTGGCGGCCGAGAGCCAACTGCTCGGCAAACTGGCGGATGGCATCGCTTTCTCGCTGCGCCGCCGTTGATTTGGAATCTGAAAAGTGGATGGCGACCTCTGGGCACCACGGGTGCCAAGGTGGATGGCGACCTCCGGGCGCCATGGGTTCCCACTGCGGCGCAGCCGCCTTGCTCCAAGAAGCGCCATCTACCTAAACTTTCCTCGACAGCCCTCATCACCTCTGCCGAGGATAAACGCACACGTTCGCAGGTTCGACGTGCACCAACACATCCGCCACCCGGCTCTCCGCCGCCCGGACGGCGTCCTTGACCCGGTGCGCGATCTCGTGCCCGGCGGCCACGGAAATCATGCCGTCCACGCCCACATGCAGATCGACGTAAAACTCCAGGCCCATCTTGCGTACGCGCGTCGTCTCGACGCCATCCACGCCTGCGACGGTCTCGGCGGCAGCCCGGATGCGCTCCGCAATCTGCGGGTCCGGCGCGGCGTCCATGATCTCCGCCAGTGCCGGCACCAGCAGTCGGTAGCCGTTGTAACCGATGATCACACACGCAAATAGCGCTGCCCAGGCGTCCGCGCTGGCCCAGCGTGGTCCGCCGAGGCGCGCCACGAGGATGCCCAGAAAGGCCGCCCCGGAGGTGAAAGCGTCGGCCCGGTGGTGCCAGGCGTCCGTGCGCACCGCGCCGCTGTTGATCGCCTCACCGGCGGCGGTCACGCGGCGAAAAAGCAGTTCCTTGACGGCGATGACGACCACCAACACCCACAGCGTGCCCCAGGCGGGCGGCTCGCGGTGCCCTTTCAAAATTTCCTGCACGCTGTTCGCCGCCAACACCAGCGCCGCTGCCGTCAACGCGGCGGACACGATCAACGCGCTGATCGGCTCTGCCTTGCCGTGCCCGTAGGGATGGTCGCGGTCGGGCTGTTTGGCGGCATACCGCAAGCCTGCCCAGATCACGATGGAACTGGCCACGTCCAACGCGCTCTCCATCCCGTCGGCGATGAGCGCGTACGAATGCCCGAACAGGCCCGCTACGATTTTGATGGTGGAAAGCGCCACGTTCACCACCGCACCCACGAGCACGATCCGTTGCGCCGGTGCGGTGTTTGACCCAACTGCCGGGTTGGCCGAGGAAGCAGGTGTTTCCATGCAAGGACTTCGTTTCTGGGGCGGTGAGGGAGGATATCACACCTGCTGCGCCGCTCGATGCGCAGAATCGTTCGCCACCGCGACGGCTTCGTCGAATTTTTCAACGACAGCGAATAACCGGGATACTCGCGCGTCGCCGCGCTGGGCTTGTAGTGCCAGCGCGGGTAACTCCACAGCCATAGGTCGGGCCGCAAGCGCACAAACGGCTCGAAAAAGTCCCAGCACCGCTGGGTGATCTTCAGAAGACTCGTTTCGGGCGGAAAGGCGAGGGGAGGATGCGCGGTCACGGTGCAGGTGCCTTCCGGGTGAGGGATGCTCGTGACGGGCACGATCGGGACGCCCTAGCGCGCGTGCAGCACGGCGTGCAGCGCCGTCGCGTACATCTTCATGCCTAGCACGTCGATGGGCACGCCGGGATGGTGTAGGCGCAGCGGCAAATCCACCAGCAGCCCGGCCCCCCCCGCCGCCCCGCCGCCCGGCCCGCAGGAGCTTCAGCATGGACTGTTGCTGGCCGATGATGTGGTTGCCAGAATGTTCGCGCGCTGTGCGGAACACCGCCTCCAGGGCCGGGTTCTTGAAGTCCAACGCGACGAATGACAAATCGAAGCCCGTGAACCCGCCGGTGAGATGCGCCCACTCCTGCGCGCCGTAGTGCATGGCGAGGAAAATGATGCTCCCATGTTCTGCCTTCACGGCGTCAGCATGATGGAAACCTTCCAGTCGGAGGTAGTCGCGGAAGTTCGCCGGGGTGAGGTTCTGCGCCCAGAACAGATCCAGCATGGCCCGCGCAAAGTTCAGGAACGACGCCTTCGCCACGCGCGCGTCGGTACCCTCGTCCAGTGTGTCGCCGAACGTGAGTCGCAAATTTTCCCGCGCGACACCCCGGGCTTTCCGATCAAACCGGTAGTACAGCCGCCCCAGCCCGGAGGCGAGCAGCAAACACCCCCGCCGGGGTAGTCGGGGGATCAATCCAGCCAGCAATCGGCAGCCGATATACTCAAGTCGGTATCGAAATTGCTTCCATACTCTTTTCATGAGGCTTCGACCCACAACTTAACCACCCGGATGCACAAGGAAAGGCTGTTGGAGATCGCTCGGACGATTTTGTCGTGCCCGACCGCCCCGTTTCACGAGGCGGCGGTGCGCGCGGCCATCGTCGATCTGCTGCGGCCTTGCCCGGGTGTCACCCTGCGGCAGGACGATTTCGGCAACCTCGTCGCCAGCTACCAGGGCCCTGCCGCGCAACCCGGCCCCGCCTTCGCGCTGTGCGCCCACATGGACCACCCCGCCTGGGTGTCCCCGGACGCCTCGGCTACTGGCGAGCGCACTTTCCTAGGTGGCGTGCCCGCCGCCTATCTGGAAAAGAACCGCGCCCGCGTCCGGAGTTTCGGCCCGTTCGCCATGTGGGACTTGCCGCCCATCGAGGAACGCGATGGACGAATCTATTCTCGGGCCTGCGACGACCTCATCGGCTGCGTTGCCATTGTCGCCGTGCTGGAGCGCCTGAGCGCGGCTGCCGCTCCCGGCGCCTTTTACGGTCTGTTCACCCGCGCCGAGGAAGTTGGCTTCGCTGGAGCCGTCGAGATGGCGCGCTCCGGCTGGTTCCAGCGGAACGAGATCACGGTGATCTCCCTCGAAACCAGCGCCGAACGTTTGCCCGCGCGCATGGGCGATGGCCCCATCGTCCGCGTCGGCGACAAGACCTCCGTTTTTGACCACGTCGTTACCGCCGAACTGCTGGCCGCCGCCGGGCGCGCCGGGGTCACGACCCAACGCTGCCTGATGAGCGGCGGCAGTTGCGAGGCCACTGCTTTCCGGCTCTACGGGGTACGCTGCGGCGCGATGTGCGTGGCGTTGGGCAACTACCACAACTGCGGCCCCGACGAGCGCATCGAACCGGAATTTGTCGCCCTCGAGGACGTGCGCGGCCTCGCCGCCGTCTGTCTCGAACTCGCCTGTCGCCCCATCGATTCCCTAGATCCCGACGCCGTTCTGCGGCAGCAAATCGAAAACCGTCTTTCGCAGTACCTACCTTATCACGACCGCGCCAACCCCTTGCCATGAACGACATAATTCCACTCCCCGGCTCGATCCAGATGAAAAAGATCCTCATCCTCGACGACAACTTCGATATCCTCGTCTTGTATAAGACCCTGGTGAGTCACATGGGATTGTCCGTCAAGACGACGACCGACGCCTTCGAGGCCCTGCGCTGGCTGGACGAGGAGCGCTTCGACCTCATCATGACCGACATGCGGATGCCGACGATGGGCGGCGCGGAGTTTATCCGCCAAGCTCGCGCCAAAGGTGTGCGCAGCAAGATCATCGCCATCACGGCGTTTCAGAACTTGGCCAATGCCAACCAGTTGGCGCGCCTGCAAGTGTATTGCTGCTTGATCAAACCCGTCCTTTTGACCAAGTTGGAGGAAACCGTTACCCGTGCCCTCGCCGAAGGCGACGAACCCGCGAACCTCGACGCCAACGGGAAAGCTGCATAACTGTGCACGTTGTGCTTGCCAAGCGAGATAAATCTGCGAAACTGTTGGTCGCAGCGCAGGTAAGTCCTTCAGGTCATTGGTGGATTGTCGGTTGAGGCAGCTCAAGGACAGTTTGAAATCCGATGAGCGGAAACAGTACCAAGAGCTTCTGTTTGTCTGCCTTATAAAACCGATCATTCAGTATGGGAACCAAACTTTACGTTGGCAACCTCTCGTTCAACACCACGGAGAACGACCTTCAGGACCTGTTCGCAACCGTCGGCCCTGTGCAGGAAGTTCTGCTGATGCAGGACCGCGTCACGGGCAAATCGCGGGGCTTCGGCTTCGTGACCATGACCAACGAGCAAGACGCGCAGAATGTCATCAGCCAGTTCCACGGTAAGTCCGTCGAGGGCCGTGCGCTGACCGTTAACGAGGCGCGTCCTCGTGAGGAGCGTTCGGGCGGTGGCGGCGGTGGTGGTGGAGGCCGCAGCTACGGTGGTGGCGGTGGCGGCTACGGCGGTGGTGGTGGCGGCGGCGGCTACGGCGGTGGTGGCTACGGCGGCGGCGGTCGCGGTGGTGATCGTGGTGGCTACGGCGGCGGCGGTGGCGGTCGCGGTGGTGATCGTGGCGGCGACCGTGGCGGACGCTCGCGCTACTAATCGCGTGACATTTATTCTGTCCCTCTTTCCGGGGGGCGGAACCAGAATCCCCACCGCCTTCCGGCGGTGGGGATTTTTCGTTTTGGTAAGCGCGGCCCGGCATCGGGGGCCGTTGTACAGTCCAGGTGCTCGAATCATGATGAAAATCTCAGCAGCGGGGAACGGCGGCGGGTCGTGGATCGGCCCGGCGACGATGCTGGGGGCTGCGGCGCTGGGGCTTGTGTTGCTGGCAGCGCCGTTCTCGCGCGCGGGCGAGGACGGTCCAGACTGGCTACCGGAAACGGTGTTCGCGTCGGTCATCGACGGCGATCTCAAGCAAGGGTTCACGCTGCGGGCCGACACCTGGGATGGTACGCTGCCCACTGGTGAAACCAAGCCGATCCGCCAGCAATTTTTCAAGGGCAACGACTATCGGTTTTACGCCTCGACGCGCGTTCCCGGCGCGACGGTTTCGTTGCACATTTACGATCAGGACGGCAACCTCGCCGAAAGTCGCTCTTGGAAGAAAGAGGAGGGCACCACCTACTTTGCCGGAGCGAATATCCAGCCCAAATCGACTGCCAGCTACTACCTGATCCTGAAAGTGGATAAATCCCCCGAACTGCGTACGGCCTGGGCGATGGCCTACTCGTACAAATAGGGGGCCGCCCACGCCACGCCCGGCGCGTTGCGCAGCATCCTTGACCGGCCCGCGCACCCTGCGGCATCCTTCGGCTTCGCGCGCCGCGAACTTTCTTGCGTATGAACATCCAACGTCTGCCCACCGTCGTCATCGAGAACGTCAGCCCACTCGTGGATGGAGGACGGCTCGCGCTCAAGCGCGTCGTTGGCGAGGAATTGGTCGTCGAGGCCGACATCTTCAAGGACGGTCACGACATCACGGCGGCGGTGCTCAAGTGGCGGCAGGTCGGCTCGAAAAACGGGTGGAGCGAGACGCCGATGAACTTCATCATCAACGACCGCTGGCGCGCGAACTGCCGCTTCCTGGAGATCGGGCCGCACGAGTTTACCATCGAGGCTTGGCAGGATACGTTCGCCAGTTGGCAGCACGAGTTCGACAAGAAATACCAGGCTGGCATCGCCGACCTCGGCACCGAGGTCGAAGAAGGCGCGCGACTGCTGGAAGGCGCGGCCCTGCGCGCCAAGAAATCCCCGGCGGACACCTCCCGTCTCCGCGAACTGGCTGCTACTGTCCGCATGGGCAGCACTGCGGACGTGGACCGTGTGGCGCACGATCCGGCGGTCATGGTGCTCATGCAAACCTACGGCGACCGCGCCGCCGCCACGCAGATGCACCCCCCGGCCCCCGTGTACGTGGATCGTCCCGGCGCGCGCTTCTCTGCTTGGTACGAATTTTTCCCGCGTTGCGCTGAAGGCAAACCCGACGCCACGTCCACCCTGCGCGATTGCCTCGACCGCATCGACGATGCCGCCGCGATGGGTTTCGACGTGATTTACTTCCCACCCATCCACCCCATCGGTTTCACAAAGCGCAAGGGCCGCAACAACTCCACCACTGGCGAACCCGGCGAGCCCGGCAGCCCCTACGCCATCGGCGGTCCGGCGGGCGGCCACAAGCAGATCGAGCCGACCATCGGCACGCTCAAGGATTTTGACTGGCTCGTGAAAAAGGTTGCCGCGAAGGGCATGGAGATCGCCCTGGACTTCGCCATCAACTGTTCGCCGGACCATCCCTACGTCCGCGATCATCCCGACTGGTTCTACCAGCGTCCAGACGGCTCCATCAAGTACGCCGAAAATCCGCCCAAGCGTTACGAGGACATCTACCCGCTCAACTTTCACTGCGACGACTGGCAAGCGCTCTGGCAGGAGATGAAAAGCGTCATCCTGTTCTGGTGTGCCAAGGGAGTGCGCATCTTCCGGGTGGACAACCCCCATACGAAGCCGGTCGCCTTTTGGGGCTGGCTGATCGAAAACGTACAGGCCGAGTATCCCGACGCCGTGTTCCTCTCCGAGGCCTTCACCAAGCCGAAGATGATGAAAGCTCTCGCCAAGGTCGGCTTCACGCAGAGCTACAGCTATTTCACCTGGCGCAACACCAAGTACGAACTTACTGAATATTTCACGGAGCTAACCCAGTCCGAAATGAAGGATTATTACCGGGCCAACTTGTTCCCGAACACGCCCGACATCTTGCCTTTTTTCCTCCAGCATGGCGGACGCCCGGCTTTCATGATTCGTGCGACCTTGGCCGCCACGCTCTCCACCGTGTACGGCATCTACAGCGGCTTTGAACTCTGCGAAAACGCTGCGCTGCCCGGACGCGAGGAATACCACGACAGCGAGAAATATCAGTTCAAAGGCCGCGACTGGAACGCGCCCGGTAACATCAAGGAGCACATCACCAAGCTCAACACGATCCGCCGCGAAAACCGCGCGTTGCGCCTCTATGATAACCTGCGCTTCCTGCCCAGCGACAACGACCAGATCCTCTGGTTCATGAAGATGACTCCCGCGATGGACAACATTATCCTCGTGGCGGTCAACGTCGACCCCTACCACGTTCAGAGCGGCTACGTGGAGGTACCTTTCGAGGAGTTTGGTTACCTGGAGCGAGGCGACGCTTACACCGTGCAGGATCTGCTCACCGGCGAGCGCTTCGGCTGGCACGGTCGGCGAAATTACCTCTCGCTGGATCCGCATGGTCGGCCTGCCCACGTTTTCCGGCTCGAACGCTGACGCGTCGGAAGCAGTCGGAGGGTCACCTTGCCGCTTGCCGGGCGACAATCCGCCTTTAAGTTCTCCTGGTGAAGCTGCCTCCGTTCTTGCGCCCCTCGCAACATCTCTCGCGCCGGATGCTTCTGGGCTTGGGGTTGGCGCTGGGCATCCTTTGCTCGCTCGGGGCGTTTTCGTACCTGAACATTCGCAAGCAATCGGTGGCTGCCGGTTGGGTGGAGCACACTTACCAGGTGGCGACCGCGTTGCACGATGTCCTTACTGGGATGCAAGACGCCGACGGTTCGCAAAGGATGTTTCTCGTCACGGGTAACCCCGCCGCCCTGGAATCTTACGAATCCACGGTCAACCATCTCCCGAGCCAACTTGCGCTGGTTGGCCAATTGGTAAGCGACAACCCGAGGCAGGTCACGCGGCTGGCGCTCCTGCGGAGGTCCATCGACGAACGGCTGGCCAACGCGCGGGAGCGCATCACCCAGCGTCAGCAGTTAGGTCAATCCGCGCTCGATCCAAAATATATCTCCTCGAAGGCCGTGGAACTAATGAATTCCGTACGCGCGACCGTCGGCGTGATGATCGGCGAGGAAAATCGCCTGTTGGCCGACCGGCTTGACCAGTTGCGCACCACGAGACAACGCTCGGTTATCTTGCAGGCCATTGGCGGCGTCGTCAGCCTGGCATTGCTTGGGGCGGTCTTTGCCGGTCTGATTCGCCAGATCGGGCGGGCGCACCGGGCGGAACTGGAAACCCGGCGCAGCAACACCCAGTTGCAGGAAGCCAACGCCGAGATGCGCGCGTTTTCCTACTCCGTGGCTCACGATCTCCGTGCGCCGTTGCGCGCCATCAACGGATTCGCGCAGGTGTTGGTCGAAGACCACTCCGCCGCTCTGCCCGAGGACGGCCACCGCGTCGTGGAGCGCATCACGCACAACGCCGCCAAGATGGATCGGCTCATTGACGACCTGCTCGCGCTGTCGAAGGTCAGCGTGCAGTCGCTGCGCAGTGGCAAGGTCGAGATGAACGAACTCGTCCGCAGCGTGTATCAGGAAGTGCTTGAGGGGCAGAATGGCCGCCGGATCACTTGCGAGATCGCTTCGCTCCCTCCGGCGGTAGGCGATTCGTCGCTGTTGCGGCAGGTCTGGATCAACCTCATTGGCAACGCCCTCAAATTTACCCGTGGCTCCGATGTACCCCGCATCGAGATCGGCGGCAACGTTGCGGGACCCGAGTTTGCGACGTATTACATCCGTGACAATGGTGCGGGCTTCGACATGCGCTACGCCGACAAACTGTTCGGCGCGTTCCAGCGCCTGCACCACCCGACGGAGTTCGAGGGAACCGGCATCGGCTTGGCCTTGGTGCACCGCATCATCCACCGGCACGGCGGCACGATCTGGGCCGAGAGCGAGGAAAACAAAGGCGCGTTTTTCGCGTTCACGCTGCCGGAATGGAACGGCGGCTGAACATCCCGCCGGGTTCCACCTGCGGCTATGCTAAAACCTCGCGCGGACGGACCATCTTCCCCGGCTGGCAGATGCTTTCGACGCACTCCTGCCACCCGGCCTGTCCGCGCAGAATTTCGATTTCCACGCGCAGCAGATAAATCGGCACTTCCAGTTCCATCCGGCGCGGAAACCGCACGGCGTCCTTTTCGGTCGTCAGGATCATGTCCACCCCCCGCCGTTGGCAGCGTTGCGCGAATGCCCGGATTTCCGCCTCGCGGAATCGGTGGTGATCCGCGAACCGCCGCGAAAGCTCGACGTTCGCGCCGAGTCCCCGCAACGCGGCCTCGAAACTCTCCGGCGCGGCGATGGCGCTGAACGCGCCCACCTCCGCCCCCTGCAGCGCCTCCAGCGGCCGGTGCGCCCGGGTGAACACCTCCTGCAGATGCCGGGGCCGGTGGTTGCACTCGATGATCTCCGCCGTCCGGTTGTAACGGCGGATACGTTCGATGAGCGCGGCGTTATCGGCCCCCGCGCTCTTGGTGATGAAGATGTGGCTCGCCCGGCGCAAATTCTTTGGCGGCTCGCGCAGGGTTCCCCGTGGCAGCAGGTATTCGTTCCCAAATGGGGTCTGCCGGTCGATCAACACGAGGTCCAACCGATGCTGCAAATGCAGATACTGCAAACCGTCGTCGAGGATCAGCGTATCCGCGCCGAAGTGTTCAATGGCATACCGCCCGGCCTTGACGCGGTCCTTGTCCACCACCACGACCACCCCGGGCAGGTTCTGCGCGAGCATGTAGGGCTCGTCGCCCGCCTCGCGCGAACCGAGAAGCACGTGATGCCCGTTGCTGACCACGCGCGGGATGGATTCGTCGATCCTGCCCGTCAATCGGCCATGCAAACGCTTGAGCAGCGGCGGACGGCGGCTCTTGTAACCCCGGCTCAGGATGGCCACCCTCCGACCCCCGGCCTGCAAGGTGCGCGCGAGGCTTTCCACGACCGGCGTCTTGCCCGTCCCGCCGACGGTCAGGTTGCCCACGCTGATCACCATGCAACCCAGCGGATGATTCCGCAGGTAACGTTTGCGGTACAGCCACAACCGCGCCTGCACGATCTGCCGGAAAACGAGCGACAACACGAATAATATGGCGCGCAGCAGCGACGCGCGTTTCCCGTACCGACGCTCCAGGATCACGTCGATGGCGAACTGTTCCAGGCTTTCGAGCCATTGCCGCATGTGACGGCTATCCTAAATGCCAACCGGCTTCGATGGAAAGGCGCACCTTAAAAATTCCCTGAAGCTGCAAAATCTGCGAAATCCGCGGACCTCTGCCGCTGATCCCCTGGCTTGCCCCTGTCACCTTACGATTACCCGTACCCCCCGGTTGTCCGCCCGCGTGACCAGCGTGCGCGCGCCCTCCAGCCCCGATGCCTCCAACATCGCCGCTGCCACGCTCTCCGCGTCTTCCAACGTCAGACACGCCACCGTCGAACCGGACCCGCTCAAAAACCCTCCCAACGCCCCCGCTGCCCGACCCGCCGCCAGCACCTTAGGCAGGAACGGCACCAGTGGCAGCCGGTGCGGCTGGTGAAACGCGCTGTCCTCGAACGCGTCCCGCAACGCCTCGTACCGCTGCCCGGCAAAGGCAGCCGTGATCCGGCACGCCCGCGCGCTGCTCGCTACCGCCGCCTTGCGATTCACGTCTTCGGGCAAGATCCGCCGTGAGTCCGCCGTGCGGACCTCGAAATTTGGGATCAACAGCACAAACGAGAGGGCAGGGGACACCACAAACCTCAGCGGCGCGGCCTCGCCGCTCGCCACCGTGAATCCGCCGAACTGCGCGGGCGCGGCGTTGTCCGGGTGCCCCTCCAGGTTCGCGCCGATCTCGAAAATCTCCGTCCGCGACAACGGACGCCCCGCCAACACGTTCAACCCGGTCAAGACGCCTAACCGCAGCGTCACGCTGCTGCCCAGCCCGCGCGACATCGGCACTTCCCCCTCGATGCTGCACGTGAATGGAAACGCCTCCTGGCTCGCTTTTGCAAAGAACGCGTCGGCGGCCTCTTGCACCATCTCGGATGGCGCATCTCCCGGCTTACGCGCGACTGTCACCCGGTTGTAGATCGACAACGCAACCCCGAGGCAATCGTAGCCCGGTCCAAGGTTGGAAGTGGTGGCGGGAACTTCGACGGTGACAGCGCGCATAAACAGGGCTAACAACAAAGCGCACATTCGCCGCGCCGCAAAGTTCCCTTCCACTTCCGCGTTCCGACTTCCGCGTTCCAACTTCCCCAAATGCCCCGCCACGACGGTCGCGCCGACGACCAACTCCGCCCCCTCACGTTCACCCCCGGCATTGCCCCGCACGCGCTGGGCAGCGTGCTGATCGCCTGCGGCAACACGCGAGTCATCTGCGCGGCCTCCGTCGAGGAGGGCGTGCCGCGCTGGATGAAGGAACAGGGCATCACCGGCGGCTGGATCACGTCCGAGTATTCGATGCTGCCCTACTCGACACTGGGCCGCAAGCCGCGCGATATCAGCAAAGGCAAGCAGGACGGACGCGGCGTCGAGATCCAGCGCCTGATCGGGCGCGCGCTCCGCACCACCATTGACCTCGAACTCCTCGGCCCCCGCACGCTCTGGATCGACTGCGACGTGCTCCAAGCCGATGGCGGCACGCGCACGGCTTCCATCACGGGCGGTTGCGTGGCGGCAGCCTTGGCCTGCCGTGCGCTCGTGGTGGCGGGCAAGGTCGCGCGGTCGCCGTTGGCGCGCTTGGTCGCGGCGGTCAGCGTGGGCATCGTCGAGGGCCGCGCCGTGCTCGATCTCGATTACATTGAGGACAAGGACGCCGCCGTGGATTTCAACGTGGTTCTTACCGAAGAAGGGCGCTTCGTCGAAGTTCAGGGGGCTGGCGAGGAATCTACGTTCTCGCAGGACGAATTCCAGGCGCTCGTCGCGCTCGGCAGCCGGGGGGTGGCGCAACTCATCGCCTCTCAGCGGCAACTTTTGGCGGCTTGACCCCTGCCATTTGATCCCTTCCCAGCCCCGAATCTGCGCAGTCTGCGGACCCTGTCCATCTTACGGAACTTCTGGTTTTAATTAGAATTGTTCTTGATACCGCCACGCGTTGAGGCAAGTTGTCTCTCCGCATGTCCGCTGAACTGTCACCCGATGCTCCCGCCTACGATGAATCTATCGCTTCGGGCGGCTTCCGGCTGACCCGGCAGCGCCGCGAGGTGTACGGCGTCTTGCTCGAAAAACGCGACCACCCCAGCGCTGTGCAGGTGTTCAATCGCGTCCAGCAGAAGATGCCCACGATCTCTTTGGCCACGGTGTACAACTGCCTCGAAATGCTGACCCAATGCGGCCTCGTCCGCCAGGTCAATTTTGACCGTGGCCCCTCCCGCTTTTGCCCGAATACCCACCAGCACGGCCATTTTATCTGCACCCAATGCGGTGGCGTGCATGATGTGGACCTGCCTGACGTAAGCGAACTCGCCCGCCTCTGGCGCTTGCCGGAGGACTACGTCGTCAACCACCACGAATTTAGCCTGCGCGGCCTTTGCCCCTCGTGCGCCGCGAACCCGGGCGAAAAACCTTCTTCCAACGTTCCATGAACCAATCGCTCGTCATCAAAGATCTCCACGTCAGCATCGGGGACAAACCTATCGTCAAGGGGCTGAACCTTGAAATCCTCAAGGGCGAGGTTCACGCGATCATGGGCCTCAACGGTTCCGGCAAGAGCACGCTGGCCAAGGCGATCAGCGGCCATCCCGATTACACAATCACTAGTGGCAGCGTCCTGCTCGACGGCGAGGACATCCTCGGCCTGGAAGCCGACGAACGCAGTCGCAAGGGCCTTTTCCTCGCGTTCCAGTACCCCAGCGAGGTCCCTGGCGTCAGCAACGCCAACTTCATCCGCGCCGCCCTCCAAGCCCGTCTCGGCGAGGGCGAGGAACTCGAAGCTGTCGATTACTACCACCGTCTCTACGAAAAGATGGACATGCTCGACATCCGCCGCGACTTCACGGCCCGCTCGGTCAACGAAGGGTTTTCCGGCGGCGAGAAGAAGCGCAACGAAATCCTCCAGATGGCGATGCTCGAACCGAGTTACGCCGTCCTCGACGAGACGGATAGCGGCCTGGACATCGACGCGCTCAAGATCGTCGCCCACGGCGTCAACACCCTGCGTGGCCCGAACCTCGGCGTTCTGCTCATTACCCACTACCAACGCCTGCTCAACTACATCGTGCCCGACAAGGTTCACATCATGATGGATGGCCGGATCGTCCACACCGGCGACAAGTCCTTGGCGCTCGAAATGGACGAAAAGGGATATGACTGGATCAAGCCGGAACTTGCTATCGCTTGAGTTCATTTCTCACCACTACCACGTTTCGTCTTCACACTCCGACTTTCTCTCTCATGGCCGCACCCAAAGCCGACATCGATATTGACCGCAGCGCCGGGGATTTCTCTTATCCCGAGGCACACACGTTTGACGCAGGCTACGGTCTGACGCCCGCCACCGTGGACTATATTTCCGAGGTCAAGGGCGAGCCGGACTGGATCCGGGAGTTCCGCCAGAAAGCCCTCGAAGTCTTCAACAAGAAGGCGATGCCGACCCATTGGGCCACCAAGGACCTCAACAACATCATCTTCGAGAACATCCGTTACTACCTCAGCCGCGGGCAGAAGCCGAGCCGCTCCTGGGACGACGTGCCCGACGACATGAAGAAAACCTTCGAGCGTCTGGGCATCCCCGAGCAGGAGCGCCGTTTCCTCGCGGGCGTCGAAGCCCAGTTCGACAGCGAGGCCGCCTACAGCAACATCAAGAAAGCCGTTGGCGACCAGGGTGTGATCTTCGTCGGCAGCACCGAGGGCCTCAAGGAGCATCCGGAAATCTTCCGCAAGTGGTTTGGCAAGGTCATCCCGACGGGCGACAACAAGTTCAGCGCGCTCAACAGCGCCGTGTTTAGCGGCGGCTCATTCATTTACGTGCCGCCGGGCGTGAAGGTGAAGCACCCGCTTCAAGCATATTTCCGCATCAACTCCGAGAACTTCGGTCAGTTCGAGCGCACACTCATCATCGCCGACGAAGGCGCGGAAGTGATGTACATGGAAGGCTGCACCGCGCCGAAATTCGAGACGGCCACCCTCCACAGCGCGGTCGTGGAACTCGTGGCCATGAAGGGCGCGAAGATTCAGTACGTCACCGTCCAGAACTGGAGCAACAATGTCTTCAACCTCGTCACCAAGCGCGGCGTCGCCCACGAGGACGCCGAGATCAAATGGATCGACTGCAACATCGGTAGTCGTTTGACGATGAAGTATCCCGGTGTCGTGATGAAAGGCGAGCGCGCCCGTGGCGAAGTCATCTCCATTGCGCTGGCGGGCAACGGCCAGCACCAGGACACCGGGGCAAAGATGATCCACGCCGCCGACAACACGACGAGCAACGTCATCAGCAAGAGCATCAGCGTGGGCAGTGGCCGGGCGACGTATCGCGGCCAAGTACTCGTGCCCAAGCACCTCAAAGGGTGCAAGAACAACACGGAGTGCGACGCGCTGCTCATCAACCCGACGAGCCGCACCGACACCTATCCGGCCATCACCGTGCGCGGCGCGAAGAACGCCATGCAACACGAGGCCAGCGTCTCCAAGGTCAGCGCCGAGCAGATTTTTTACATGATGCAGCGCGGGCTGACCGAGGGCCAGGCGATGAGCTTGACCGTCAACGGATTCGTCAACGACCTGGTGCGTCAGTTCCCGATGGAATACAGCGTGGAACTCAAGCGCCTGATCGACCTAGAGATGGAAGGGTCCGTCGGGTAAATCAATTTTAGGGAAAATATGGCCGATCAGACCGATACTCTTCTCACCGCCGACTACGCCGACACCGCCGAAGCCAGGGAAGCTGCTCTCATCGCCGACGAGGCGGTAACGTCAGCACACGGTAGTTTGCTGACCGCTCCCGGCGTGGAAGCGGGCCAGGGCTTGCCGGACTGGTTCCGCACCGCCCGCATCGATGCCTGGCGGGACTTTCAGTCCCACGAAATGCCCGCGCGCACCGAGCAGGCGTGGCGCTTTGCCTCGCTCGGCAAGATCAAGCTCGGCAGCTACGAGGCACCGCTGCCGGTTCAGGGCGACACCGCCGACGGCCTCATCGGTCGCTCGGTCGGCAACGAGAAGATCGCGGGCAAGATGGTGTTCGCCAACGATGCCTTGCTCGACCGCCGCCTGTTCGCGCCCGAACTCGCCGCGCAGGGCGTCATCTGGAAGCCGTTGGAGGCCGCCATCGCCGAGCACGCCGACCTATTTCGCAAATATTTCATGGTGCAAGATGCCATCCTCGGCAGTCAGAAATTCGCGGACTTGCACCGCGCTTATGTTCGTACCGGCACGTTCCTCTACGTTCCTAAGAGCGTCGAGGTGGCCCTACCGCTGGAGGTATTCCACTGGTTGAGTGGCGAGGCCGGTTCCGCTTTCCCGCACACGCTCATCATCGCGGAAGCGGGCAGCAAAGTGACGCTGGTTGATTATTTTGGGTCCGAACGCCCGGAGCAGACGGGTTTCGCCTGCGCGGTGAATGACCTCATCGTCGGCCCCGGCGCGAAGGTAACGTACCTTTGTGCGCAGAACTGGGGCGAGAAGGTGGTTTCCTTTCAAATCAATTCGACGGTGGTGGAGCGCGATGCCGCCGCCCTGAGCCTTCACCTCAACCTAGGCGCATCCTACGCGCGGTTGGAGAGCCTGAGCCGCCTCGTCGGCGCGGGCGGCAGGAGCGACATGCTCTCCGCGACCGTGACGGAGGGTACCCAGGAGTTCGACCAGCGCACGCTGCAAGACCACGTCCAGCCGCACACAACGAGCGACCTCCTCTACAAGAATTCGCTCTCGGACACCGCCAAGACGATCTTCGCCGGGCTGATCCGCGTGCAACCCGAGGCCCAGCACACCGACGCCTACCAGAAGGTGCGCAACCTGATGCTCAGCGACGACGCCGAGGCAAACTCGATGCCGGGCTTGGAAATCCTCGCGGATGAGGTCCGCTGCACGCACGGCGCGACCAGCGGCCACGTGGACGACGAGGAACTGTTCTATCTGTTGTCGCGTGGCATTGACCGCAAGGCCGCGCAGGAATTGATCGTCCATGGGTTTCTCAACGAAGTCTTGGAACGTCTGCCGGACAAGAACGCCACGCCCAAGCTCGGTGCGCTGCTCGCGGAGAAGTTTGCCCGCATGAAGCGCCAACCGTTGACCACAGCTTGACGAACGACCCTGGAAATTTTCCTCGCCGGACGAGCGGATTTCTTTGTATTGGCTTGAGCCACCGATGCGAATGGCGCAAATCTTTCTCTTGGCGGTGTTGGGTTGGCTTGCGTTGAGTTCTTACTCCGCCTGCGCGCAGCAGCCCGCCCCGCCGGAACCGGCGGCGACGCCAACCCCTTCTGCCGAGAACAACTACGGCTACCCCGACATCGAAAGTCTGCGTGACCCGGGCAGTTCCGCGAAGCTGTTCCCAGAGCAGCCTGCGGCGACTCCTGATCCGACGCTGCAAAACGCGCAGAACGCGCGCGGAGCAGGCCGTCGGGGCGGGCGCGGGGCGGCTCGGACGCACGGCTCGGGCCGTCGACGCGACGTGCTGGCCCAACAGGCGGACGCTGACCCTCTTCAAGTGCGGGTGGCGTACCGCCTCGCCAAGACCGTGGCGATGGCACGCGACCCCGGCTTGGCGGAACTTTTGCAGCGGGCAGACGGGGCGGGGACGGACCCGGAAAAGCGCGCTTTCCTCAAGCAATACTACGTTCGCTTGTACGCCGAGGTCGCCAAGGTCGATCCTTCCCCGGAGATGAAGAAGCATCTCGACGCCTTAAAACAGGTTTCCCAGACCCGGTACGAGCCGAAACGCCGCGAAGTAGGCGGTGAGGAGGACATCGTGCTCGGTGGTGGCGGGCGCCGGGGCGGCGGACGCCGTCGTTGACCGTGCTTCCTAACGACGCGTGTAGAAAGAAGGAAGGCCGAGCCAGGGACAGCGCTTGGGAGCCATCCATGCCTCTATTCCGCTCCGGTTTTCCATGTCACCAAAAGAACGCACTTGCCGGAAGGAACGTTTTGCGGCACGGTGGCTGTCTCCAATCAGTCGGCGCTATCGACTAGTGGTTAGGTCACGGCCCTCTCAAGGCTGGAGCACGGGTTCGAACCCCGTTAGCGCTACCAACCCCGCGCACCACGCGGTCGTGGTCCGGGGCCGACAAGGGTGTTGACACCGAATTTCCCCGCGACGTAGGTTGAACGCTTCCGCCGCGCCGCATGGCCCCCACCGTCAAATCCTTTCTCCCCCACACACGCAGCGGGCGGACGCTTTCGGTTGCGCTCGCGCTGCTGGGGGTGGGTGCGACGATCCAGCTGCTCGTGTTGGCGGGTTACCTCATCGGAGGTGGGGCGTCGGCGCGCCGCCCAGCGGCCATCGCAAACGATTCGGGCCTGAATCGCCCTTTGCAGCCGGGGATCAACAATCTGCCTGTGCCCGCCGTCAGCCCGGCGCAGGCCCTGCCTACTCCGGTGCCCACCGGGAACGTCGCACCGCTCGAGGCCGCCCCGGCGCGTCCGACGCCAGCGCTCGCCCCCCGTCCGGTGAGCGGGCCGACGGATCTGCTGGAACAGGCGCGCCAACTTCGCGCGCGGGGCGACATGAATTCGGCGCTTGCCCGGCTGCGCGAGGCGCAGGTCACCGAACCAGAGAATCCGCAGATCATCGCCGAGATGGCGCTAACCTATGAGGCCATGCAGATTCCCGAACGCGCCTTCGAGCAATGGCAGCGTCTTTCCCGTCTGGGCGAGGGGATCGGAGCGCTGTACAATCTCGCGCAGTACAAGTTGCAGAACGTGACACCGGTGCCGGGGAGCAGCCCCGCCGCGCCGGATGGGAACGCGTTTCCGGTGCAAGGGGGCGAGGTGCTCAAGCTGACCGACATCCACAAGGAGGATTTGCCAGACCCAGCGGCGGACCAAAAAGTTTCGTTGCGGATCGTGGTCAAGAACCGCCCCGGCACCGCCATCGACCCGACCAAGGTCCGCATCTTGACCTACTTTTACGATCTGGTGGATGGCCAGGACGAAGTGCTGACCGATGCGCAGACGGCGTTCGCATGGCTGACGCCCAAGCCAGTGAACTGGGCCAACGACAAGTCCGAGGTACTCGAAACGACGTATATCCGAGCGAAGGCCGCGCCCGCGACCCCCACACCCGAGCCGACGCCAACCCCGAAAAAGTCGCGGCGTGGCAAGGGGGCGGCAGACACGGCAGCGGCACCGCCGCCGCCCAAACCCGCCCAGGTTAGAACCTACCTTGGCTACAGCGTGCGCCTGTATTATGATCGGCAGCTTCAGGACGTGCAGGCCGACCCAGTGCGGTTGTTGCAAAAATTCCCGCCGCCGCTCACACTTTCGGCTGATTAGCGGCTGGAAAGTCTCCGTCCGCCGCCCCCCTATCCATGAGAATCCTGGTTGTTGACGATCAAGTCGAAGCCGCCGCCTCGTTGGCGGAGGCTTTGCGTTGGCTGCCGGACAGCGAGGTGGTGTCGGCGGGTGGACGGGAAGCAGCCATCGCGGCGGTGAACGAGGGTGGCGCGCCCGACGTGCTCGTCACCGAGGCAGTGCTGGAAGGCGGGGACGGTTTTAACCTGCGGGAAACGATCCGCGAGGTGCACCCCGGATTACGAACGGTTTTCGTGACGGAATACGACCTCAGCGCCTATCAGGAATACCTCGACGGAGCTGACCTGTTCTACAAGCCGGTCGATCCCCAAGAGATCATTCGCGCGCTGGCGCAGCCTCCGGCGGGCGTCTCGAACAATGCGCCGCCCACGGCGGTCCCGGGACCGGCGGCGACCTCCGCCGTCGGGGTCGATCAGCGTACCCAGTCCGCCCGGTTGCGCAACCTCGTCGGCAAGCAGGGTTTCACCGGGAAACTCGACCAATTCGACCTCGTCGACATCATCCAGCTTTGCTGCATCAGCAAGCGTACGGGCCGCTTGCTCATCGCCCGGCGTGGGGAGCGCGGGGTGCTCTACCTGCGCGCCGGGCAGATCATCCACGCCGTCAGCGGCGAACTCCAGGGTGACGAGGCGGCCTACGAGATCATCGGCTGGTCGGCGGGTCAGTTCTCGTTCGACGACGGCATCCAGCCCGAGACGCAGACCCTCCACGGCGGCTGGGAGCACCTCATCATGGAGGCCGTTCGGCGACGCGACGAAAAAGCGAGCCAGCAGACGGCGGAAACCGCCGCGCCCGCCGATGGGCTATCCGAGCGGACCATCGGTCCCTACCAACTCCGGCGGAAGATCGGCCAAGGCGACCGGACCGAGGTTTTCGAGGCCGTGCAAACCTCCATGGACCGCGTGGTGGCCTTGAAAATCCTGTCGCCCGACCTGCAAGGTAATGACGCCGCCGTGCAGGATTTTCTCGCCAGCGCGAGCGCGAAGGCCAACGTGCAGCATCCGTCCATCCTGGCCGTGTACGAGGCCGGACAGCAGGACGGCATCTACTATTACACGCGCGAATTCGTCGACGGCATCAACCTGACGCATCTGCACGCCGAAGGCCGAACGATAGACGACGCGACCGCGCTCCAATGCATCAAGGTCGCGGCAGAGGCCCTGAGTTATCTCAACCAGCAAAAGATCGCCCATCCGCCGATCACCCCGGACGACATCTACCTGGGCCGGGACGGGCGGGCGCGGATCAACAATTTGGCGTCGCTGCCGGAAGTGCGCACTGCGACCACGCAGCAGGACATCCGCGCGCTCTCGCGGATGGTTTCGGACTGCCTGCCGAGCCGGATGGCGGCCAGCCACGGCTTGCGCGAACTGCTGAATCGGATGCTGCTCGAAGGCGCGGTGGGATTCTTGAGTTGGGGCGCGCTGCTGCAAGGCGTCAAGGCGCTGGAACCCAAGGTGGTGCCCGAGGACGCGTTCAAGCTGACCGCCCGCGAGGCCGCGGCCAATGCCGCCGTGCAGGAAGCGAAGCGGCGGCAGAAGCGCGCGCTGATCCTGACGACGTTGGGCATGGTGGCGGTGTTCTGGGCGGTGGCAACCGTGGTCTATCTCAAATTTTTCCGGGCCGCCTCGGCGCGTAGCTTCGACCGGATGATGGCGGTGCCCGAAGGTGAATTTACCTATCAGACGAGCGACCACGTGACGACGCCCGCGTTTTGGATCGACGAATACGAGGTGACCATTGGCCAGTACCAGGAGTTCCTGGAAGCCCTCCGCAAGAATCCGACGGATAAATACGAGGCGCCGGGCGTGCCCAAATCGCACCGGCATGACGACGTGAAATGGTTTCGGCTCTATGCGGTGGCCAAAAGCGGGGGACTCTATAACGGTGCGCCGGTCGATTTGGACTGCCCCGCCGTGTTCGTGGATTGGTACGACGCCTACGCCTACGCCAAGTGGAAGGGCCACCGGCTGCCCACGCAGGAGGAATGGGAAAAGGCGGCGCGCGGGACGGATGGGCGTATCTATCCTTGGGGCAACGATCCGCAGAAGATCAGCAAAGTGAATACGGCGGCGGATTTTCACGAGGACGGCGCGGCCAAGGGCGAGGTCGACGGCTACAACCGATGGTCGCCGGTGGATGCGATGACGGGCGACACCAGCCCTTACGGCGTCAAGGACATGGCCGGGAACGTCAGCGAATGGACGGCGGACGTGACGCACCGCGGCAAGCTGAATTATCCGGTGATCTGCGGCGGCAACTTCGGTTCGGCTACCGTGGAGGTTATCCACCGAGTCACGGAGGTCGCCGACCTCGAATCGAACGAACGCATCGGCTTCCGCACGGTTTCCGACTCCGCGCCGCCTAAGTGACGTTTTCCCGATGATCGCGCCCGCAGGACTTTTCCCCAACCACTTTTCCGCCATGTCCCGTTCTCTTTTCCATTCGTTCTCGAAGATCGTGCTCCCGGGCGCGCTCGCCACCCTCTTGCTTCTGCTGGCTGTGCCTGCCCGGGGTCAGCTCCAGGTTGAGCTCAAGCTCAGCCGCCGTTCGTTTATCATGTACGAGTCGCTGATCGCCACGGTTACGGTCACCAACAACGCCGGGCGTGACCTGGAGTTACAGGATGATCAGGGAACGCAATGGTTCAACCTGGAGGTCACGAAGATGAGCGGCGAGACGCTCATCCCGTACAATCCGGATTATAAACTTCGCCCGTTGATGCTGCCCGCCGGTCAGTCGCTCGCGCGCAAGATCGACGTGACCCCGCTGTTCCCAATCCGCGAATTGGGCACCCACCGGCTGCGCGCGAACATTTACTTCGCGGATACGGGCCGTTACTACGCCTCCAACTTCGTCTCCTTCGAGATGACGGAAGGCAAGCTGCTGTGGCGGCAAACGGTCGGTGTGCCGGGTACGACCAACGAAATGCGGCAGGTGTCACTGCTCACGCACCAGTTGACCGACCGGATGTTGCTCTACGTGCGGGTACGTGACGAGGACGGCGACGCGGTCTACACCACGCAATCGCTCGGACGCCTGATCATCACCGGACGCGAACCGCAGGAGTTTTTCGACCGCGGCAACACGCTCCACGTCTTGCAGGAGGCCGTGCCGGGAACTTATCTCTACACGGCGGTCAACCTCAACGGCGAGCGCATCGACCAGAAGGCCTACGTTCGCTCGGGCAGCAGTCGCCCGATCCTGGTAAAAAGCGCGACGGGCGAGGTCAGCGTGCGCGGCGGCCAAGTGCAGGCTGCGCCCGCGGGTGGCGTCCGACCGGCAGGCACCGACGGCGGGGCGAAACTTTCCGACCGTCCGGCGGGCCTGCCGGTGCCGCCCCGCCAGTGACGGCCACAGGCTGGGCGGCGAAAGCCAAACACCGATTCGACGGCGTGCGAATATATCAACACGCGTGCTTTTGACGACGCGGGTTCCCACGCTATTTTCCTGCCGCATGTTGCGATCTGCCGCCACTCGATCCTTGTTGAACGTTCTGGGCTGCGCCCTGCTGGCGGCGGTGCTGTCGTTGGTGCCGACGAGTCGCTTGCACGCTTACGGCACGCAAGGGTTCGATACCGTCGTGATCGACGCGGGCCACGGTGGCATTGACCGTGGCGGCGGCCCCGGCCAACGCATTCCTGAGAAGCCGTACACGCTCGACACCGCGCAACGCCTCGAACGCGAACTGCGGCGGCGCGGCTTTCGCACGATCATGACACGGCGAGAGGATGTGTTTGTGCCGCTGCCGGTGCGCACGGGGGTCGCCAACGCGTTCCGCAACGCCATCTTCGTGAGCGTTCACTATAACAGTGCTCCCCGGTTGGATGCACACGGGTTCGAGACGTACTATTACGGCGCAGGCAGTTTCGGTCTGGCGACGCGGCTCCACCGCGCCCAACTTGCCACGCTTTCCACGGAGGACCGTTTCGTGCGCAGGCGGGCGTTTTTTGTGCTCCGGCGCACCTCCATTCCGGCGGTGCTGTTGGAGGGCGGGTTTCTGACCAACCCCGAGGAAGGCCGGACGATCCTTAATCCTTCCTACCGCCAACGCTGGGCCGAAAACGTTGCCGCCGCGATTCTCGCGCAACGGCGGCAGGGCGACCCGTACGACATGGGTTACCAGCCGCCAGTGACGAGCGAGCCGCGCGTCTCGGGCCGGGGCCGGTCCTATCATCGGGGTTCAAGCCACCATGCGCGCGGGCGTGGCAGCGTGCGGCGCTCGCGGGGTGGCTCGCGCGGGAAATCGCGCGGTCATACCTCCAAATCGACGAAGCACAGCCGCGGCCACGGCAGTTCGAGCGCGCGGCATCACCGCCACCGGTGATCCTCTGGAAATGATCGTCACGCCCGACGAGATGCGCGCCATTGAAGGCGCGGTGTTTGCCGCCGGTACCACGGCGGAAGCATTGATGGATAAAGTTGGGTTCCAAATAGCCCGACATCTCATCCGGCGGCTATGGCGCGGCGGCGGCACGGTGGTTTTTTACGCCGGGAAAGGCAACAATGCCGGGGATGCGCTGGTGGCCGCGAAAGCGTTGGGCCAGTTGGCGTACGATTGCCACGTTCCCGTCGAGATCAAGCTGCGGCTGGCGCTTGAGGGTCCCGCCTCACTGGGTGAACTCGCCCGCAGGAAGCTCGACGCGCTGCCTCCGGACCGTTACCTGAGGTTGACCGCCGAACAGGCACGCCAAATCCCGGCACGGATTGGCCGCTTGCTGGTCGTGGACGGTTTGTTGGGCATCGGCGCGCGGGGGGCGCTGCGCGGCGCGGTCCATCAAGCCGCGCGCGAGATCAATGACCTGCGTACGCGACGAGGTGCGGAGATTTATGCCATCGACAACCCGACCGGCCTCGACGCCGCCACCGGCGAGGCGGTGGCCGACGCCGTCGTCGCCGACGTGACGCTGGCTGCTGGATTCGCCAAGGTTGGCCTCCTCCGTGATGGGGCGACAAACCACGTCGGGCGCTTGGAAGTGCTCGCGTTGCCAGAGTTCGCCGACGCTGCCGCGCAAGCCCCAGCGGCGGCCCAGCGCGGCACCGTCGCCACCCGCGCCAACCTCGCCGGTTTGTTGCCGCCCCGGCCTCACGAATCCAACAAAGGGATGTACGGCCGCGTTGGCATCCTGGCGGGGTCGGTCGGTGCCACGGGCGCGGCGATCATGTGCGCCCATGCCTGCGCACGGGCCGGGGCGGGGTTAATCACCCTGCTGACCCACGAGGAGATTTATCCCATCGTGGCGGGTGCTGCAGCACCTGAGGTGATGGTCAAACCGCTCAGATCCCCGCTGGACGCATTGGAGATGAACTTTGATGTCCTCGCGCTGGGGCCCGGACTCGGGACGACAAACAGTGAGGCCGTCCGCGAAGTAATCGCGCGTTGGCCGAAACCGATGGTCGTGGATGCGGATGGCCTCAACGCGCTGGCGGATGACATCTCACCACTGACGCGTGCCGCCGGACCGCGTCTGCTCACCCCGCACCCCGGCGAGATGAAACGCTTGCTGCAAGCCGACGCCGCCGTGCGTCGGCAACCGGTGGGGGAGGGGGCATCTCGCGCGGACATCATGCACGGATTCACGGAGCATTACCCGGTCGCACTCCTTTTGAAAGGCGCGCGAACGCTGGTTGGCCAACATGGGAAGCCGCTTTCTTACAACACCACCGGCAACGCAGGCATGGCCACCGGTGGCATGGGGGATGTGCTGACGGGGATTTGCACCGCTTTGCTCGGTCAGAAGCTCGACGTTTTTGACGCGGCGCGCTTGGCCTCGTGGGTGCATGGCCGCGCGGCGGACCGCGCGCTGCTCCGGGGCGGCCAAAGCCACGAATCCCTGTTGCCCACCGATCTTTTTGCCCAATTTGGGGCAGTCTTTACCGAACTGCGAGCAGGCTGAACACCCGATGATCGCCGAGCAAAAACTTTTGTTGCCGTGAACGCCTTCCTTTCCCCCGATGTAATCGTGCCGTCGCTCTGGTGGAGCGCCTTGAAGCTCGTGACTGTCGGCCTGGGTCTACTCTTTTACGGCTACTTGGCGGACCGCGTCATTTTTGAGAGCGAGGGGCAGGTCCGAACGCAAAATCTCGGACGGGCGGATTTTGTCTTCGTCGGCGGCTTGGTCGGGTTTTTCGTGATGCTGATGAGCGCGCATCAGGGCACCGTCACCGCCGCGCGACTGCCCACTTCGACCGACATGATCTCTGGCATGCTCCAGAGCACAGGCTTCTTTTTACTCATCCTGACAGGCATCATCGGCAACCTGATGGCGCGACGCGTTCCCTGCGGCGAGGTCTTCGGCTTTCGCCGGGCGAGTTTTGCGGTCGTCGTTTGCTCCGCCGCGCTGTTCCTGCTCATGGCTTATCCGCTGATCGACGGGACCATGAACGCGACGCATTGGTTCCTGAAAGTCACGGGTTTCGGCGACGACGGGCCCCAGGAAATCGTGCGTTTTCTGGGCGCGCCGGGCCACGGTGTCGTGCGCGCGGTCGTGGCGATCTCCGCGATTGTGTTCGCGCCCATCCAGGAGGAATTTATTTTTCGCGGTTACATTTATGGCGTCGTTCGCCGTTATGCGGGCATCGGCGTGGGCATCGTGGTAAACGCGGCGGTGTTCGCTGGCATTCATCAGCACGCCCCGAGCTTTGGCGGTTTGTTCGTGCTGGCCACGTGTCTCACGCTGGCTTACGAGTGGACCGGGTCCATTTTCGTGCCGATGATGATCCACGCGCTTTTCAACTCGCTGACCATTTTCAGCCTCTTGACCGGCCACGGGAACGGTTGAGCCATGATACCCGGGAACGCTGGCGAAGATCAGGCAGTGGCGGCGCTGCTGGCGCACCTGCCGCCGCCGGAACCACGGCACGGGGTCATCGCCGGGGCGGGGGACGACGATTGCGCGGTCGTCAGATTGCCCCGGCGCGGGAACAGGCTGTTATTGAAAACGGACTGCGTGATCGAAGGCGTCCACTTTCTGCCGGATGCCTCGCCGCGGCAGGTTGGCTGGAAGGCGTTGTGCCGTCCGCTGAGCGACATCGCGGCGACGGGCGGCAAGCCGCTCCATGCGCTGGTGACGCTCGCCGTTCGCCAGGATAAAATCCAAGTGTGGGCAGGCGAGGTCTACGCCGGGATTGGCGACGCGGCACGTGAGTTTCGGGTGGCTATCGTTGGCGGCGAGACGGCTTCGTCGCCCGGACCGTGTTTTATTTCGGTGGCCTTGACCGGCAGGGTGCACAAAGACTGCTGTATCACGCGCGGCGGTGGGCGGTGCGGGGACGTGCTGTTTGTCACCGGTTCGCTCGGCGGCTCCTTTCCGAGCGGCAAGCACCTGGATTTCCGACCCCGGCTCGCGGAGGGGCGGTGGCTGGCCCGGCAGGGGGCCGTGCGCGCGATGATGGACCTGAGCGACGGCCTTGCCGCCGACCTGCCGCGGCTGGCTACCACCAGCGGCACCGGTTACCGGCTCGATCCGAGCAAACTACCCCTCAACCGAGGTTGCACGATTTCCGCCGCACTCGCCGACGGCGAGGATTACGAACTGCTGCTCGCCGTGGATCAGCGGCGTGCGGCGAAACTCGAATCAGCTTGGAAACGTCGGTTCCCGGGACTTTCCCTGACACCCATCGGTTTCCTGGCAGAACCAGCAATCGCCGAAGGTCTGGAAGGGCACGGTGGCTTCGACCACTTTGTCCCGCGTGCGGTCGAACGTTAAGGATTCTGCTGCTTCTGGATCTGCGCCAGAACGTCCTGCGCTTGCTTAACCGTGTTCGGATCGGAATTCATTTCGACCACTTTGCGGTAGTCCAACTTCGCCTTTTCGTAGTCGTTTTGCTTGGCGAACAAATTGGCGCGGTTGAGGAATGTCCCCGAATCTTGTTTGAGTTCGAGCGACTTGTTGTAGTCCGCCAACGCTTTGTCGTTCTTCTCCATTTGAGCGTACACGTAACCGCGAAATTTGTAGGCGGTGTAATCGTCAGGTTTGAGTTGAAGGATCGTGTCGTAGTCCGCCGCCGCCTTGTCGTAGGCCTTTTTCTTGAGGAAGGCCACGGCGCGCTGCCGATAGGGTCGAGCGTCATTGAGCAACAGGGACGACGCATTGGTAAAATCGTTGATCGCCGCGTCGTAACTCTCCTTGGCGAGGTAAGCCAAGCCGCGCCGCATCAGCAAGTTGCCGTCATCGGATTTCGCTTTGATGGCCGCGTCATACTGCGCGATTAGCTTGTCGTTGTCGCCTGTTTTGGAATAGGCGAAAGCGCGCTGTTGCAACGCCGACTCGTTAGTCGGGTCTTTATCCAAGGCGAAATTGAAATCCTCCACCGCCTTGGCGAAATCGGCCTGTTGCACGTAAACGGTGCCGCGGCGGACGTGCGCCGGGACATCCTCGGGCTGCCTTCTGATCAACTCGTTCAAATCGGCGAGGGCCTCGGGGTATTTTTTCAAGGCTTCGTAGGCCATCGCACGGTCGCGGTAGTTCGTGGCGTCGTCCGGCTTGCCTTTGATCGCCTCGGTGTAGTCTGCGACCGCTTGATCGTACTTCTTCTGGCGATAATAAATGTCGGCCCTCTTGTTGAGCGCCGCCGCGTCGTCGCGCTTGTCTTTTAACAGCGCGTTGTAGTCGGCGAGCGCCTTGTCGAGCGCGCCGGTCTGCACGTAAGTATAAGCGCGCAGACGGCGAGCCTCCGCGTCGCGCGGCTTGGCCTGGACGACTTCGTCTAAATCTTCCAGCGCGCCTTTGAAATCACCGGTTGCCACGCGGGCCGAGGCGCGGCCCTGGTGACTCGGTACATCGTCGGGTTGACGCTTGAGCGCCTCGTTGTAGCTGTCCGCCGCCTTGGCTTTATCGCCCTTTTTGCTGAACACGATGGCCCGATTGCGGTAGTTGCTCGCGTCCTCGGGATCGCGCCGGATGCCTTCGTCAAACCTTTTGAGCGCGTCGTCGTATTTGCCCGCCTTGTATTCCTCCACCGCGCGCTTGGCCACCGCCAGATCCTTGTCCGATTCAGCGCGGGTCACACCAAATGCTAGGCAGGAGGCTAAAGACACGATGGCAACGGGCTTGAACACTTTGTTTTTCATACTGCGATTCCAGATGGTGATGCCTACTAATTCGCCCTTTACACCGTCGGACAGGATGCCGCGACGACACGTTGAATACGTGACGGTAGCCGAAAATGGCTGGACGTGAAGCCGCAAAAATCGAACTGCCGACTTCCCTTTTCTGCACCGAATTTGCTAAGCTCCACCACGCGCAAAGCCGGGCCGCCCGTGTCGTATCGCACCCAAAATGTTGCGCATCGTACTAATTTCTGTCTATATATAGGGGTCGCGCCATGCAAATCCTGACGTTGAAAGAACTGAAAAGCCGTCTGCTCGGTGGGCAGGCCATTGAGTCCCTGCTTCACGTGCAGGTCGGCAACGTCACGCCCAAGACCACCAAGGATGGCAAGCCGTATTTCGAGGTCCATTTCGTCGACCATTGCGAGCGCATCATCTTGCGCGCGTGGAGTGATGCCCCGGTGTATACCTTGTGCGTCTCGTTGGAAGGCGGGCATTGCGTCGAGCTGAGCGGCGAGTTCAGCCACCATGCGAGCTACGGGCTGGACTCGAAACGCTGGCACTTCCGCCCCTTGAGCGCGACGGAACGGACAGCCCTGATGGCTGGTCCCAAAGAGGTCCGGGAGCGTCAGGAAGCAGATTTCCAGTTCATCGTGGAGACGGTGCAATCGCTCGTGGACCCACGGCTGCGAATTTTATGCGAAATGTTCCTGGTCGAGAACGGCGAGCGTTTCCGGCGCACGGCAGCGGCGCGTAGTTTTCACCACGCGCGTCGTGGTGGTCTGGTCGAACACACCTCCCAGATGATGCGCGCGGCTTGCGCGCTTGCCGGTGTCTATCAGAAGCTCAACCGCGATTTGCTCATCGCGGGCGTGCTTTTCCACGATTCTGGCAAGCTGTGGGAAAATCACGTCGCGGAGGACGCTTTCCACATTGAACACTGCGAACGGGGCGAACTGCTCGGGCACATCAACATGGGCATCGAGATCGTCAACAGTCTCTGGCGGCAGCTCAAGGCGAACGATCACTTCCTATCTTGGAAGGCGCTGACGCCTTCGTCGGAGAGCGTCCGCCTGCACCTGCTTCATCTCATCGCAAGCCACCACGGTGAAATGGCGTTTGGCTCACCCGTGGTGCCCAAGACCCCGGAGGCGCACGCCCTGCACTACATCGACAATTTGGATGCCAAGATGGAAATGGTGTTCACCGGCTATACCACCGCGCAGCAGGTCGCCCTCAACATTTACGACAAGGTGCGACCGCTGACCGGCTATCTGGTCGAGCCGCTGAAACCGTTCCCGCCGGATGCCGATCCGACGAGCGGCTGGCTGGCTCCGAGCGAAAGCTGAGCAAGCGACCGCCATCCGAGCACCGGGCAACGATTCTGTCGTTGCCATGCCAAACCAATCCCCAGCGTCAAAGTTCATTGCCGAGTCGGTCAACCATCCTGAATGGCTGAAAACGATTGAAGCGGGTCAGTCCGAAGAAATCGTCAAGCTGGCGAAAGCGCAGGGTTTCGAGGTATCATTGGATGACCTGAAAACTGCGGCGAAGGAACTTATGACGAGCAATGAGGCTGGAAAGGCAGAACCGTCAGCCAAGGAAATCGACGAGGCGGCGTCCGGCATGAGTGATTTCCAGAACGACACTGGTTATGGCGACGACACCGGCTACGCGGCGCTGTACGGTGTTGCCGGGACGATCCTCAAACTTTGAGCCGCAACTCCACCGGCAGGGATCAACCCAGCTTGGCGCTCTTCGCAGCTTTGACGATTTCCGCGAAATCGCGCGGGTCGAGACTCGCGCCGCCGACGAGTGCTCCATCGATATCCGGCTCGCTCAACAAGGCTGCCGCGTTCGCCGGTTTGACGCTGCCGCCGTATTGCAGGCGGACGCGTTCGGCAACCCCGGTGTCAGCGATGCTGGCAATCTCCTTGCGGATGAAAGCATGGGCATCCTGCGCCTGTTGGGGCGTCGCATTCCGACCGGTGCCGATGGCCCAGACGGGTTCGTAGGCGATCACGGTTTCCTGAATTTCCTTGGTGCCAACTCCGGCCAGCCCAGCGCGCAACTGGCGCGATAAAACCTCCTCAACCTGCCCGTTGTCCCGCTCGGTCAACGTCTCGCCGACGCAGAAAATCGGCTTGAGCGCCGCCTCGTGCGCCGCACGAATCTTTTCGTTGATAACCGCGTCCGTTTCGCCGAACAACTGCCGCCGCTCGCTGTGGCCGATCACGACATAACGCACGAACAACTCGCGGAGCATCGCCGCGCTGACCTCGCCGGTGAACGCGCCAGATTTGTGCGCGTTCATGTTCTGTGCGCCCAACTTGAGCGAATAGGAAGCGGTGATCAGCTCCGACGCTTTGGCCAGCGCGGTGAATGGTGGGATGACGACCACTTCCACGTCTGTGTCGTCGCCCGTCTCGGCGAGGAAATGCTTGATGTAACTCGCCGTCTCTTCGACAGTCATGTTCATCTTCCAGTTGGCGGCAAGAATCGATTTGCGCATGTCAATTCTTCTCGGTGAGAGCCGCCACGCCGGGGAGGACCTTGCCTTCGAGCAGTTCGAGCGACGCGCCGCCGCCGGTGGAGATAAAGGTCATCTGGTCA
This sequence comes from uncultured Chthoniobacterales bacterium, assembly GCA_964242205.1. Taxonomy (GTDB): domain Bacteria; phylum Verrucomicrobiota; class Verrucomicrobiia; order Chthoniobacterales; family SZAS-18; genus CAHJWO01. The sequence continues at coordinate 34,991 of CAXTBX010000046.1, forward strand.
GCCAACCCGGCCTGCTTGACCGCGGTCACGCTGTCGCCGCCGCCGATGATGGTCGTCGCGTCGGATTCGGCTAAGGCCTTGGCCAAGCTGAAAGTGCCGTTGGCAAAGTCGGGGATCTCAAAAATGCCTACCGGACCATTCCACAAAACAGTTTTCGCCGTAGCGATCTCCTGCTTGTAAGCCTCGATGGTCTCCTGGCCGATGTCCACGGCCTCGTAGCCGTCCGTGACGCCGCGCTCAGTTGTCAGGCGCTCGGTGTTGCGCGCCGTGGTCGTGCCCACTTTGATTTCCTGCGTCTCGATGTTATCCACCGGGAGCAGGAATTTGATACCCTTAGACTTCGCCAGCGCAAGCAATTCGTGAGCGAGTTCCACCTTGTCCTTTTCGACTCGGCTGTTGCCGGTCGGAATCCCAAGCGCGCGGTAAAACGTGTAAGCCATCGCCCCACCGATCAGGAAGGTGTCGGCCTTTTCCATCAGGGCTTTGATGACGCCAATCTTGTCCGAAACCTTCGAGCCGCCCAAAATCACCACGAAGGGTTTCGCCGGATGGGCGAGTTCTTCCTGGAGATACTTTAGCTCTTTTTCCATCAACAACCCGGTGGCAGCCTGCTCAACATGGTCGGCCACGCCCGCCGTGGAGGCATGGGCGCGGTGCGCCGCGCCGAACGCATCGTTGACGTACACGTCGCCCAAACGCGCGAGCGCCTGGGAAAACGCCGGGTCGTTGGCTTCTTCCTCGCTGTAAAAACGCACGTTTTCGAGCAGCAGGACCTCGCCGGGCACGAGTTCGTCAGCGGCCTGCTCTGCCTGCGCGCCGATGGTATCGGTGCTGAACCGCACCGGCTGGCCCAGCAATTCGCCCAACCGGCCGGCGACCGGTTTGAGCGAATACTTGAGCACCGGCGCGCCCTTGGGCCGCCCGAAGTGCGCCATCAGGATCACCTTCGCCTGCTGGTCGAGCAGATGCCGGATGGTCGGCAGCGTCTCGCGGATACGGGTATCGTCGGTGATAGACACCTGCCCGTCCTTCTCTTCGGTGGGCACGTTGAAATCGACGCGCACGAGCACCTTGCGGTTGCTCACGTCCACGTCCTTGACGGAAAGCTTGGCCATGGAACTTATTTGGCGAGCAGTTCCAAGAGCGACACGCAGCGGTTGCTGTAGCCCCACTCGTTGTCGTACCAGCCGACGACCTTCACGAAGCG
>CAXTBX010000047.1:0-6778 GCA_964242205.1 uncultured Chthoniobacterales bacterium
CCCGCCCCCCAACCGCCCCTGCCGGGCTTCATCCCGGCTGACCAACAGCCCGTGGGGCTGGAACGGCGGTTGATCCGCAAACGCGCCGACGAAAAGGTTACTCCGAGCGACAATCTGGCCAACGTCATCGTTTACCTCAGTTCCCTGTACACCGAAATCAGGGAGAAGGAACAAGGTTCGGCAGCGGCGGCCCCTGCGGAAGCTGGCCAAAAGGTTCTCCAGACCAAGCGTTTGCCGCGCTCGGGCGCCTCGCTCGAACAACGTATCACAGAATTCGGCCAGCGTAGGGAAGCCGTCGCCTTCACCAACACCGCGCTCAACCAGGGCGGTCCGACCGCCGGGCTGGGTGGCGGTTGGGACGAGAACAGCCGGGCCGCGCGCCTGGTCCGCCGGTTGCAGCGGCAGGGAGTGACTCTGGCAGTGCTGTGTGCGTTGTTGCTGGCGGGCCTGGGCGTGATGACGGCGCTTTTCTTGCGCAGGCGCGGTCAGGGAGGCGACGCCTGGGGAGCGGCGGCCAACCAGATCTCCCAGGTCGCGCATCCTGCGGACGGGGTCGTCGCGGACGAGGCGCTGAGTTTTGCCGAGCTGGCCCTGAGCGCCATCGAGCGCGGCGAGTTGGCCAAGGCGTCCGACCTGCTGGAAGAGGCGCACACCCGCGAACTGGCTTTGCCGGGGATGTATTACCAGGGCGCTTTGTTGGCTCTCAGCCAGGGAAACGAGGAAAAACTGGACCTCTGGACCGAACGCGCGTTGGAGGCCAACGAAACCGTGCCGGAGTGTCTGTATCTGCGGGCCAACGCGGCGGCTGCCAGGGGCGACTACCCAGCCGCTGCCGCCACGCTGGAGACGGCGGCGCGCAATGCTCCGTTCAGCCCGCGCTACCTGTTTTTCTGGGCGGAATGCTTGCGTCGCCAAGGGACGCCGCGCCTCGCGTTGCCGCAGTTCAAGCAGGCGCTTCTGCGCCGTCCCGCGCTGGCCGACACGGAGTTGGTCCTCTTCAAGACCGGTCTGGCGCGGATCGAAGCCGGGGACGACCCCGACATCCAGGCCGACCTCGCCGACAAGCTGGCGCGCGAGCCGGTGTCGGGCGATACGCTGCTCTTGGCGGCGGCGAACGAGATCAACCGCAACGCCTACCCGGCGGCGGCGGAGTTTTTACGGCGCGCGGGCCAGGCGATGCCGTTGCCGGTGCTGCGGATGCGGTTGCGCGATTACGTCTTCCGCACGCAGGCGAAGCAGGGGGATATCGCACCAGTGTTGAATTCGTTGATGTCGGCCATCGCGGCGAACACCCCGGTGCAACCGGGCCGCAAGCTGGTGGTCGACCCCGCGACGCGTGGCCTGGGCGAGGCGGACCCGTCGACCTGGTAAGAAGTTCTGACCCTTCGCAACTCTATTTCTCTCGGTGTTCTCCGTGCGTCTCCGCGTCTCCGCGTCTCCGCGTTAAGAATCAGCCGCTCCCATCCGGTCCGCCGTTCGCCAACATTTTTCGTCCCGGCTAGGAACAACGAGGCCGCCTGCCGCGAAATGCTTGCACAAACCCTCACCTCCGTACCCCGCCCCACATGGAACGCCGTCACTTCGCCATCCTGCCCATCGTCCTTGCCATCGGCTACGTCCTCATCAAGACCCTTTTCACGCCGACCTACACCAACCCCGAGACTGGCAGCAAGCACCATGTCGGCATGAACCCACAGCAGGAACAAGCGCTCGGACTCCAGGCCTACCAGCAGGTGCTTCAGGAAGAAGCCGCCAACCGCATTCCCAGCGGCCCCGAGGTGGACATGGTCACGCGCGTGGCCCGCCGTCTGGCCAGTGCCGCCGCCGAAAAGAGTAGCGTCCAGTACCAGTGGCAGGTCAGCGTGATCCGCTCGAACGAGGTCAACGCCTTTTGCCTGCCGGGCGGAGAAATCGTCGTCTACACGGGCATCCTCCCCGTGGCCAACGGCGAGGCCGGGCTGGCGACGGTGCTCGGGCACGAGATGGCTCACGCCACCAGCCGCCACGGCGCGCAACGCATGTACCGACAGCAGATGGAACAAGCCGTCATGATGGGTGCCCAGGGCAGCCTCGGCAACATGGACTACCAACAGCAACAGGCGGTCATGGGCGCGCTGGGCGCTTTCACGAAGTACGGGCACGCGCTGCCCTTCAACCGCGAGCAGGAATCCGAGGCCGATCACGTCGGCCTGCTCTACATGGGCCGCGCGGGATACGATCCGCAGCAGGCCATCGATTTCTGGCAGCGCATGAGCCAGGCTACCAGCGGCGGCGCGCCGCCGGAGTACGCCAGTGACCATCCGTCCAACGGCACGCGCATCCAGCAACTCCAGGGCTGGATGCCCGAGGCGCAGAAGGAATACGGCAGTTCCCGCATGCGGCAGACCCAGGCGCCCACGCAGGACACCAAGATGTGACCCGCCGGAGGCGGGAAGAACTCAAGAATTTAAAGAAGATCCAAGGTTCAAAGAAATCGGACAAATTTTCTATCTGAATTCTTGGTTCCTTGGATTCTTGGTTTCTTTCTCACAGTGCTCACCAGCGACTACGACTACGCCCTCCCCGACCGCCTCATCGCCCGGCACCCGCCCGCCGAACGCTCGGGCGCGCGCATGATGGTCCTGCACCGCGCCAGCCAGCGCATCGAACACCGCGCCTTCACGGACTTCCCTGCATACCTGCAACCCGGCGACCTCGCCGTGCTCAACGACGCGCGCGTGGTCCCGGCGAACGTGGTCGTCAACGAGGGCACGTTGCAACTCCTCGTCCTGCAACGTCCTGAGCCGACCCTCTGGATCTGCTTGGTCAAGCCTGGCCGCAAGGCGCGCCTCGGGGCGTCGATCCGGGTGGGCGGCGTTCACGGCACGGTCGAGGGTATCCTGCCCGACGGCGAACGCGCGATCCGCCTAGATGCCCCCGTCGATCTCGACGCCGTCGGCGCGCTGCCGCTGCCGCCTTACATGGACCGGCCCGCCGGTCCCGAGGACACCGCCCGCTACCAGACGGTGTTCGCTCGCGCGCCCGGCGCGGTCGCCGCGCCGACCGCCGGGCTGCACTTTACACCCGAGATCCTGGCCCGCGTGCCCCACGCGTTCCTGACGCTGCACGTCGGCGTCGGCACGTTCAAACCCGTCAAGGCCGACGTGCTCAGCGAACATCGGATGCACGCCGAGAGCTACGAAATCACGCCCGAGGCCGCCGCCGCCATCAACGCGCGTCCCGGACGCCTCGTCGCCATCGGCACCACGACCGTGCGCGTTTTAGAGGCCTGCGCGCGCGATGCCGCCGGGCGGGTGCTGCCCACGGAGCGGGCCGAGACGGACATCTTCATCCACCCGCCGCGCACGTTGCGTTGGATCGACGCGCTCCTGACCAATTTCCACCTTCCGCGCTCCACGCTCTTGATGCTCGTCAGCGCCTTCGCGGGACGGGAGTTCGTGCGCGCGGCCTACGAGGAAGCCGTGCACGAAGAATACCGTTTTTTCAGCTACGGCGACTGTATGCTCCTCGTAGAATGAACGCCGCCGCCAATCCCCTCTCTAAAACAGGCATTCGCATGAAAATCCGTTTCTTGACTTGCCGCCCCGCCGCCCTATTCCTCGGGTTCGCCTTCGCCTGCGCGCCGCTGGCGGCCATGGCCCGCACGGTTGGCTCGGGCCACGCCGCCACCGAAAAACGCGAGGTCAGCGGCTTTCACGCGGTTGACCTGCGCGGCTTCGGCGACCTCGAAATTATCCAGAACGACACGGAAGGCCTTACCCTGACCGGCGACGACAACGTCCTGCCACTGATCACGACGGAGGTCGACAAGGAGGGCACACTGCGCATCGGCCTCAAATCGAACGAAAGTGTGATGACTCAGGAAAAGCTGCGCATCAGTCTGTCGGTCAAGTCATTGGACGCGGTGGCACTGAGCGGTTCGGGCAACGTCCACGCCAGGGAACTGAAGGGCAAGGGCGCGGGGGAGTTTGGCGTTTCGCTGGCTGGCTCGGGCAACGTGACCGTGGAAAAAATCGAGGCCGGGGTGCTGAAGGTGTCGCTGGCGGGATCGGGCAATGTCAAACTGGGCGGCGAAGCGCCCGAGCAGCAGGTGGACGTGGAAGGTTCGGGTGATTACGACACGGCGCAGCTCAAGAGCAAGAACGTCACGCTGTCGGTCAGCGGTTCGGGCGACGCGTCGGTCTGGGCGACGGACAATCTGGACGTGAAGGTCAGCGGTTCGGGCGACGTGGAGTACCGGGGCAAGCCGACAGTGAAGAAAAAGGTCAGCGGCTCGGGCTCGGTCGAACCGGCAACGGAATAAGGTAGGGAGCAGGGTCCGAGGGCTTCCCTGACTAGCGCCGCAGGCGCACTCCGGGGTGGATGTCTGGATGAAACTTTTATTTAGCTAGATGGCTGCGTCGTAGCGGCACCCACGGTGCCCGGAAGCCACCTTTCATCCGCGCTGCCCCGCAAGGACTCGAACCTTGAAAAGAGGATCCAAAGACCTCTGTGTTACCATTACACCACAGGGCAAAAACCGAACGTCTTCCTTATCTCAACCGCGCCCAGCCTGCAAGTCCCGACACGAAATCATTTCCTTTTGGTCCGGCTTGATCCATTCGTGATCGGGTGACGACGTTCGACCGCTTCTTCGCCCGGCTGAGCCTTCCCCGCGCGCTCGGACTGGCCGCGCTGCTCTGGGCGCTGATCTATCTGCCCGTGCTCGGCTCGCTGGAGATCAAGGGCGAAGAGGGCCGCCGTATCCTGCCCGCCGTCACCATGCTCGATTCGGGCGATTGGCTCGTCCCCCAGGTCGGCGGCGTGCCTTACTACAGCAAGCCGCCGCTCATCAACTGGCTCGTCGCCAAGTCGTTCCAGTGGACGGGCAGCCGCAACGAATGGACCGCCCGCCTGCCGTCGGTCCTGGCAATGCTCGCGCTGGCGTGGGCGGCGGTCTGGAGCCTCGCGCGGTGGCTGGGAGTGGGCGGCGGACTGCTCTGCGCCATTTTCCTGCTGACCAACATCGGCCTGATGGAAAAAGGGCGTCTGATCGAGATCGAAGCCGTTTACCTAAGTCTCTACGGCCTCGCGCTCCTTCTCTGGCTAGGGGCATGGCGGCGCGACGCCGACCGACCTGCTCTCCCGCGCTTCCCCTGGCGCGCCTGGACGCTCCCGCACCTGTTCCTCGGCTTGGGCCTGCTGACCAAAGGCCCCCTGCACCTCGTCTACTTCTACGCCGTTGTCTTGGGCATCTTGCTCTGCGCCGGACGCTGGCGCGACGCACTCAACTGGGCGCACTTGCTGGGCATCGTGATCATGCTGAGCATCTTCGCCTCCTGGGCGGTGCCGTACTTCCGGGAGATCAACGTCGGCCAGGCGACGGGCCGCTGGTACACGCAGATGGCCGGGCGGGCGGAGGTCAGCGAGAAATTCAAGCTGGGCGCTTGGCTGCTCAATGGTCCGCGTGGATTGGTCAACTTTCTGCCGTGGGTAGTGTTGCTGCCGCTGGTGTGGCAATTGCGCGAGCCAAAGCAGAGCGCTGGTGGATCGCGACCTCCGGGCGCGATGGCAAACGTTGCGGCGCAGCCGCCTGACTCCCTTCTGGATGCCGCCATCGCCCGGGGCCTTTGCTGGTCCCTCGCCCTTTGCTTCGTCATCATCAGTCTCGCGCCGGGCGGCATCCCGCGCTACACGCTGCCGCTGCTCGTCCCGGCGAGCATCCTGCTCGCGCTCTCGTTTTCGCAAAGTCAGGCGGCTGCGCCGCAAAGGCTTTTGCCATGGCGCCCGGAGGTCGCCATCCACCTCCCGCTCGTCTGGACGCGCGTCCTCGCCGTCTGCCTCGCGCTGGCCGTCGTCGCCGCGCCGGTGGCCGCCTTCCAGGGGGGGAGGGGAAGCTGGCGCTGGCTCACGGCCCTGGCCGTCGTCACGGTCGGCACCTACCTTTTGCGCCGCGTGGGCCGCCTGCGGCGATACGCGGAGAGTACTGCTCCAACCCCCGTCCCCGCCGTCCTGCCCCTCGCTCTGGCCAGTGGGGCCGTCATGGCGCTGCTCACCGCCGACTACGCCGTCGGCGCGCTCCACCGGCTCCACCGCAGCGAGAGCGTCCGCCCCGTGGGCCTCGCCGTGCGCCGCGTCGTCCCGCCCGGCCAGCCCGTCGCCGTCCTCGAACCGGGTTTCCTGCCGTTTCTCTTCTACGTGGACAATCTGCATTATCTCCAAACCGCCGAGGGTTTCCCGCCCGCCGTCCATTACCTGCTCGTGCGCCAGCGCGACCTGCCCGCCGCCGCCGTCGCCCTCAAGCAGCAGGGTTACGCCCCGCGCGTGCTCTTGGGCAGCAAGGACAAACGCATCTCCGACGCCGAGCGCGGCACCTGGCTTTTGCTCGGTCTGGACCGTGCCGGATTGCCGAGCTTGTGAAATTTTTCACAAATTCACCATCCGGTGATTGACGACCCCTCCCGGATCATTTTACGATCCGCCCAGATTCCCGTGCGCTCCGCCCTCTCCATCACGATCCGCCGACCCCGCCGCCAAGCCGTCGAAAACGCGGTAAACTCCACGCGTTTGGCTACATCCCTGGCCGTCAATTTTTTCGTTGTAAAAGGGTTGCAAAACAACTCTCCCTCTTTAGCGTTGCCTTGCGATTGGCTGACGGTGCGTTGCTCCCGTCCGGCCTGCCGTGGGCCGTTCGCGCTCGGCATCGCCTAATCGACTCGCTTTCAGCCCCATGGCCAACATCTTCCCTAAATGGACCAACACGCTGGCCCCCAAGGCCATCGTCTGCGGCGGCCTGGTG
>CAXTBX010000047.1:6788-35730 GCA_964242205.1 uncultured Chthoniobacterales bacterium
CCACCGTGCTGCCTCTGGCGATCTGGTATTACTTCACGCCCAAGTACACGCGCGTCGGCTACCAGCCGACCCAGCCGGTGCCTTTTCAGCACACGCTCCACGTCCAGCAACTCGGGCTGGACTGCCGCTATTGCCATAGCTACGTGGAGGTTAGCGATCATTCCAACGTGCCGAGCACGCAGACGTGCATGAACTGCCACACGGCCATCAAGGGCCAGAGTCCCAAGCTCCAGCCTGTGCGCGACTCGTGGGCGTCGGGCCGTCCGGTCGAGTGGGTGCGCATCCACAAGGTGCCGGATTATGCGTATTTCAATCATTCCGCGCACGTCAACCGGGGCGTGAGTTGCGTGAGCTGCCACGGCAAGATCAACGAGATGGAAGTGGTCTATCAGGACCAGCCGCAGGGCATGGCGTGGTGTTTGAGCTGCCACCGGGGGCCGGAGAAAAACCTGCGCCCGCTGTCCGAGATCACGCACCTGGACTGGAAGCCCGAGGACCTGGGCACCAATCCCGGCACCGGCAAGCCGTGGACCCAGCTGGAGATCGGTGCCAAGCTCAAGGACGAATGGCACGTCAAGCCGCCGGTTACTTGCACGGGCTGCCACCGCTAACCTTTTCAAACGGAAAAATTCGCTAAAACCCAGATTTTTGTCGCAGGCGTCGCAGGCGTCGCAGCCGTCCGAGACAACCCACGAAAAACTGCTCACGTTCCTGAAACGCGATTTTTCCGACTTCCGATTTTTCACTTCCGCCTTCGATGAAACACGTTTTTGAACATCCGCCCGAGCGACCCAACCCCACGGGCCGCAATTACTGGCGCAGCGTCGGCGAGTTGAACGACACCCCGGAGTTTCGTGGCTGGCTGGAGCGGGAGTTCCCCGCCGGGGCCGCCGAGATGGAAGGCGACGGGCTGTCGCGGCGTAACTTCATGCAGCTCATGGGTGCATCCCTGGCGCTGGCCGGGTTCGGGCTGAGCGGCTGCCGCCGCCCGGAGGCGCACCTGGTCCCGTACAGCAAGGCGGTGGAGTGGACCATCCCCGGCAAGAACGTTTTCTACGCCACGAACATGCCCCGCCGCCGGGGCGCGATGGCGCTGGTGGCCTCCACGACCGAGGGCCGCCCGATCAAGCTCGAAGGCAACGCGCTGCATCCGCTGAGCAACGGCGCGACTGACCCGTTCGCCCAGTGCGCGCTGTTGGACCTGTACGACCCGGACCGCGCGCGGTTCTTCCTGCACGAGGGCAAGGTCGTCGATGCGCAGCGGTTCACGGAGTTCATGGCGACCGCCACGGCGGTGATGAAAGTCAACGGCGGCGAGGGCGTCGCCATCCTGTCCGAGGGAAGCTCCTCGCCGACCCACGACCGCCTGAAGGCGGAGGTGGCCAAGCAATTTCCGAAGCTGACCTGGGCGGTCTACGACCCGCTGTTACCTTCCAACGGGACGGCGGCGACGCGCGCGGCGTTCGGCGACGGCGTGCGGCTGCTCCCGCGCCTGGACCGAGCGGACGTGATCCTTTCGCTCGACAGCGATTTCCTCTTCCTGGAAGAGGGCGGCGTCGAATCCACCCGCGACTTCACTAACCGGCGGCGCGTGGCCAAGGCCACCGACTCGATGAACCGGCTGTACGTGGTGGAGAACCACTACACGATCACCGGCGGCATGGCGGACCACCGCCTGCGCTGCCCGGCGAGCCAGATCGGCGCGCTGGCCGTGGCCATCGCCAAGAAGATCGGCGGGGGCGGCCCCTTGGCCGAGTTGGCGGGCACGTTCCCGGCGGACGCCGCTACCCGGTTTTCGGGCCAGGACGAATGGCTCAACGCCTGCGTGGCCGACCTCGTCGCCGCTAAGGGCAAGTCGCTCGTGCTGACTGGCCCGCGCCAGTCCGCCGCCGTGCACATGCTCGTCCATGCGATCAACGGCGCGCTAGGCAACATCGGCCACACGCTCGTAGCCCACGCCGCGCCCGCGCCCGGCGGGGCGGAGCCAACCAGCATCAGCAGCTTGGCCGAGCTGATCGACGCCAAAAAGGTCCAGACCCTTTTTATCCTCGGCGGCAACCCGGTTTACAACGCGTTAGCGAACCTCGACTGGGCCGCCAAGCAGAAAAATGTGCCGACGGTCGTGCGCGTGGGCTACCACGAGGACGAAACCAGCGAGGGCGCGCGCTGGCACGTCCCGATGTCGCACTTCCTGGAGCAATGGGGCGACGTGCGGGCGGCGGACGGCACCTACGGCGTCATCCAGCCGATGATTTTGCCGCTGTTCGGCGGCTACAGCGACCTGGAAGTCATGGGGTTGCTGCTCGGCAAGGAGAAACACGACCGGCCCGACGAGGTGCGCGCGACGTTCAACGAGATTTCCAAGGGCGGCAGCGGCCAGCCCGACCTTGCCTGGAACGCGTTCCTGCGCGACGGCTTTTTGCCCAACTCGGCGCTGCCCGAGGTGGAGACAGCCAACTTCAACGTCGGCGCGGCCAAGGGCTACCTCGACCAGCATCACGTCGACAACCCATTCCCGGCGGCGCTGGGCGACGGCATTGAGGTCGTGTTGATCAACGACTACAAAGTGGACGACGGGCGCTACGCCAACAACGGCTGGCTCCAGGAGATGCCGCACCCGATCACCAAGCTGACCTGGGACAACGCGGCGCTCATCAGCCCGGCGATGGCCCGGCGGCTCGGCCTGAACGTGGCGGCATTCGACGTGCACCACAACGGCGCGTTCGCGGAAGGAAACTACACGCAAGGCGACCTCGTCACCATCACAACCGGCGAGGGACGCAAGATCACGGTGCCCGTGTTAATCTCGCCCGGCCACGCGGATAATTCGATTTCCATTGCGCTCGGCTACGGTCGCACCCGCACGGGCCGCGTGGGCCGCAACACCGGGTTCAACGCGTACCCACTGCGCACCGCGCAGAATACGTATTTCGCCACCGACGTAAAGGTGGACAAGGCGGGCGGCAGCTACCAGCTCGTTTCCACCCAGCAGCATCAGGCGATGGAAGGGCGCAACCTCGTCCGCGAGATGCCCATCGAGACGTACCGCAAGGAGGCCGGGTTCAACGAGGAAGGCGGGCGCTCGTTTGTGCAGTTGTTCGGCATGGATGCACACATCCCGCCCAACGTGTCGTTGTACCGTAACCCGCCGCTCGACGCCCAGCACCAGTGGGGCATGGCGATTGACCTGAACACCTGCACGGGCTGCAACGCCTGCGTGGTGGCCTGTCAGTCGGAGAACAACATCCCGGTTGTCGGCAAGGACCAAGTGTCCAAGGGCCGCAACATGCAGTGGATTCGGATCGACCGGTATTACTCTACGGTGGAGAACGGCGACCCGAATCACGACCCGACGCTGGACGACGATCCGCAGATTTTGACCCAGCCGGTGACGTGTCACCACTGCGAGAACGCGCCTTGCGAAACGGTGTGCCCGGTCAACGCGACGATCCACACGGAAGAAGGGCTGAACGCGATGGCCTACAACCGCTGCATTGGCACGCGGTATTGCTCCAACAACTGCCCGTACAAGGTCCGGCGGTTCAACTTCTTCAACTACAACGAGCGTTCGATTGAGCCGATTGAGAAGGACAGCCTCATGGGGCCGGTCTGGGCGGGCAAGTCGCAGGCGTACCTCGGGCCGTTCGGCAAGAACGGGATGGACGAGATCAAGAAGCTCTCGAAGAACCCGAACGTCACGGTGCGCATGCGCGGCGTGATGGAAAAGTGCACGTTCTGCGTCCAGCGCATCGAAGAAGCGAAGATCGAGCAGCTCCAGGTGGCGCGCGATTCGGCGAATACCATGGTGCCGCGCGACTCGTTCACGACGGCGTGCGCGCAGGTTTGCCCGGCGGGGGCCATCGTGTTCGGCAACGTGGCCGACCCGGAAAGTAAGGTCTCGCAGGTCAAGGCGCAGGATCGGGACTATAAAATGTTGGAGTACCTCAACATCCGGCCCCGGTTGAGCTACCAGGCGCGTCTGCGCAACCCGAACCCCGGGATGCCCGGCGCGGCGCTGGTCGGCATGACGCTGCTCGGCAACCCGGAGAACAACCCGGAACACGCGGTGCACGAGCACACCGGCCCCGGCGAACCCCACGGGGAAGACCCGGCGGGGGGAGAGAAACACAAGGAATAAAAAGCTTCAAGATTTAAGCCTCAAGACTCAAGGAAGATTCAAAATTCAAGATTCAAGAAAACGCTTCGCCACCACCCGGAGCTTGTCGTCTGTGCTCTGAAATTTCCGACTTCCGCCTTCCCACTTCCGATTTTTCTCTATGGCCGCTGCCACCGTTAATCCGGGCGAACACCTGCCCGAACCGCCGCCCCCGGCGACGCTCAATCCCAAAGCTGCCGAATTGTTGGCGGACCTGCGCTCGCCGCTGGTCGGCCACGGGCAGCCGCTGGGCTGGATCAGCCACAAGATCAGCAACATCGTCGAGGAAAAGACGCCGCTCTGGTGGTGGATCGCTTTCGTGCCGAGCTTCCTGCTGATGCTCGTCTGCTTCGGTGGGTTCGCCTACCTGATCTTCACGGGCGTCGGCGTCTGGGGCGAGAACCAGCCTGTCGCCTGGGCGTGGGACATCACGAACTTCGTGTTCTGGATCGGTATCGGCCATGCCGGGACGCTCATTTCGGCCATCTTGTTCCTGACGCGCCAGCGCTGGCGTACGGCGGTCAACCGCGCGGCGGAAGCCATGACGCTTTTTGCCGTGATGTGCGCCGGACTCTATCCCGGCCTGCACGTCGGGCGCGTGTGGATGGCGTGGTTCCTGGCACCGGTGCCCAACCAGTACGCCATCTGGCCAAACTTCCGCTCGCCGCTGCTGTGGGACGTGTTCGCGGTTTCGACGTATTTCACGGTGTCGGTGCTGTTTTGGTTCACGGGCTTGATCCCCGATTTGGCGACCCTGCGCGATCGTGCCAAGTCGCGCGGCAAGACGCTCCAAGCGTACATCTACGGGTTCTTCGCGCTGGGCTGGCGCGGCGGCAACCGCCAATGGCGGCACTACGAGATGGCGTACCTGCTCCTGGCGGCGCTCTCGACGCCGCTGGTGCTCTCGGTGCACACCATCGTGTCGTTCGACTTCGCCACGTCGGTCGTGCCCGGCTGGCATACAACCATCTTCCCGCCGTACTTCGTCGCGGGCGCCATCTTCGGCGGGTTCGCCATGGTGCTGACCCTGATGATCCCGATGCGGTATCTCTACAAGTTGGACGACCTGATCACGCCGCGTCACATCGACGTGATGTGCAAAATTATCCTGCTGACGGGCACCATCGTCGGCTACGCGTACATCATGGAGTTCTTCGTGAGTTGGTACAGCGGCAACCAGTTCGAGCAGTATGCCTTCCTGCGCAGCCGTGCCGCCGGTCCTGTGACGGACGTGTTGCACCACTTCTTCCCGGACAAGGTGCCGAGCCTGCCTTGGGCTCCGTACTGGTGGGCATACTACTGCATGATGAGCTTCAACGTGCTCGCGCCGCAGTTCTTCTGGTTCCGGTTCTGCCGCCGCAACCTGTGGATGGTGATGTTCGTCTGTATGCTCGTCAACGCGGGCATGTGGTTCGAGCGGTTCGTGATCATCGTGACTTCCATCGCGCGGGATTATCTGCCGTCGAGTTGGAGCATGTTCCACCCGACCTGGGTGGACATCTGGACCTTCACCGGCACGTTCGGATTGTTCCTGACGCTGTTCCTTTTGTTCATCCGCTTCCTGCCGATGATCGCGATTGCCGAGGTCAAGGGCGTGACGCCGCAGGCCGATCCGCACACCGGCCATGGCGGGTCGGTTGGTTACGCCGCCGGACCCGAGACCGAGCCGACGCATCTAAAGCCGGGTGGCGAAAGCACCGTGCCAAGCGCAAGCGGCACCCGCCCGCGCCCCTCTACCGAGGGGGTCACCGTGCCTGCCACGGAAGGACATCCCGCCGAAGCGGTCCGCACGACTGCCGACCCGAAAGCCAACCAAGGCGGCAAGAAAAACCGTTGATCTAGCCAAAACCGACCTGACCCATGGCTACCACTACATTAGCTCCCACCCGCAAGCTTTACGGCGTGGCCGCCGAACTGCCCACCGCCGCCGATTTGTTCCACGCGGCGGAACAAGTCCGTGACGCCGGGTTCAAGCGTTGGGACGTGTTTTCGCCGTTCCCGATTCACGGCATGGACGGCGCGATGGGCCTGGGCAAGAGTGCGGTGAGCTACATCGTGCTGTGCTGCGGGTTGACCGGCACCGCGACGGCGTTGTTGCTGGAACTCGGCAGCGCGCTGTATTTATATCCGCTGATCGTGCAGGGCAAGCCGACGAATTTCACGACCATCCCGGCGTTCTTCCCGGTCATCTTCGAGTTGACGGTGCTGTTCTCGGCGTTCGGCGCGGTGTTCGGGATGCTGGCGCTGAATTTGTTGCCCCGTTGGAATCACCCGCTGTTCAACTGGGACCGGTTCCTGGCGGCGACCGATGACGCGTTTTTTGTGGTCGTCGAGGCGAGCGACGCGCGCTTTTCCGAGAAGGAAACGCAGGATTTTCTGGCCAAGGTCGGCGGGAGCAACATCACGCTGATCTACGACGAGGAATAGACCCGACCCTCGCGCACTTTCCGTATGAAATATTTCTTTCTAGGTTTTCTGGTGGTCTGCCTACTGGTGTTCTGCGTAGCGGGCTTGCGCGGGCGGCATTCGCCCAACCGTCCGTTGGAGTTTTTCCCGGACATGGTGCGCCAGTCCAAGCTCAAGGCGCAGTCGCCCACGCTGTTCTTCGCGGACGGGGTGAGCGGACGCCGCCCGGTCGAGGGCACCGTGCCCATCGGCTACGGAGCGCCGAAGGAACACGGCGTGACGGCTGCCTCGCAGGTGGCTAACACCGCCGCCGCCAAGCCGCTGACCGAGATCGACCGGCTGAGCTTTTCCCATGGGCCGGATTATTACAGCACCGGCATGATCGGCGACCAGTGGGGGACGGGCATCCCGCTGGAAGTGACGCCCGAATTGCTGGTGCGCGGACAGCAACGGTTCCAGATCAATTGCCAGGTGTGCCACGGTGGCGCGGGCGGCGGCAACGGCGTGACGAGCAAGTACGGGCTGGCCAACATCGCCAATTACCACGATCCGAAGTACCTCAAGATGGCGGACGGCGAGATCTATTACACGATCACCAACGGCCATAATTCGATGAACGGCTACGGTGCGAACATCGCCGTCCGCGACCGCTGGGCCATCGTCTGTTACATCCGCGCGTTGCAACGCTCGCAGAACGTCAAGCCCGAGGAGTTGACCGCCGAGCAGAGAGCCGTACTCGACACGCCGCCCGCGCCCGCCGCGACCCCGGCCGCCGAGACCGCTCCCGCCGCGAAGAGCAGCTAGACCAATCCCGTTTCCCCGTTCCGTTTTCTCACTTCCGACTTTCCATGAGCGCCCACGACGCCCACGCTGCCCCGCCCAAGGCGGAATTTTTCCGCTACACCAACCTCGGACCGGTTTTCTTCGGTCTGCTGGTGGCCGCCGTTGCCGGGGCAGCGGTGTGCGGGATCACCGCTTTCATCAGTTGGCGGACGTTCCTGTTTTCGTGGTTGTTCGCCTTCATGTTCTTTTTCACGATCTCCGCCGGAGCGCTGTTCTGGAATTTGCTGCACTTCGCGGTGGACGCCGAATGGAGCGTCGTCGTGCGGCGGATCATGGAAACGATGGCTGGGTCGTTCCGCTGGCTGTGGCTGGCGTTCATCCCGTTGGCGGTCGGCGCGCACTCTATTTATGAGTGGATGAACATCCCTGTCGGCAAGGACCCGATCCTCGATGGCAAGCGCAGCCTGCTCAACCCGCAGTTCTGGGCGATTCGCACGGTGGTTTATTTCGCGTTTTTCTTCACGGTCAGTTACCTGCTGCGGCGCTGGAGCACCAAGCAGGACATCAACGGCGACCCCGGTTACACGACCAAGAGCCGGGCGCTGACGTTCGCCTCTCTGGCGTTTTTCGGTGTGTTCGTGACGTTCGGCGGCATCGACTGGGTGATGAGCATCTCTTACCATTGGTATTCGACCATGTGGGGCGTGTACATCTTCGCCGGGTCGGCCTGGAGCAGCATGGCGGTGCTGATTTTGATCACCTACGCGCTACGCAACGCCGGGTATCTGGAAGGCATCGTCAGCACGGAGCATTTTCACATCATGGGCAAGCTGTTGCTCTCGTTCACGGTGTTCTGGGCTTACATCGCGTTCGACCAGTTCTTCCTGATCTGGTACGCGAACATCCCCGAGGAAACCGAGTTCTTCCTGGTGCGTAACACCGAAAGCTGGAATTTCATGACCATCGCGTTTCAGGTGATCGGGCACTTTTTCGTGACGTTCGCTCTGCTCCTGCCGCGCGCGGCCAAAACGAATACGAAGCGCCTCGCGCTGATCGCCTGCTGGGTGTTGCTCATGCACGCGGCGGACCTGTACATCATTGTCAATCCGTTCCTGAACGAGAAAGGCGTCCGCCCGCTGACCATGATCGTCGATCTGGCCGCGCTGGCGACCATCGGCGCGCCGCTGGCGATCCTGTTCCTGCGGACGCTGGGCAAAAACTCGCTTTATGCCGTGCGTGACCCGCGCCTGCCCGAATCGTTGCGGCTCGTGAACTGACCCGACGTGTTTCCATTTGGAGTAACCTTTTCCTTTTTTCACACCGATCATGGCCGCCTCGCCCGTCACCGCCCCCGACGAACATACTGCAACGACCGCGCACGCCCCGGCGCGCGCGTCGGGTTGGAGCCTGTTTTGGGCGGGGATGGGGTTTGCCCTGCTCTTGTTGGCGGCAGGTTTGTTGACCTGGTTCTTTATCGGCAGGGGCGTCGGCGATTTCCAGGATGCCGAAGCCAAGCGCGCCGATTTTCGCCGCAAGACACTGGCTGACCGGCAGACGGAAGATCATAAATTGCTCTACGACGCGCCGACCTGGCAGGACAAGGCCAAGGGGGTGGCGCGTGTGCCGATTGACCAAGCCGTGACGCTGACCATCGCGGAGCTGAAGCAGATCCAGCCGCACGCAGCCTATCCGCTGACGCAATCGCCGCCGCAGCCCGCCGCCGCGCCGACCTCGCCCGACAAGGGCGGCGGCACGTCCGCGCCGGGCAACGGCGCGGTGAACCCGCCCGCTTCCAACCCGACGCTCAGCGGCTCGCCCGCGCCCACGGCTGCCCCGGGTGCTGCCGCCGCCAGCCCCGTGCCAGCCAACACGCCGCCCGCCGCGACCCCGGCTCCGCCCGTGCCGACGCCCACCGCCGCGCCCGCCACGCCGACGCCCGCCCCGGCGGCTACCGCGCCTTCGGCTTTCACTCCGCCTGCGAACAACGCCCATAACCCCGGCACTCCGCCGGTCCCCGGCACCGCCGTTCAGCCTCCCGCGCCGACTGCGACCCCTGCCGCGCCGTTGCCCGCTGCCGCCTCGACGCCGGAAACCGCGCCCAGCCCGGCTATGCAACCCACGCCCGCCGCCAGCGGCGACTCGACGCCCAGCCCGACTGGCCCCGGCACCAGTCCGACCGGCACGCCTTGACCTCTCTCCCAACGGCCATCCTTTTTTGACGACATGAGTTCCGTCCCAATTTCCACGGTGGACCCCAGCCCCATCCCTTCCGCCGCCGCAGCCTACGCAACGGGTGATGACAGCGCGCTGGTCGAGAACCGCCCCGTCCACAAGGACGAGATCGACGCCGAGCGCACCGCACTCGATACCTCGGTCCGCACACCCGTGCTGCTGTTTTTCGGCGCGGCGCTCCACTGGCTGCTGCTGGCCTCGGCACTGGCCATCCTGGATTCGTTCAAGCTCAATTTTCCGTCTTTCCTGACCGAGTACGGCTTCCTGACCATCGGGCGGCTGCATCCGGCGGCAGGCAACGCACTCGTTTACGGCTGGGCCGGGACCGCCGGGATCGGCGCGTCGCTCTGGCTGATGGCACGGCTCTGCCGGACGCCGTTCCGCCACGGTGGCGTGCTGGAAGCCGCCTGGGCGGTGTGGAACCTGGGCGTGGCGCTCGGCGTGTTCGGCATCCTCTACGGGCACGGCACGTCGTACCTGTCGCTGGAGTTCCCGCGCTATGCGTCGTCGTTGATTTTCACGGCGTTCGTGTTCATCGCATTGTGGGTCGTCATGGCGTTCCGCAACCGGCGGCACGGCGAGGCGTACATCTCGCAATGGTACGTACTGGCGGCGTTCCTGTTCTTTCCGTGGAGCTACGCCACGGCCAATTTGCTCGTGTTCTTCGTCCCGATGCAGGCCCCGGCGCAGGCGGTGATCGCCGCATGGTACGCCCACAGTCTGGTGTCGATGTTCTTCGTGCCGCTCGGCCTCGCGCTGGCATACTACATCGTGCCGAAGGTGCTGGGTGAACCCATCGCCAATTACCGCTTTGCCAAGCTCGGGTTTTGGACTTGGCTGCTATTCGCCGGTTTGAGCGGGGCCTACGGGCTGATCGGCGGACCGCTGCCGACGTGGATGACTTCGCTGGCCATCGCCGCGAGCATCCTGACCTTAGTGCCGCTGTTTTCCATTTTAGCGACCTTCCGCAACACGCTCAATGGCCGCTATCGGGCGTTGCGGCACGTGCCTTCGATCCGGTTCGCGGTGATCGGCGTGTGGTGCTTCCTGGCGGCGGGCATCGTCGCCGCGCTGACCAGTTTCCGGGGCATCCAGAGCGCGCTGCACTTCACGATCCTGGGCGATGCGGCGGGCCAGTTGGTGATGTACGGCTTCGTAACGCTGACCCTGTTCGGGGCCATTTATTACATCACTTCGCGTCTGCTCGGGCTGGAGTGGGAGTCGCCTGCGCTCATCCGCGCGCATTTCTGGTACTGCATCGTCGGCTTCGGGCTGGCGACGGTGTCGCTCGGGCTGGGCGGCATCATCCAGGGCCTCGGTTTAGACGACCCGAAGGTGCCTAATCTGGTGCTGTTGAGCTTTATCAAGCCGTTCCTGTTCATGCAGCTCGTCGGCGCGGTGTTGGTGACGGTTGGCCACGTCTGCCTGCTGGCGTCGTTCGCCTTGCTGGTGGCACGCATCGGCCAGCCGACGCTGCTCAAGCCGCTGCACGTCCTCGGTGAAGCGCTCTCGCCCGACCGGTACGCCGCGCAGACGACCGCCGCGCCCACGCCCAACGATCTTTCCGCCGCTGCTCCCGCCGTGACCGCCAAATGAACCGTTCAAAATCCATTTTCCTCGGGCTGCTGGGCATTTTCCTGACCAGTTGGCTGCTGCTGGTGGTGGCACCCTACGTACAGATGGGGCGGCTGCTGCCCGACGTGGACGACGTAACTCAGGACCAGACGCCCGCCGCGTTCTCGGGCCTGGCCGAGCAGGGCCGTCAAGTGTACGCTGCCAACGGCTGCGTGTACTGCCATAGCCAGCAGGTACGCTCGCGGGTGTCCGGCGCGGACATCGACCGTGGGTGGGGCGAGCGCCGAACCGTGGCGCGCGATTACCTGCGCGACCGGGCGGCGTACTTCGGCGCATCGCGCATGGGGCCGGACCTGGCCAACGTCGGTAGCCGCCGCGATAAGTCGGACTGGCTCTACACGCACTTTTACGAGCCGGAAACGGTGTCGCCCGGGACGAATTGCCCGCCGTTGCGCTTCCTGTTCAGCCGCCGCAAGATCGTCGGCCAGCCGTCGGTGGAGGCCATCGCGGTCCAGAGTGGCGACGTGCCCAAGGCGCACGAGGAAGAGGTCGTGCCCGGCTCCGAAGCCAAGGCGCTGGCGGCTTACCTGCTTTCACTGAAACGTTCGTCTTACAAACTGGCCGAAGCCCCGGAGGAGAAGCCTGCCGATGCGCCGTAGTGGAAAAGGTAGTAGGCAAAAAGATGAAAGCGGAACCAGCGTTGTCCTTTTGCTAAAAGACTGAATTTTCAAACAAATTTTATGGCTGACACGCCGAACAACCCTGCCACGCCCGAAGGGCGCGCGGACAATCCGCAGGCCGCCACGCCGCGCGACGTACTGCCACCGCAGTCCAGCAAGCACCTGCCCAACACTGACCCCATCGCCCCGGCGGACCAGTTCGAATCGCCTTACGAGCAGAACGTCCACCAGACCGATCCGCACCGCGACCTCGCGCCGGAAGAGGACGACGAGTTTTTCAACGAATACCGCACCGCCGGCGAGAACTGGGATCTGCACGATCTCCACGCGCCCGGGGCTGCCACGCCCACCACGTCCGCGCCGAAGAAGGCGAGCGAGTTCCAGCCTATCCCATGGTGGACCGTCGGGGCCGGGTTGCTGCTGCTCTGGGGCGGGTATTATATGGGTGCCAACAGCGGCGGGTTGCAGGGCGACGTATTCATCGAGGAAGCCAACTACAAGCCGATTGCCAGCGGCCCGCCCGTCGATCCCAAATCGCCCGAGGCGATGGCCGCCGCCGGTCAGAAGATTTTCACGGTCAACTGCGTGCAATGCCACCAGTCGAGCGGCCTGGGCGTGGCGGGTCAGTTTCCGCCGCTGGTCGCCTCGGAATGGGTGATCGGTGATGCGCCCAAGCGGTTGCAGCAAATCCTGTTGCACGGCATCCAGGGGACGATCCACGTCAAAGGCGGCGTGTACAACAACGCGATGCCCGCGTGGAACGTGACGCTGACCGATAAGCAGATCGCGCAAGTGCTTACATATGTGCGTACCAAGCTGGGCGGCAACAGTGCCGGACCGATCAGCGAAGAACAAATGACGGCGGCCCGTAAATTGACCCCCGACCACAACGACCCGTGGACCGAGGCCGAATTGCTGGCGATTCCCGCCGGTCCGATCGACGGCGGAGCACCCGCCGCACCCACCGCCGGGAGTGCGCCCGCCGGGGCAAATCCCCCCAACAGCGCCGAGGGCGCGGCCAAGCCTGCGGCGGCTCCGCTAGGTCAGGGTCCCGCCACTCCAGCACCGTCCCCGGCACCTTGACAAAACCGAGTTTTTCCACGACCATTGCCATGTCCAATTTCGCTCCGCGGCACGCGTCCTGGCCCGGTCGCCTGCCTGCCATGACCTTCTCTTTTTTCAGCGCGCTTCGACGGATGGCTCGGAGAGCCGTCCCTACCCTGCTTCTCCTGGTAGGAATGATGTTTGCCGGGACCGTTCACGCGGAACTGCGGCAGCATGATGTCTGGTGGTTCCCGGAAGCCGTCACCAAGCATGGGCACCGCATCGATAACCTGCTGTGGATCATCTTTTGGTTGACCCTGGCGGTGTTCATCCTGACGCAGGCGGTTTACATTTATTTTATCGTCAAATATCGGCATCGCAAGGGCGTCAAGGCGGTGTACAGCCACGGCAACAACACGCTGGAAATTATCTGGACGACTATTCCAGCGGTTGTCTTCATCGCGCTGGCCGTTTCGAGCGACAAGCTGTGGTTTGAATTGCGCGGTGCGGCGCCGAAGAACGCGCTGAGCCTGGACATCGTGGCCTATCAATTCGGGTTCCACGTCCGCAACCCGGGCTCCGACGACACGCTGGCGAAGTATGACCAGCTCTGGATGGAGAAGGGTACGAACAACTTCGGCGTCAACCCGAAGGAAGAGGACCCCTCCGGGCGCGACGACTACCAATCTGAGAACTTGCTGACGCTGCCCGTGAACCGCCCGGTCAACGTGCTGCTGCGCTCGCAGGATGTGATCCACG
Source organism: uncultured Chthoniobacterales bacterium (assembly GCA_964242205.1). Lineage (GTDB taxonomy): Bacteria > Verrucomicrobiota > Verrucomicrobiia > Chthoniobacterales > SZAS-18 > CAHJWO01. The sequence continues at coordinate 20,424 of CAXTBX010000047.1, forward strand.
CGTTCTACGTGCCGGAGTTCCGCATGTACCAAGACATCGTGCCGGGCAGGTTGATCTCGTGGGTATGGTTCACGCCGGAAAAGACCGGTCACTATGCGCTCGCGTGCAACCAGCTTTGCGGCAGCGGCCATTACAACATGCAGGCCAAGGTGGACGTGGTTTCGCAGGAGGAGTACGACGCCCTGGTCAAGAAGAGCAGCCGCGCCGCCAAGAAGACCTACGACAAGGCGCATAACCGACCGGAAGCGTCGGACACCGCCGACGAAAAGACCGCCGACACTGCGCCTGTCGTCCCGGCTGATTCCACGCCGGTCGCGCTGACAAAAGTGAACCCGTGAACCGCTCCGGGGCGTAACTTCCTTCGCACCATTTTCCCATCCGAAAAATCACCTTCCATGGCTGATCCTCAAATCACAACAACGCCCGCGCAGACCGAGCAGGGGCACGCCGTCCACGGGGACGGTCACGGGCACGACGACCACCACCCGCACCACGGGTTTTTCCGCACCTACGTGTGGTCGCACGATCACAAGATGATCGGCAAGCAGTACCTCTTCGCGTCGTTTTTCTTCGGGGCCATTTCGGGCCTGTTGGCGATGGGTGTGCGCTGGCAACTGGCGTTCCCGGGCAAACCGTTCCCGCTGATCGGCAAATTTTTGCCGCACAACATCGTCGATGCGACCACCGGCGCGTTCCTGCCCGGCGGTTACAACATGCTTGTGACGATGCACGCGACGATCATGGTGTTCTTCGTCATCATGCCGCTGCTCATCGGCGTGTTCGGCAATTTTCTGATCCCGCTCAAAATCGGCGCGCCCGACATGGCGTTCCCGTTCTACAATGAACTGAGTTTCTGGCTGTTTTTCGTCTCGGGCTTCATCCTGCTGGCCGGGTTCTGGGGCGAGGGCGGCGCGGCGGCGAGCGGTTGGACGAGTTACGCCCCGCTGAGCACCACGGCGGCCTACAACGGCACGCAATGGGGCCAATCGTGTTGGGCGTTGGCGATCTTTATCAACGGTCTGGCGTCCATCGCGGGCGCGTTCAACTACATCACGACGATTGTGAACATGCGCTGCCCGGGCATGACGATGTTCCGGCTGCCGCTGACGGTGTGGTCGCTCTTTATCACCAGCATCCTGCTCCTGCTGGCGGTGCCGGTGCTGGGCGCGGCGGGCGCGATGCTGCTGCTCGACCTCAACATGGGGACGACCTTTTTCTCGGGCCAAAATGGCACGGGCGGCGATCCGTTGTTGTACCAACACCTGTTCTGGTTCTTCGGCCACCCGGAGGTTTACATCATGATCCTGCCCGCGATGGGCCTCGTTTCCGAGATCATGCCGACATTCGCCCGCAAGCCAATCTTCGGCTACCGCGCGATGGTTTTTTCGATCATCGCCATTGGGTTCCTGGGCTTCATCGTGTGGGGTCACCACATGTTCGTCTCGGGCATGAACCTGGTTATGTCGGCGGCGTTCTCGCTGTCCACGATGGTCATCGCGGTGCCGTCGGCCATCAAGGTGTTCAACTGGATGGGCACGATCTGGAAGGGGTCGATCCGGTTCACCACGTCGATGTGCTTCTGCCTAGCGTTCGTGAGCATGTTCGTGATCGGCGGGTTGTCGGGCATCTTCATGGCCTCGACGCCGGTGGACTTGTTCATTCATCACACGTACTTCATCGTGGCGCACTTCCACTACGTGCTATTCGGCGGCAGTTTGTTCGCCTTGCAGGCGGCGATCTATTTCTGGTTCCCGAAGATGTTCGGGCGGATGATGAGCGAGAAGCTCGGCATGTGGAATTTCTGGCTGATGATGATCTTCTTCAACCTGACGTTCTTCCCAATGCACACGATGGGCTTGGCAGGCATGATGCGCCGCATCGCGGACCCGACGCAGTACGAACACCTGCGTAATTTGCAGCCGTTGCAGCAGTTCATCTCGATCAGCGCGTTCGGTCTCGGTGCGTCGTTCCTGGTGTTCTGGTACAACTTTTTCTGGAGCATGAAGTACGGCGAGAAAGCCCCGGATAATCCCTGGCTGGCGAACACGCTGGAATGGACGCTGCCCAGTCCGGTGACGTTGCACGGGAATTTCGAAACGACCCCGCGCGTGTACCACGGCCCGTATGAGTACAGCATCCCCGGCATGGAGCAGGATTACCTGCCGCAGAACATGCCGATGAAGGGCGTGGGCCACATCGGCGTGGCGCACTAGCAAAGGCGGAAGAGCGGAGCCGGAAGCAGACTTTGAAATGTACGATGAACGACGCGGCGAGGTAAACGGTAAGAGCGGGCAGCCCAAAGGCTACTCGCTCGCGCTGAACCTTTACGCGACGTTCGTGGCGGCCAGCATCGTGCTGCTGATTTGCAGCGGCGGGATGGTGACCAGCAAGAACGCGGGTCTGGCGGTGCCCGATTGGCCGAATTCTTACGGCTACAATATGTTCGCGTTCCCGGTGTCGCGCTGGGTGGGCGCGGTGTTGTTAGAGCACACGCACCGGCTGGCGGCGTCGGCGGAGGGAGTTTTCGTCATCGTGCTGGCCGTGTGGCTAGGGCGGACCGAGCGGCGCGGGTGGGTGAGGAACCTGGGCTACGCGGCGCTGGGATTAGTGGTGGCGCAAGGTATCTTGGGCGGCCTACGCGTCGTGTACCGGGCGGACTGGGTCGGCGTATTTCATGGGTGCGTGGCGCAGGCGTTTCTGGCAGTTGTGAGCGTGACTGCGCTTGCAACCTCGCGCTGGTGGTTCTCGGCTGGCGCGGCGGATGGCCGGAGGCTAACCGATCCGGCGGCGTTGCGGGGGTTGACGCGCAAGCTCCTGACGGTGGCGATTCTGATCTACGTGCAACTCGCGTTGGGAGCGACAATGCGCCACGCGCACGCCGGGTTATCGATCCCCGATTTTCCAAAGGCTTACGGTCACTGGTGGCCGCAGGTTCGCAAGGCAGATCTGCCCGCAGTGAACACGCAACGAACGGAGGTCTTGCACCAGCCGCCGACGACACTGGCACAGATTCACTTGCAGATGACCCATCGGCTAAACGCCGTGTTGATCCTCGGATCGGTGGTGGCAGCAGCGACCGGGGCGTGGCGGCGGCGGGACGTGTTGCCGGACGGGCTGCGCTGGCTGGTCTCGGCGGGCGTCGCGCTGGTGGCCATGCAGATCACCCTGGGTGTTTACACGATCTGGACAAACAAGGCGGCGGATATCGCCACAGCGCACGTGGCGGTCGGCGCGACACTGTTTGTGTGGAGCGTACTTAGCTACGCGGCGCTGCGACGCTGGATCGGAGCAGCGGCACGGGCTGCGGAAGCGCGGCTCCAGACGGACGTGGTTCTGCAACCCTTAGAGGCCGTTGCCTAAAATGAAACCGGCCACTTTGCTTGAAACGCCCGGACGGCTTACCTTTGAAGCTGCCCCCATGCCCGCGCATACCGACACCGATCCGACCGCCGGGGCCGCTGTTGCCGTGCCGAACCGGTTCGCGGACGTGTGCGAGTTGGTCAAGGCGCGGCTAACGACGCTGGTACTTACGACGACGCTGGCCGGCTTTTACATGGCCTGGAACGGCGCGATGGACTATGCGCGCCTGTTTAATGCGTTGTTCGGCACGGCGCTGGTCGCGGCGGGCGCGGCGGCGCTCAATGAGTTGAGCGAACGCGACGCCGACGCGCTCATGCACCGCACGCAGGATCGTCCGCTACCCTCGGGCCGGATGAAACCCGACACGGCGCTGCTCATCGGCAGCGGCCTGGCGGCGACGGGTTTGCTGTGGCTGTTTTATTTTACCAATCCGCTGAGCAGCGTGCTGGCGGCGCTGACGCTGGGCAGCTACGTGTTCGTGTACACGCCGCTCAAGCGTCGGACGAGTTTGAACACGCTGGTCGGAGCGGTGCCGGGTGCGTTGCCGCCGATGATCGGCTGGGCGGCGGCGCGCGGCAGCTTGGGCACGGAGGCTTGGGCGCTGTTCGCTATCCTATTCTGCTGGCAGCTGCCGCACTTCCTGGCGATTGCGTGGATGTACCGCGAGGACTACGCGCGGGGCGGTTTCGTGATGCTCACCAACGTGGACGAAACCGGGTTCGCCACCGGGCGGCAGGCGGTCAATTATTCGTTCGCGTTGCTGCTGGTCAGCCTGACGCCCGCGCTGCTCGGCATGGCCGGGAAGTGGTATTTCTTCGGCGCGTTCGTGCTGGGGGCAGGGATGGTGGCGGGTGCGGTGCGGATGCAGCTCGCACCGGGGCGTCCGCGTGCGCGGCAGCTCTTTTTTGCGTCGATTATCTATCTGCCACTCTTGCTTGCGCTGCTGGCCTTGGATAAACTGCCGCCCGTTGTGGCTGCCGCGGCTGCCGGGACGCTGCCGCGCTGAACTTTTTTTGACCCGCGATGACCGTTGATCCTGCCATCCGCCGCGCGAACCGCTGGCTGTTGCTTGCCCTGGTGGTGTTCGCCTGCGGGTTGTGCGCGCTGATCCTGTTGTGGATGCGCCACCGGACGATCCAGGACGGCGGGGTCGTGTATCCGCCGCCGCCGCCCGCCGTTGTGTTGCTTTTCAGCCCGCTTTCCTAACCGTCTATTCCTATGAGCGCCGCCGTTTCCGCCGATCCCCACCATCCGCAACCGGTCAACCTGACTAAATTCGGGATGATGACCTTCCTTGCCTCGGAAGCGATGCTGTTCGGAGGGCTGATCAGCGCTTACCTGATCCTGTGGATCAGCCGCGGGAGCGGGTACCTGCCGAGCCCGCTGAAGGCGGAAGGCTTCACCTGGCCGCTGTTGATGACGGGCATCAACACGCTGTTCCTGTTTGCGAGCAGCGGCACGCTCTACATCGGAGAGAAGGGCTTGCTTAAGGGCAAGTCGATCACCGGTTGGCTGGCACTGACCACCTTATTGGGCGCGATCTTCGTGAGCGTGCAGGCCGTCGAGTGGACGCACCTCTTTCACGAGAATATCTGGTTCAACCAGGCGCATGGCCCGAGCACGACGTACAATTCAAGTTTCTTCACGTTGACCGGTTTTCACGGCCTGCACGTTTCCATCGGGGTATTTTTCCTGGCCGTGACCACCCTGATGTCGGCGGCGGGGAAGTTCACGCCGCACCGGCACGACTTTCTGACTTGCGTTTCGCTGTATTGGCATTTTGTCGATATCGTGTGGGTCGGGTTGTTCGCGGTGATGTACATCCTGCCGTACTTCTACCGTTGAGTTTGTTGCGAGATGCCGCCCACCGATACACCCGTCGTCACACCGCCGCCCACGGTACCCGTCAGCCGGACGCTGCAATGGGTGGTGTGGTCGGCGCTGGGCTTGGTGGTTGCGGGGATACTCGTTTCGTTCGTGCGCCAACAGTGGCGCGGGCAAGAGCGGCGCAGCTACACAACGTTGGACCGCTTTAATCAGGTGCCTCCGTTCACGCTGACCGAGCGCACAGGGCAGCCGTTCGATTCCGGGTCGCTGGCGGGCAAGGTGTGGCTGGCGGATTTTTTCTTCACGGCCTGCCCGGGGCCCTGCCTCGTGATGAACGGCAAGATGGAACTGCTCCAGCAGGCGCTCGCGCGCGATCACGCCGACGTGCGGCTGGTGTCGTTTTCGGTCGCGCCGGAGATGGATACGCCCGAGGTGCTGCGCAAGTACGCGGCCCGGTTCCATGCCCCGGCGGACCGGTGGTTTTTCCTGACCGGCGATCAGCCGAAGATTTATGATCTGGCGCGGCACGCATTCATGCTGCCAACGGTCGATAATCAGCATAACCCCGAGCGGAAATCCGACGAGGGGGACTTCATCCACAGCGAGAAGATCGCGCTGGTGGATCGGCACGGGGTCGTGCGCGCGTACTTTGACAGCACGAATCCGGAGGTCGTCCAGCAGGTGCTGACGGCGGTAGGCAACCTGCTGCGCGAGGAACCGGATGCTCCGGCGAATGCGTCGAAGGCGAAGGAGACGTTAAAAACGGGGACGTGAGGGGAGGCGGAAGGATGTAGTTGTGAGTGGTGCGTTGTTGTGCGAAAAAGAACGGTGATGACGAACGCGCGAACGATTTTCCGTGGGCGCGCTGCGCTGATGCTTGCGGCGGCGGTGTTTTTCGTACACCGCGCTGCGTGGGCTTGCGAAGGCTGCAAACAGGCGGTCGGCATGGGCGACGGTGCGAACGGCTCGCGCGTGGTGAACAACATCGGGCTGGGTTACGGCATCAGCATCGGAATGATGCTTTTCATGGTGGTCGGGTTGCTGACCGGCCTCGGGGTGATGATGTACCGCAACTGCCAGGCCATCGCGGCCCACCAGCAGGCCGCATTCGAGGCGGAGGAGCGAGGTGGAAACTTTGGTGGCGCGCTGTCGGCAAGTGGCAGGGCGTAAATGGCAGGGTGGATGGCAACCTCCGGGTGCCATGTCAACGGCATCGAATTGACACGCCGCCTGCGGGCCTCGGCGCGCACGGCGGCTGTGCCGGTTTTCTGTTGAGCGCCGAGGCCGGCTGCCGACCTTGCTGCAGATTCTGGAAGCCGGCGCGGCCGATTTCTTGCTCAAACCCTTCCAGCCGATGGAACTGTTCGCGCGGCTGCGCGGCCGGTATCAGCTTTGCCAGATGCGCCGGGAGTTGATCGCCCGTGAAAATCTGAGTGCACGCCGCGACGGCAGTTGATGGTCCACTTCCATCCCGTCTTGGGGCCGGGCGCACGACGGTCAGAGACCGGCTGATTGTGCTCTAACCAGCACGCACGGAGACGAGGCGGTGCGCGGCGTTGTTGCCATAGCCCTTGAAATTCCACACGTCTGCGGGTCGGGAGGGTTGCGTGTTGGCCCCCGTGTCCCAAGCGCGCACGATGAGCTGGACCGGTGCGCGCTCGGCCGCCATCAACTCCGCGCGCCAGAACCGCCAGCTCCAATGTCCGCCCTCCTCATCCTGCGCCTGCAAGCCTTCGTGCGGCACGGGTAGCAACTCGGCCTGTATCCAGTTTTCGCCTTCATCCTCGCTGATCTCGACGCGCTGGATCTCGTGCCCCGCGCCCACGTAGGCGTAGCCTTCCACGACCATCGGGTCGCCCCCGCCCGGATGTCCACGGTACACCCGGCAGATGTAGCTGGTCACGGGCATCTCACCCATCGGCAGCGCTGTCTTGGCGTCGTGGTGCTCCTTGCTGGCGCTGGCCGGGTGCAGGTGGTACTCCTCGGCTTGGAAGAGGTTATCCGAAGGGTGAGCGAGCACGTTGACCTCGCGCAGCCACTTGACCGAGCGTGCGCCCAAGTAGCCCGGCACGACGACCCGCACCGGAAAGCCGTGCACGACCGGCAGCGGCTCGCCGTCCAGTTCGTAAGCCAGCAGTGTTTCAGGCGCGAGCGCTTTCGAGAGCGGCACCGAGCCGCCAAAGGACGGGTGATCCTTTTTCTCCGCTTTGTCGTGGCCGATGAACTCCACAAACTTTGCCCGGTTCCGATCCGCCCCCGCTTTCGCCAACACGTCGGCCAAGCGCACGCCGGTCCAAACTCCGTGCGAAATGGCGTTGCCCGCCCACGGGGCCTCGCCCGGGATGTCTTTGACCTGCTTGAGTTCATCGCGCCGGTTGCCTGCGCACTGGAGCGTGACCGCCACCCGGTGGGCCGGGAAGTCACGGCGCAAGGCTTCCAGGCTCAACTCCAATGGCGCAGCGACGAGGCCCTGCACGCGCAGACGGTAGCGGGCGGCGTCCAGTTCGGGAATGTTGCCGTGGCAACGGATGTAAAACAGGTCCAAGGGCGTGATGAACTCGCCGCGCGCTAAAAAGGGCGGGGGAGCGCCGTTGAGTGGTTCCTTTTCGTAGTAGATAAAGTCCGGGTGCTTAGCGGGCCGGACGGGCAGAGGAGAACGAGATGCCATGAAGGAGGTTCGTGGATACCCATCCACCCGGTCCCATCCTCGACCAAACCATGACCGGCGCGACGGTCAGGCCGACCAGCCATTGCGTGAACCAACCCTGCGGGAAAGCCGCCTAGGCCGCCGACGAGTCGTCCTCACTTCCCGCAGCACAATGCCGAGGATGTTTTGCGGTGTAACGAGTCGGGAATGACGAATGACGGACGACGAAGCCAGCGGCAGCCAGCCGCCGTCTACGCATCCTGCCGCCTTCGTCATTCGTCATTCGTCATGAACACACCGAGATATTTGTTCGTTGATACTCAGGGCATTAGGATAGAACGGTGAGCACCCCGAACCAGAATGTACTTGGCAGCTTCCTGCGGGCCAAGCGTGCCCGGCTGACGCCTAAACACGTCGGGCTGCCCGAGGGCAACGACCACCGGTTTCGCCGCCGCCAGAGATGGTCAAAGTTCTCGACCATACGCAAATCGGGCGGCTGCTCGCAGCAGGCAAACCGATGCTCAGGAACAACGAGGATGATAGCCGCTAATCCAACGGTAGCGTTTCGCTGCCGCAGGCCGGGAGGTTTTGGCTTCACCCGTCTTCGGCTGACTGCGTCTGTCTCACGGACTTGGCTTCCGACTCTGCTCGTGCCGCACCCCGCTCAGGATGACGGAGTTTTCAGATGCGCTTTCCCTGTCCTGACCGGCAACGTCACCCGGGTTTCAGATCATGTTTCTGGAGGAATTTTTCTAATTGCCCCGTGTCGAAATCGGCCAGGAGCAGGTCGCCGTCGTCGATGGACAATGTCGGGGTGAGCCGCTGGCCGGAGAGGTCTTTCATGCGCTGGAAGGCAGCGGCGTCGCGCAGCACGTTGGCCTGCTGGTATTTGAAACCGCGCTCGTCTAGATAATCGACCGCCTCGGTGCACCAGGGGCAGCCGGGTTTGACGTATAAGACCCAATCGGAATCAGCCATGGGATAACATAGCTCCGAATCCGCTCCTGCAAACCGCCTTCCGCCTTTTCTACAGCCTCTTCTCCGCACCGAGCATCGCGTAAAATTCCGCCAACTGCCCGGCCACCGTCCGGAACGACACCGCCGCCCGCGCTTCGGTGTGCAGGTCGCGGCACGCGCGCTCGTAACGCGCCGCGTCTCGCAGCAACGCCACCGCCGTCTCCACCAACGCGGCAGGCTCGCGCCCGTGACCCGCCAACTCCGGGAACACCAGCCGCTCGATGGCCCCGTCACCGCCGACGCACGGAATTCGGCAAAGCAGCGCGTCGCCCGCGACCTGCCCCGGCACGGCGCTCCGGTCGAGTTGAAACACCAGCCGGTGCCGCGCCATCGTGCGCAGGTATTCCGTGTAGGGCAGCGGCCCGGGCACGGCACGCAACGCCGTGTCCGCCCCGGTTGTGAATCCCAGCGCGGCGAGGTTGCGCAGGCCCTGGCGTCCGTTCGTGTTCAGCACCGTGACCGGCTCGCCCGTCAGCCCGTGAATCCGCCGCGCCGCGTACAGCGCCGCGAGGTGCTGGCGCGCGGGCACGTCGAACTCCCGCGTACCGATGAACACGCCGCGCCGCTTGTCCGGCTGCACGGCGAAATCCCAGCGCGGGTCGTCCACCGGGTACGGCGTCGGGATGAACACCGCTGGGAGCGTCGCGCGCGGGTCCGCCGCCGAGCGCGCGTAGTCGAGCAGATCGGTCAGCGGCGAGGTCGGCGCGAGGATGCCGTCGGCTTCGGCCAGCACCGCGCCGAGCGCGCGTAGATCCGCCGGACGCGTCAGGCGCGCGGCGATCTGGCTCGCCCCGGCTTCCTTGAACGTGACGACCGCCGTGCGTCCGGCCTTCTGCAGACGGCGCAATGCCCGCAGACACGCGCCGAGGTTGTTGCGCAGGAGCAGCAGGACAGGGCGGCCCGTGGCGAGCGTGCGGTCGAGCCGGGCGTGGAACGAGCCGTCGGTGCACGCCGCGTAGGCGTGGAAATTGACGGGCGGATGCGGCGCGCCGGGCGCGTCGGGGCTGCCCGCGCCGCCGGGGAAATGCTGTTCAGGATCGCGTCCGTCCAGGTTGAGGACGGCGAGGTTAAACGCCATTAGCCAACGGGAGCACCCTCCCGGCGCGTGCGCCAGTAAAACCAGCCGCCCGCCGCCAGCAAGCCGAACAGCCCGGCGTCGGCCCAGGAGACGGGCTTGGGAGTGGCTTTGGTGGCGACGGCTGTCCCCGCCGTCCGGGCGGGCACCGGCGTCGAAACGGGAGCCGGCGTCCGTGGCAGGACGGGCAAATCGGCGGCGCTCGTCGTCACGCTGCCGGGGTCGGGCGGGGCCGTCATCACTGCCGACGGATTGGCGGGTTGGAACTGGTTGATGGTCGCGTCCAGCGGGAAGCCGCCGGCGTGCAGCTTGGCGGCCATGCGCGCGGCCTCGGGGTCGGTTGCGGCCATCCGACAGTATTGGCAGGCTTCGGCACGGGTGAAACTCGCCAACAGCAGCAGGGGCAGCAGGACGTAGCGGGGCACCCGACAAGGTAAGCCCAGTTTGGCGAAATAAAATCGTCAAAAATGCCAAAAAGATAACGCAGATAACGCAGATAACGCAGATGCAGGAGACAGCCTTGAAACCCGTGCAACACTGTTGGGACATGACCCCGCGCCCGCTGATCTTTCGATGACCGCCCCGTTTTTAACGATGGGTCCGCGCCTGTACTTTGCGGGGCTGCCGCCGTACCGTCCTGCCGTGCCTCTGTTGAGCAAAAACGTCCCGCCCGGCCTGCACTCCATCCGCAACGCGATGGGCTGCTCGCACCTGCTCGTCGAGGACGACGGGCGCAGCGCCGTGTTCATCGACGCCGGGTTCGTGGGCGAGTTTTTCCTCGTGCGGCGATTGTTGCGGCGGTTGAATCTGGAGCCGTCGGCAGTGCGTGCGATCCTTCTCACCCATGGGCACCTCGACCACGTCGGAAACCTCGTGCCATTGCGCGCCCACACCGGTGCGCCCGTGTGGGCGCACGAGCTGGAACGCGCGCACGTCGCGGGCAGCTATCCCTACACGGGTTTGAGCCGCGTGTGCGGGTGGATGGAAGCCGCCGGGCGCGCCGTGCTGCGGCGGCGGGTCGGCACCGTGGACCGGGTCTTCGCCGACGGCGACGTGCTGCCGTTCTGGGGCGGCTTGCGCGTCGTCCACCTGCCCGGGCACACGGAGGGCCACTGCGGCTTCTACAGCGAGCGGCACGATCTCCTGTTCAGCGGCGACCTGTTTGCCAGCTACTTTTTCCGCACCCACGAGCCGCCGCCCATCCTCAACAGCGTCCCCCGGCACTTCGCGGCCAGCTTCCGACGTGTGACCGAGTTGAACCCGGGCCGCATCGTGCCCAACCACTATGATTTGCTCGACCCCCGGCTCGTGCGGCGGCGGTTCGACCGGTTGTGCGCGCAACGGGGAATTTTGTAATCTTTTGGTGAAAATTCCGTTAAGCGAGGTCCGAAAATCCACGACGAAAACTCATAACCGTCTGCCAGAGCTGCGGTTAAGGTGTAAAGGATTTCTTGAGGCGGCGCGTGCCGTCTGGTTGGCTCCCGTCTTGCTGTCATGATAAGCTCGTCCCGATCCGAACTTTGCTCCTCGTGAAACCATTCCGCGCTTCTTCCCTCCGCCTTGGCTTGCTGGTGTGCTCGGCGGCCCTGACCCTCCTGTGCGTTCGGTCCGTGTCCGCCCAGGACGCCGACGCGGCGGCCAGCGACGACGGCCTGCCCGCCTCTTTGAGCCACGAACTGCACCCGCTCGTCCAATGGAGCCGCCAGCAGCACCTCACGCTCAAATCCTTGCCCAAGACCGAGCGCAAGACCACGCTCAAGGCGCAACTGGGCCGCAACGTGCGCCGCCTCCAGGCCGACGACGAGTCGCGCGTGATTGTGCGCGTACGCCTGGACGGCAGCGCGTCCGCCGCAAGCGTCAAGTCCAGTCTCGTGGCGCTGGGGGCCGACGTGACCGCCGAACACGTCGCCCTGCGCGCCGACGGGCGCGACGGTACGTTGATCGCCCACCTGCCGCTCGACCGCGCCGAGGAAGCCGCCAAGCTGCCCGGTGTCCATGCGGTCGTCGCCGCGCACCGGCCCCGCCCGCGCGCAGGCCGCGTGACCAGCCAGGGGACCACCGCCCTGAACAGCGCCGCCGTCAACGCCTTGGGCTACATCGGCAAGGGCATCACGGTGGGCGTGATCTCCGACTCCTTCAACGTCGCCACGGCCCGCAGTGCCGGGGGGACCATCCGCACCCGCGCCACCGACGACGTGCTCTCGGGCGACCTGCCCGGCCCCGGCAACCCCGACGGCTACTCGACGCCGGTGACGGTACTGGAGGAAGGCAGCACCGACCCCGACTACGGCAACGCCGACGAGGGCCGCGCGATGCTCCAGATCATCCACGACGTGGCCCCGGGCGCGAACCTGGCGTTCCGCACGGTGGGCGACACGCAGGAGGATTTTGCCGCCGCCATCCGCTCGTTGCGCACCAACCCGGCGGCGAACTGCGACGTGATCGTGGACGACATTGGCTTCGACGACGAACCGTTTTTCTCCGACGGGATCGTCGCGCAGGCCGTGGACGACGTGGCGACGAGCACGACGCTGGCGGGGCGGCCCACGGCGTATTTTTCCGCCGCCGGGAACAGCGGCGACCTGAGCTACGAAGGCACGTTCGATGGGGTTTCGTACACCGAGGGAGTGGCGAGCAAGCTGGGCAACGTACGGCTGAGCAGCGTGCCCAGCCAGCTCACCGCCGGGGGGTTCCACAACTTCAAGGGCGCGGACACGGGCAAAGGCACGCAAATCGTACAGAAGGTGACGGTTTCGCAGGACGACGCCGAACTCAATTTCCAGTGGAATGATCCATTCATGGGCAGATCGCCGAGCACGGGCTATTGCCTGCTGGTGTTCGACGCGGACGGCAGGTACCTGGCCGACATGAGCGGCATCGACAACACGTTCGGCACCGGCCAACCGATCCAGTTCGCTGCGTTGCCGCTCAACGGCGACGGCTCGGACACGACCTATCAGCTCGTCATCAGCCGCCGCGCCGGGGGCAGCCAGGAGGCGACCCGCCTGCGCTACATCGCCGAGACGAACGGCACGGTGGTCGGCAAGTACCTGCACACGGGTCAACCGACGCTGTTCGGCCACCCGGGCGCGAGGCACGCCGAGGGCGTGGGGGCGTATGACGTGGCCGACCTTAAGCTGCCGGAGGCCTACGAATCGTTCGGGCCGGTGACCATTTACTTTGACGCGCAGGGTAACCGACTGGCGACGCCGGAGGTGCGCCAGCAGCCGACGATGGCCGCCGTGGACGGCGTGGACACGACGTTCTTCCAGCCGGGCGATTTGAGCGACACGGATTCGGACGGCGACGGGTACCCGAACTTCTTCGGCACGAGCGCCGCCGCGCCGCACGCGGCGGCGGTGGCCGCGCTGCTGCTCCAGGCGGGCGGCGGCAAGGGGTCGCTGACCCCGGCAGCGATCCATGACCTGATGACCTCCACGGCGGCGGAGCACGACCTCGACCCGGCGAGCGCGGTGGCGAGCCTGGCGAGCGCGGACGGGCAGTATCAGGTGACGCTGACGGCGCGGGGCGACGACAGCAATAATTCGGCGTTCGACCAGAAGTTTTTCACGTTGAACTTCACGGGTCCGGCGGAAAGCACTTTGCGCAAGGTGACCATCGACGTGAGTCCGGCGGGCGAGGTGTTCGACCTGTCAGCGGACCTGGGTTATCCGTTCACCATCGGGCAGGCCGTGGGCGTGCCGAAGGCGGACGTGCTGGCGGCGGTGTCGGAAGGCGCGACCGCCGACGGCACGGGCACCAAGCTGACGCTGACGTTTACCAAGGGGACGTTCCCGGTGGGGGGCTTACTGGCGTTCGGGTTGGACCGCGACCGGGCGGACATCAACGCGGCGGGCAACAGCGCGGACTTGCTCGGTGGGGCGACGGTGACGGCGGCGGTGTTCCAGCCGGACGGCACGAAGCTCAAGCTCAGCGGGACGTTTGCGAACCAGCGCGGGCACGGGTACACGCCGGACGTGGGTTTTGGATTGATCGACGCGCGGGCGGCGGTGGGGAAGCTGACGGGGAAGTGAGCGGGCGGGTGGAATGCCTCACGTAAAGCCGCAAAGAGCAGTGGGGGGAGAGTAACCTCTGTGCGTTCGGCGCTCAGCAAACGTGACAAAGTATAGTTGAGTGTCTTCATCCTATTCTGTGACTGCTTCGCTCCAAACGTCTTCAACCGATGCTTCTGAGTTGCTGGAGGAGTTGTGCCTTGAATTGCGCCATGTCGGTGTTGGCGACCATGAACTGCCATCGGGCGAGCGTGTCATCGCGCACATTCATTCCGTCCAGCGGCTGCATGTGGCCCTCTTTGCCCGAGGCGTCGATGTGCGGCCCCGCTTGGAGCGTTTAAGTACCGAGACGGGTTGGCTCATGCCCAGATTGCTCGCCGATTGCCTGAATTTTCCCGCTACGCAACCTTATGTGCGTGAGCTAGACAGCATCCGTCGCACCTTGCGTTGTCAGCGTTGTCATCGGGCGGAGCGCCCGCCCGATGCTGAGATTTTCTGGTTCTGCGACGGATGCCTTGAAGAGGTCGTGGCGGCGCTCCGCACCCGACAACCGCTTTCACGAGTCATCCTTTTTCGTAGTTATTCACCCGAGTGTCGGTGCCCGCACGCCGACGCGGAGACCGTGCTGGCCTGCGATAGTTACGTCGATACGCTCTCTGGCGTGTGCGAGCTTTGCGTTGGCACCGAGTTGAAGCGCCGCCAAGCCGTGCCAGACGCCTAACGGCGTGTACCGGCAGATAAAAGCGTTGCGCAGTCAAAATGAGTGATCTCCACGACGGCCTCGCCGCCGATGATGACGGCCGCGGCGTGGTCGTCGTCGGCGCGGAGGTCGTGGACCGTCCAGCCCAAGCCCGCCGGGGCCGCCAGGAGGGTGGGGGGAGCGCCAGGGGTCAAAGTTACCTCGATGGTTTGCAGGCCGTCCACGATGCCCAGGCCGGTGGCCTTGAGGTAGGCTTCCTTGCGGGTCCAACCGTTAAGGAACGCCGTGCGTTGCAGGGAGGGCGGGAGGGTGGCGAGTTCCGCCTGTTCGCGCGGGGAAAAGATGCGCCGCACCAGGCCCGGCCAGTCGTCGCCGAGGCGCGCCCCGGCTTCCACGTCGACGCCGATTTCGCGGTCGAGCGTGAAGGCGAACAGGGCGCGTCCGTGCGAGTGGGACAGGTTAAAGCGCAAGGAAGTCGCGGGCGAGGCCACGGAGGGTTTGCCGCGCGCGCCATAGGCGAAACGGACGGCGGCGGGCGGCGTTTGCAGATAACGCGCGAGCAGGAGGCGGAGCAGGCCGCGCGCGGCGGCGAAGTGGCGGCGGTCGCGCTCGAAGTAGAAGCGGCTGGCGCGGGCGGATTCGTCGGCGTCGCGCGCGGCGGCGAGGGC
>CAXTBX010000048.1:0-25566 GCA_964242205.1 uncultured Chthoniobacterales bacterium
CATCCGATGGTGTTCAGCGGGATTTATCCCATCAACACGGCGGACTTCGAGAAGCTCAAAACCGCGCTGGGCAAGCTCCAGCTCAACGACGCGGCGTTCGTGTTCCAGCCCGAAAGCTCCGTGGCGCTGGGCTTCGGATTCCGTTGCGGCTTCCTCGGCTTGTTGCACATGGAGATCATCCAGGAGCGGCTCCGGCGCGAGTACGACATGGACATCATCGCCACGTACCCGAGCGTGATCTACGAAGTCGTCAAGACCAATGGGGAACTGCTCAACGTCGATAACCCGGTGCAACTGCCCGACCCGAGCGTGCTGGGCGAGGTACGCGAGCCGGTGGTCAAGCCATTCCTGATGTGTCCGAACGAGAACATCGGCGACCTGATGCAGATCGTCATGGACAAACGCGGCGAACTCCTGCACACGGAAACGCTCGACAGCCGCCGGGTGATGATGACCGTGCGGATGCCCCTCAACGAAATCCTGGTGGACTTCAACGACAAGATCAAGAGCGTCACGCGCGGTTACGGGTCGATGGATTACGAGCACGACGGTTACCGGGCGGGAAATTTGGTCAAGCTGGACATCCTGGTCAACGGCGAGCCGGTGGACGCGTTTTCGAGCATCGTGCACCGCGACAAGGCCGAGAGCCGCGCCCGGCAACTCGCCGCGAAACTCAAGGAAGTCATCCCGACGCAGCTCTACCAGGTGTCGATCCAGGGGGCCATCGGCGGCAAGATCGTGGCGCGCGAAAACGTCAGCGCGATGCGCAAGGACGTGACGGCCAAGTGCTACGGCGGCGACATCAGCCGCAAGCGCAAACTCCTCGAAAAGCAGAAAGAAGGTAAGAAGCGCATGAAAAGCATCGGCAAGGTGAACATTCCGCAGGAAGCTTTCATCGAAGTGCTCAAAGCAGGCTAAGACGAAGTCGGAAGCGGCAAGGCGGAACGCGGAAACAAGTTCTTGTGCTCCATGCTATCTGACCTTTAACCAGTTAATCCTCCGAATTTTACTTCTGCGTTCTGCCTTCCTAATTCCGACTTTCCACCCATGCCCATCCCGTTTTTCTCTTCTCGCTCGGTCAAAGAGGCCAAACTGCTAGCCGCCCACGCCCGCAAGGAGTTGCACAAGCGCAAGGACATCCTGAGCGACGTGGCGCTTGCGGACGTGCAAACGGAGATCAACAAGCTCGAACTCGCCGCCAAGGGAGGCGACGAACGCGCGATCAAGGAAGCGTCGGACAGCCTGGACAAGGCGTTTGGCCACGTGCAGCCCGCCCGCGCCGACGCCGGTTGGCGGGAAAATTGCGAGGTTTTGCTGGTCGCGTTCGTGCTGGCCATCGCCATGCGCGCCTATTTCCTCCAGCCGTTCAAGATTCCCACCGGTTCGATGCAGCCGACGCTCAACGGCATCACCGGCCACCCGGTCCCGGCGGAGAAGCCGCTGCCGAATTTTGTGATGCAGGGCTTCCAGGCCCTCTGGCTGGGCCGCACTTACGTCGAGGCCGTGTCGGAAGTGGACGACCAAGTCGTCGGGTTCCGTCCCGAGAAGCGATTCGGGTTCATGGACTACACGCGGATTCTCTGCCGTAGCGGGCGCAGTTACCTCGTCCACGCGTCGGACAAGGTGCTGTCCTATCCCGTGACCTCCGACGGTTTCGGTGTTAATTTTCGGCGGCAATACAAGGCGGGCGAGCACATT
The DNA here is from genome assembly GCA_964242205.1 of uncultured Chthoniobacterales bacterium. GTDB lineage: Bacteria > Verrucomicrobiota > Verrucomicrobiia > Chthoniobacterales > SZAS-18 > CAHJWO01. The sequence goes on from CAXTBX010000048.1 coordinate 1,699, forward strand.
GTCCACGGGTATGTTGACACGGGGGATCAGGTGTTCGTGGACAAGTTCACGTACAATTTCCGGATGCCCCGGCGGGCGGACGTGTTCGTATTCAGCACAAGGGACATCGCCGGCATCGAGGAAGACATTCGCCGGGAAGACCCTAACGTGAAGTCTGAGTTTTACATCAAGCGCCTCGCCGCGATTGGCGGCGACACGTTGCGTATCGAAGCCCCGCGCCTGTTCCGCAACGGCGTCGAGGCACCGGAAAAAGGGTTCCAGCGGGTGATGGCCGCCAAGGACGGCTACCGGGGATACTCCAACTTCCAGCGGTTCCACTACCTCACAGCCGCCGACGAGACCTTCACACTGCCTGCCGACAGCTATTTCGCCTTGGGTGACAACAGCTACAACAGTTCTGCCAGCCGTAACTGGGGCACCGTGCCGAAGGGCAACGTCGTGGGCCGAGGCTTGTTCGTGTACTATCCCTTCAATTCGCACTGGGGCTTGGTGAACTGAGGCCGGGGGGCGGGGCGTCGTTGAGCATGAACGCCGAGACCCGCCGCGCCCTGCTACTGTTGGCGGGGAGCATCGTCGGCTACGTCGTGGTGATGGCCGCCAATCCCGCCCGCGCGAGCTTGCGGGACGGTATCCGGTGCGTCCGGCGCTATCGTCAACTCTGGCTGATTCCGGCGGCGTTCGGTGGCGCGCACGCGCTGTTCAGTCTCTGGGTGCGCTGCTACGAGGCTTGGGTGGTGCCCGACGCGCCGCCCGCGCTCGTGCCTTGGGCCGGTTGGCAGCCGCCCGCACTGCCCGACACGCTCGCGGCAAGCGCCCTGCCTGCCGCCGAGAGCACGGCGTCGATCTTCAACTGCGTGGTGTCCGCGTTTCCCTTGTCCGCTCTCGGGGCCGCCCTGTTCTTATGTAATTGGGGCGGCTATCAAGCCACGGTATACAGGGGCCTGCTCCGGCGCTGGGGACGCCTGGGCAGCTTGCTCATCCACGGCGCGTTTCTGCTCTGTGCGATGGCGGCGCTGGCCAAGCCGGTCTTGTTCGGCGGCCTGCCGCGCCTGAATACCTACTTTGGAGAGAGAACGCTCTTGCGCGCCGGGGAGGGGATCAATGCCCTGAGCTTCTTTTTCGAATATCTGCTGGGCGTCGGCGTGCAGATCTATCTGGTCCTGCTGGCGTTCGCCTGGATTCGCGGCCTGCGGTTTGGTTTCCACGAGATGCGGCGTTTCGCGGCGCGGCGGTTCGTGTTCGTTTTCAAGTGGGCCGCCGTGGTGCTGGCGATCAGCGCGCTTGGGATCAACTTGCCGCTGTTCGTGGCCAGCTTCCGCGACGCCTCAGCCCAGTGGCAGCCGACCACGCTCGTCAACTTGACCCGTTGGGCGTTAGTCGTCATCCTGTTCGTCTTCTGTGCCGCGCAGGCTTTGCTGGTTTTTCACAACGAATCCCTGCGCCGTGCGTTGCTGGACTCCTTGGGGTTCTGGCGACGATACGGTTGGCACGCGGGCTGGCTGATCCTGGTGGCTGCGCTGCATTTTCTGGGTCTGGCGGTCGCCAACGCGTTCCTGTCCCCGGCGCTGGGTCAGTGGACGTGGCCCGCGGCGGTCTGGAGCCTTTTGCTCTATCCGTCAGTCTGGGGTGGACTTGCCGGTTGGTTTCTGGCGAGTTGGGTTTGCCTGTTCCGCCGGTGCGAACGCAACCGCCCCGACGACGGCGATCTCATCCGTTTTTAACGCTCCCCGTACCGCATGGACGACGCCCCGGAACCCGAGGACAAAAGCGCGTGGCACCCGACTCACGCCAGAGCCGCCGACTACTCGGGCAAGTCAAACCTCGCGCTCGCGTTTCTCTCCCTGCCCGCCGACAAACGCCGCGACATGGACGTTTTTTACACGTTTTGCCGCTTGGTGGACGACATCGCGGACAGCCACACGCTGCCGCCCGAGGAAAAATCGTCGTTCCTGGATGCTTGGCGCGCCGCCTTGCAAACCGCCCCGGCGTCCAACCCGGCAGCGGGGCCGCGCCTCGTCGATCAACTGCACGGCCTGATCGCCAGGTACCAGCTGCCCGTCGCGCACCTGCTGGAAATCATCGCCGGGGTGGAAATGGACCTGACCAGCCGGACCTACGCGACCTTCGAGCAACTGCGCGCCTATTGTTACCGGGTTGCCAGCGTGGTCGGCCTCGTTTCCATCGAAATCTTCGGCTACCGCGACGAGCGCTGCCGCCAGTACGCGGTCGATCTCGGCCTGGCGCTGCAAATCACGAACATCGTCCGCGACGTAGGCGTGGATCTCGACAACGGCGGGCGCATCTACCTGCCGACCGAGGACATGGACCGCTTCGGCTACACCGCCGCCGACCTCCGTGCGCGGACCTATGACAAACGATTCCGGATGCTGATGGATTTCGAGGCGAAGCGCGCAGAGGCGTATTTCCGCGAAGCCGCGGCTAACCTTCCGGCGACTGACCGGCGCTCAATGCAAGCTGCCGAAATCATGCGCGAGATCTATTGGCGGCTGCTGCGTAAAATCCAGCGCAGCCGCTTCGACGTGCTCACCCGGCGGCAGCGGCTGAGCACCCCGCTGAAATTGTGGACGATGCTCGTCACGACGCTGCAAAACCGTTGGCGGTAGCAGCATCCGGCGCGTTTGACGCCACGCCCCTGCGGGCGGACATTCCACCATGACCAAACTACAGCATTTCTCGCGGTGCGGTGTGGCGGCTGCCCTGCTGGCGGTGGTGCCATGCGGTCTAACTTCTTGCGACTCCCCGACCGGACAAGGCGCGGCTATCGGCGCGGGCGCGGGCGCGCTCATCGGCGCAGCGGCGAGCGGCGGACGCCCCGGCGCGGTGTTGGCTGGTGCCGCCGCCGGTGCGCTCACGGGTACTCTCATCGGCGCGTCCGTCGAAGAATCCAACGCCGAGGCCTACGGCGAAAGGCCACGCGACGGCTATCCCTACGCGAGCCGGACGGGACACCCGGGCTTCGTCGTCAGCCCATATCCGCCGCATTACACCATCGACGTGCGCAGCGTCCCCAGGCACGCCTTGGTGCGTGACCCGAGTTGCGACCGGCTCTTCGTCAACCCTTGAACTACCGCCCGAGTCGGCCCAGCACTCGCTCCGTCACCGCCGGGTCCATTTTCACCAGGTCGGGCCACGTCCGCTTGTACCCTTCGCCGGATAACTTGCGCGTGGCGTCGATGCCCATGTGGCTGCCGATGTTCGGTACGCTCGGCGCGTGGTCAAGCGAATCGCACGGACTCTTGACGAACGTGCTGTCGCGTTGCGGGTCAGTGTTCGCGCACAGGCGAAACAACACCTCGCTGGTGTTATGCACATCGCAGTCCTCATCAACGACGACGATGTACTTGCTGAACATCATCTGCCCCATCCCCCACAGGCCGTGCATGATCTTGTAGGCTTGGTAGGGATACTGTTTGCGGATGCTCACGAACACGAGGTTATGGAACACGCCTTCCGCCGGGAGCGTGAGGTCCACGATTTCGGGAAAATTCATCTTCATCACCGGTAAAAACACCCGCACGCTGGCGTCTCCCATGTAAAAATCCTCCATCGGTGGCACGCCGACGATGGTCGCTGGATAAATTGCGTCGCGCCGGTGAGTGATCGCCGTCAGGTGGAAGACCGGGTAATCGTCCACCGGCGTGTAAAACCCGGTATGGTCGCCGAATGGCCCCTCGGGCCGAGTCTCGCCCGGTTGCACGTAGCCCTCCAGGACAAAATCAACGTCGGCGGGCACCTCCAGGTCGTTCGTCTCGCAACGCACCAATTCGACCGATTTCTTCCGCGCGAACCCGGCGAACAGGATCTCATCCAGTCCATCCGGCAGCGGCGCGGTGGCGGCGAAGGTGTAAGCTGGGTCACCGCCGAGACAGACCGCCACCGGCATCCGCTCGCCCCGCTCGTAATACCGCTTGCCGTGGCGCGCGCCGACCTTGTGGACCTGCCAGTGCATCCCGGTCGTTTGCCCGTCGTAAACCTGCATCCGGTACATGCCCAGGTTGCGTTCACCGGTGTCCGGGTCACGCGTGTAGACGTTCGGCAGGGTGATGAAGCGCCCGCCGTCGTGCGGCCAGCATTTGAGGATCGGCAGGTCATCAAGCGAGAGCGCGCTGGCAGGCGTGCCGTCGAAGCGTCTGACCACGTCCTTGCATGGTCCGCTTTTGACTTTCTTCGGTCTGGCATAGAGCAGATCGACGCCCTGCTTCACCAACTCCCAACCTTGCCGCAGGTTGCTCGGTGGCTTGGCCTTGAGGATCAACTGCATCTGGTTGGCCAATTCGTCCACTGACGTGAGACCCAACGCCAGCGCCATGCGGCGCACCGAACCCATCGTGTTGATCGCCAGCGGAAACTTCGACGGCACGCCGTTGACCGTCGGCTGCTCAAAAAGGAGCGCCTTGCCGCCGCCGGGCGACTTCATTTCGCGGTCGGCTAGGGCGGTGATCTCCAGCTCGGTGGCGACCGGCTCGGCGATCCGGCGAAGCTCGCCTTCGCGTTCGAGCTTGGCGACGAAGGCGGCGAAAGATGGATAGGACACGCTACAATCTACGCGCGCCGGACGCCGAACGCGACCCATGAGCGCGGTTCGCCTGCGCGCCCTTCGCATGCTGCCCGGTCCGCTTGGCTTGGGTCTTGGCACCCTTGGGAGACGTCTTGCCCACCTTCTTGGGCGAATGTTTGCCGGTCTTCCCGGCTTTGACCGACGCTTTGGCCGCGTGCTGCGCATGCTTCCGCGCCGCGTGGTGTACCGCCTGCGGGCGTGCAACGGGCGCGTGCTTGCTGACCTTGGGCGGAGCCTGCGACCAGACACCGTGCAAATCCTTGTAGCGATCCACCTTGCCACCACTGAACTCGGCGATACGCAACGTGTCCAAACTGCGGACGTTTGGTCGGTATTCTAGTAGACCCTCGTTGCCGATGCCGCCGATGCCGTAGCCGGGCCGTAGCCACGGCTCCCGGGGCCAATCCCCGTAGCCGTGGTAGGGGCCGAAATGATCGTAGAAACTCATCGGGTTGTAGAGTGTGACCCGCTGCCGGTAGACCCAGGTTTCGGCGGCGTCCTTACCCACGCCACCCGCAGTTTTGCGGTCCGGCTCGCCCCAGGCGATGTAGACGTCGTCCTGGCTCAACCCGGGCCGAACGTGGCCGTGCAGGACCAGGGCTTGGTCCGAGGGCGAGAGCCGATGGAAGGCCTCAGCATGTACCCGCGCACGCTTGCTGGGGGTGGAGCAACCCGCTACAAGAAATCCCAGCAGCAGCCAGAGCCCGAAGGTGCGGAGAAGAGCGTCCATTGAACGAATGGATGCACCCTAAGGATAGTGGCCAAACGATGTCAACCCCGTTCCGTCGCCACTTCCTGCTGCGGTGCGTGCCTTGCAAAAGGGGGAACATGGGCGTATGATTTTTTCCTGTGCAAGACCCCCACGGACATCTCATCAGCTACCTGCGGGTGTCCATCACGGATCGCTGCAACGAACGTTGCGTGTACTGTATGCCGCAGGAATTGCAGGAGTGGATGCCGCACTCCGAGATCCTGTCCTACGAGGAATTGGCGCGGATTGTCCGGGTCAGCGTCTCGCTCGGGGTGAGCAAGCTGCGCGTCACGGGCGGCGAACCTCTGACCCGGCGCGGCGTGCTAGAGTTTTTCGCGCTGTTGGAGCAAATCCAGGGCATCCGCGACCTCGGCATCTCGACGAACGGCTCACTGCTTTCCCGTCCTGTCCCGGAGCGTGGCGGACGCACGATGGCGGAGTGTCTGCGCGGCCACGGTGTCCGCACGGTCAACGTCTCGCTGGACACGCTGGATCGCACGGTTTACACGCGCATCACGGGGCGTGACTACTTGCCGCAAACGCTGGCGGGCATCGCGGCGGCGCGGGCGGCGGGGTTTGGCCCGCACGAGATCAAGGTCAACTGTGTGTTGATGCGGGGCCGTAACGAGGATCAGCTCGTGCCACTCATCGACTACGCCCGGGAACACGAACTGATCCTCCGTTTCATCGAACTGATGCCGGTGAGCACGAACGATGTGCTTTCGGAGAGCAATTTTCTGCCCGTCGCCGAGGCCAAGCGCCGGATCGAGGCGCATTATGGCAACCTCATGCCCGCACTGCACTTCAAGACAAATGGCCCGGCCAGTTATTACCAGGTGCCCGGCATGGACCAGAAAATCGGGTTCATCGGCGCGATGACCAACCTGCACTTCTGCGAAAACTGCAACAAGTTGCGCTTGACGTGCGAGGGCAAGCTGCGGCCCTGCCTGGGAAGTTTCCTGGAGTTCGACCTGCGCGAACCGCTACGCGCCGGAGCCAGCGACGAGGAACTGCGCCAGATTTTCCTCGACGTGGTCGCGCGCAAACCGAAACAACACGATTTCCGGGACAACTACCAGCCAAACCGCCGGATGGTGGCCATCGGCGGCTGATGAACACGGACTTCCCCACGGGCGGGCATGCCACGGGTCTGTCGCACCTCGCCGCCGACGGCACGGCGCGCATGGTGGACGTTTCCGGCAAGCCCGAGCAACTTCGCACCGCCGCCGCGAGCGGCAAAATCTTCTTGTGTACGGAGACGCTGGCTCTTATCCAAAGCGACGGCATCGCCAAAGGCAACGTTTTGGCGGTCGCGCGAATCGCGGGTATCCAGGCGGCCAAACGCACGAGCGAATTGATCCCGCTCTGCCACACGCTGCTGCTGCAACAGGTCGAGGTAAATTTCGAGATACAAGCCGATGGCGTCTGGATTGGCTGCGAGGTGCGTATGATCGGACGCACGGGTGCCGAGATGGAGGCGCTGACCGGCGTCAGCATAGCGGCGTTGACGGTTTACGACATGTGCAAAGCAGTGGATAAAACGATGCGGGTCGGCGACGTGACGCTGGACCGCAAAACCAAGGAAACGCCGACCGCATGAGCACGACCATCGCCGTAGGCATCATCACCGTGTCAGACCGGGCGGCGGCGGGCGAGTACGAGGATCTCGGTGGCCCCGCCCTGCGCGCCGAAGCCCAAAGTTGCGGTTGGCAGGTTGCCGCCGAGGCCATCGTGCCCGACGAGATTGCCCGTATCCAAGAAACGGTGCGGGCGTTCGGCGCGCAGGGTTGCGGATTGATCCTGACAACCGGTGGGACGGGCATAGCGCCCCGCGACGTGACGCCTGAGGCCATCCGCGGCCTGATGCGCGCGGAGTTGCCGGGTTTCGGCGAAGCCATGCGCGCCGGGTCGCTACGCCAGACGCCCAACGCCATCCTTTCCCGCGCACTGGCCGCCGTGGTGGACCGCTCGCTGGTAGTCGCCCTGCCGGGCAAACCGGCGGGCGCGGTCGAGTGTTTCGGCTACATCGCTGGGGCCATCGAACACGGTGTCAAGCTCGCCCAACGCTTGCCGACCTCCTGTTGATTGGTAGTGGACGCCGCGACGATTCGACGCTAAAGACTCTGCAATTATGTGGGAAAACGAGTACGTGCAAAAGGTGGTCACCAGCCCTCTATTCTGGGGATTTGTCGGCGGTTTGATCATTGCGTTTCTGGTCTGGCTGGCGGGTCTGGCCAAGAACCGGGAACTGCGCAAGGAAGTCCGCCGCCTGCGCGAACATCTGCACACCCAGATGGACATCACCCAGCGAGGTAACTCTTCCATGAAATCCGAGTTGGACACGCTCAAGTCCCAAAACGAAAACTTGCGCGTGGCGGTCAAAGAATGGCAGACCAAGCCGGGCCGCGCCGAGTTGCGCCAGCTTTCGATCTACGACCGTGCCATCCGCATCGTTAATCAGAATGCGCCGGGCTTTGCGCCGGTGTGGGAGAAGGCGGTCCGCGAGAGCGAAGAGGAAATCGTCGCCGCCGACAGCGGGGTCAGTTCAATGCTGCGTCGGGCATTCCGTCCTTTGGCGGCGCTGGGTAACGGCACCAAATCCGACAAGGGCACGACGCAGGCGTTCGAGGAACCGGCGGGCGGTGCTGCCACGCACGATTGATTTCTTGCGAAAGTGGATTGTGACCTCAGGTCACGATCCATTTAGCGCGGCTCGTTGCCGGGCCCTGAGAACGTCGATTCCTTCGGTAGCTTCTTGTTCTCTTTGTCGGTGTCGGTTTCGCCCATGAGGCTAAACGACTCACCGAGCTTGTGGACCTCGTCCAACGTCAGCCCATAAGGGATGAAAATGATCCCGTCGGTGATCTTCTTGTCAATGGCCAGCAGCGCCACAGGCCGCGCGTTAATGGCGGCCACGATGTAACGGCCCCGGTTCTGCGCGCTGATGGTTTCGAGCACCGCCGCGCCGTGGCGGTCGAGTTGGAACGCGGCGGAAAACGTGCCGTCAGCGGCCTTGTAAGGGTAGAACGCGGCGATGTCCCGCTCGCTCAGCGACGGGATCTTTTCCACTAGCAACTCGCGCGGTGGGTTGCCCGCCGTCACCCGAGCAGCGAACGAAGGGTCAAACGTGGAAACCTGCGAATGAAAGCGGATGGCGATGTTCGGGTCGCGCCGTTTACTGCCCGCCGCGCGTCCGGCGTTGGTTGCCAGCAGCACGGCAGCGAGGACGCCGACCCGGAGAATAAGGGTGGCGGAACGGCGGAAGAAGGGGGAACGCATGCCCTTTGTTATCAGAGGTGCGGATAGAATTTGCAACTTGAACGCTCCTCTTTTAGACAATCTGCGCCATGAACCATCGACGTTTCCTCCCCCTGCTCAGCGGACTCCTGGCCCTGTGCCTGTTGATCAGCTTCTCCGGTTGCTCGCTGCTCAAGCGGCGACGCGCCCAGGATTCGGAGACCTCCACACGGCCCGGCGCGACGCGAATCGTCACTAAGCGCTCCAAAGACAAGGGCCTGTCCGTCGAACTGAAAACGGACCCCGACCCAGTGCGCCTCGGCGAGGTGCGCGAGATCAAGGTGACGTTCGTCGTCCGCAACACCGGCAAAACCAACACGACACTTAAGTTTCCCACCGGACAGGTGATGGAAATCGTCCTCCGCGATGTAGCCGCCGATAAGGTCGTCAGCCAATGGAGCACCGACCGCACGTTCGCCCCCGAGGCGCGCTACCTGGTCGTGAATCCCGGCGAGCGTCTGGAGTACAACGAGCCGATTACAACGCGCGAACTCAAGGCGGGCAAGACGTACAGTCTGGAGGCGTACTTCATCGGTTACGATCCCGAACTCCGTGCCAGCCGCGCCGTCATCCCACAGCCGTAGCCATCCCGTCAATGGTCCTTTTCAGCGACTACCACATGCACCCGCAAGGGCACCGGGTGCAGCCTTACGACCAGGCGTTGCTGCAGCCCTGGGCCGACGCCGCCCGCGAGCGCGGCTTGCGCGATATCGCGTTCACGGATCACGACCGTTACCATGAGGGCGTCGATTTCGGAGCCATCGAAACGTTGCGGACGAACAACCCGGACCTGAAGATCCGGGCAGGCATTGAGTTGGACAACGATCCGGTCACCAGCGAGGCGGGCCGCCGTTGGGTGAGGGAAAATTGGGATCGGCTGGATTTTGTCCTTGGCTCCGTGCATTACCTCCAGGCCGAGCAGATGTTCGACAGCGTCGGGCAGGAACACCAATTCCAGGGCCGACCTATCGACGAAATCTACGCGGATTACTTCGCGCGGGTGCGCGCCGTTGCGGCGAGCGGGTTGGTGGATTGCTTGGCGCATCTCGACCTCGTCAAGATCCACAAATTTCGCTCCGAGGCACCTATTGCCGATTTGGTGACGGAGTCGCTCCGGTTCATCAAGGAGCGCGACTTGGCCATCGAAATCTCGACTGCAGGCTGGCGCAAGCCTATCGGGGAGCAGTACCCCTCCGTGGAGGTCATCCGTTTGGCGCAGAAGATCGGGATTCCGTTCACCATCGCTTCAGACGCCCACTCGCACGTCCAACAGGCCGAAAATTACGAGCGTCTGGCGGGAGTGCTGGCGGAGTGTGGCATCACCGAGGTGTGCGTGTACGACCGGCACCAGCGGCAGTTCGTGCCGCTCTAACTTTCCGGCGCGTAGGTGCGCACCCGGTTCTTCCAGCCGGGCAACCAGCGCATCTCGCCACGCGCGGCGGGTGCCAGCGAAACGCGCTTGGTGAGCACTTGAGCCGCCGACCGCGCGAAATCGCGCGTAGCTGCCACACCCGGCGCGCCAGTGGAATCAGGCTCCATCCCGGCAAGCACTTGGAGCAATCCCCAGCCCTGCCCTTGGTAACGCTCAGTCGAGAGGACGCCTTCACCTTTAAAATTCACGTAGTCCACCAGCGCATATACTCCGTTGGGCGAAGCAGCCACCCGTGCGAACTGCCGTCGGACGGCGTCCCGCTGGTTGTCTGGCAAAGCGGCCAGCATCTTTGGCAGAGAAGTTTGGAGACGGTCGGCGCTGAACCGGGCTTGCAGCCCAACCGTGTTCGCCAGTAAGCCGCGCAATTTGGTGAGCATTGCTCCCGCTAGGTCGCGCTGAAAATTTGCACGCGAATGCCATGGGCACGGGTCAGACGGTGATAGCGTTGACGGCAGCGATACACCGTGGGCGGAAAGATACCGGAGTAATTCGGGAAAACTCTCCTCGAACGGACCCCGTTTTCCAGCGGGATACCAGATGTAGTGCCCAATGCCTAGCGAGGCGAAATCCTCGCCTTCGTTCCACGAGGTCAGCCCGGCAACCTTGCCGTCGCACTCGTTTTTCCAGAGGCGCTTTCCCGCAGCCAGCGCGGCGGCGTCGGAAATTGCGACCGTTTGTGCCCACGTCGGCGAGGCGGCAGCAAAAACTGCTACCGCTGCCAACGTCAAAAAGATTTGTGGCCGCACCGGGTCAAATTAGCTGCTGGATCAGGGAGTGGGGAAAGCCTTCGCCTTGTCACCATCCGCAGACATGCCCTTAGCAGCGCGCATCGCGGCGCGTTCGGACTTATCGAGCTTGCCGTCTTTGTTCGTGTCGTACTTCGACAGGCGCTCCTTCTTGCGGGCGGCCTTCTCCTCCGTAGAGCGTTGCGCGCGGATCGGTGCGGCCTTCGTCTCGGTTGCAGCTGGCGAGGAATTCACCGCCGCGCCCGGCGCGGGAGTGGAGGTTTCCGCTGCCGGCTTGGAGGGAGCGACCGTGGCGCTGGGGTCAGGCGACTGCGCGAACACCACGCCAACCGAAGCCAGGGAAAGCAGGGCAGAGAACGCCAGCGGGCGGAGAGCAGATTGCGGTTTCATATTAGGGAACCTTCCCGCCGGAGAATACGTTGTCAAACGCCGGATTCCGCGCTCGATATCCTAAATGCGGTTTCATTTTTGGCGTGGGGCTTTATCATCGCATCCGTCATGGAAACAATGCATAAGGTCGCCCTCGTCGGCGCGAGCGGGTACGCCGGGGAGGAACTGCTCGCGCGGATGCTCGCGCACCCCGGCATGGAATTGGTCTGCCTGACCTCCCGGCAGGCGGCCGGACGCAGTTTGGAGAGCGTTTTTCCGAGGTTGGCCAAAACGCGGCGCGCCGGAGCAGCGCTGCCGGATTTCACTGCGCCCGACGCCGACGGGATCGCGCAGACCGGCGCGGAGATCGCCTTCCTGGCGCTGCCGCACGGACTGGCCGCCGAGTACGCCGTGCCGCTGCTGCGGGCGGGCCTGCGGGTGATTGACCTCAGCGCGGACTTCCGCCTGCGTGACGCCGCCGTGTACCGGGACTTCTACGCCCACGAACACCCCGCGCCCGAATTGCTGGCCGACGCCGTCTACGGGCTGCCCGAGTTGTCGGGCCGCCGCGCTGAGATCGCCCGAGCGCGCCTCGTCGCCGCGCCGGGTTGCTATCCCACCAGCATTCTCGTGCCCCTCGCGCCGCTCCTGCGTGCGGGATTACTCGAAACCGCGTCCATCGTCGTGAACAGCCTCAGCGGCGTGAGCGGCGCGGGCCGCAAGGCCGACTTGGACCTGCTTTTCGCCGAGTGCAACGAGAACGCCCGGGCCTACGGTGCGCCGAAGCACCGCCACCTGTCGGAAATCGAGCAGGAACTCTCCCTGTGCACGGATGGCACGCAGGTGACGATCTCGTTCTGCCCACACCTGATCCCGCTGACGCGCGGCATCCTCACGACGATCCACGCCACGCCGCGTCCGGGCGTCTCACCCGAGATGATCGCGGCTTGCTGGCAATCAGCCTACGCGACGGAGCCGTTCGTCCGGGTCCTTCCTCAGGGCAGTTATCCGCAGGTCCGCGACGTGGCTCGCACCAACTTTATCGACCTCGCCAGCACCGGCGATCCTCGGACCGGTAGCATCCTGCTTTTCAGCGCGGAGGATAACGTCGTCAAGGGCGCTGCGGGCCAAGCCGTGCAGTGCTATAACCTGCTGACCGGGTGGGACGAAACGACGGCTTTGTAAGCGGTTATTTGCACGTTATTCACATCTTCTTCACTTTTCACAAAATAGCTCTCGCGCTCGGTAAAGCCTTCCCCTACGCTCGATTTTTCGCCCGCCCGAATCGAGTCGTAATTTCCTGCTCCTAGCGTTTGATGTCCATCGACGGAACCTTTCACCCCGTGTCTGGTGGCGTGACCGCCACCCCGGGTTTTCTCGCCGCTGCCGTGCATTGCGGCATCAAACCGGAAAATCTCAAAAAGGCCGACCTCGCGCTGATTTATTCGGAGGGTCCGACCGCCGCCGCCGCCACTTTTACCACCAACAAGATCAAGGCCGCGCCGGTCAAGGTCAGCGCGGCCCATCTACGGACGACGGATATTCGGGCCGTGGTGCTCAATAGCGGCAACGCCAATGCTTGCACCGGGCTGGAAGGGATCGAGCACGCCAAGCGGATGGCAAGGTCCGTCGGCTGGGCGTTGAATCTACGGGAGAGGCAGGTGCTCGTGTGTTCGACGGGACGGATCGGCGTGCCGTTGCCCATTGAGCGGATCGAGGCAGGGATTGGCAAGGTCGCCGTGGCCTTGGCAATGAACGGTGGCAAAGCGGCGGCGCGTGCCATCATGACCTCTGACACGTTTCCGAAGGAAGTAGCCTTTCAAGAAAAACTCGCTGATGGGCGAACCTTCACGCTGGGCGGCATGGCCAAAGGCGCAGGCATGATCAACCCCAACATGGCCACGATGTTGTGCGTGTTGACGACCGACGCGCCCATTGGCAGGAGAGACCTGCAGCGCGCGCTCACCGCAGCCGTCGAACAAAGTTTCAACCGCATCACCGTCGACGGCGACATGAGCACCAACGACACGGTGATCATCCTGGCCAACGGGCGCTTGCGCGGCGCGAAACTGTCACCTGGCAGCGAGGACTTCACCAAGTTTCAGCACACGCTCAACCACGCGACGCGCAATCTGGCGCGGATGATCGTCGAAGATGGCGAGGGTGTGAGCCGGTTCGTCGAGGTGTCGGTGGGCGGCGCGGCGACGTTCCAGGACGCGCGCAAAGCCGCCGAGGCCGTGGCGAATTCGTCGCTCGTCAAGTGTGCGTGGTACGGCGGCGACCCCAATTGGGGCCGCATCCTCGACGCGCTGGGTTACAGTGGTGCCGCGTTGCAGGAAGAGATGCTCGATGTGTACTATAATGGGTTGATCGCGGTGAAGGGTGGCGTCGCCAGCAAAACGCCGCCCGAAAAGCTCCAGGCGGTCGTGCAGCAACGGAAGTTCACCGTGCACATTCACTTGGGAGTGGGGGAGGCGGAATACGTCGTCTACACGACGGATCTGACGCCGGAATACGTGCGGTTAAACAAAGGGGAATGATGCCCCAAGCCGAGCGGGGCGAGGATTGCTGAGTGCAAAGAAGCTTGCGTCCCCGGACGGTTATACTATTTGTCTCGTCCACCCGTCGTCTGCCGCCGCCCGATCCCAGTTTTCCCTGCCCGCCATGAGTTACGAATCGGATGTCGAACGGGTCGAATCGCTCATTGAGGCTCTGCCCTTCATCCAACAATTTCGCGGGCAGACGTTTGTCATCAAATACGGAGGCAGCGCCATGGAGGACGACCACCTCGTCGAACGCACGCTGCGCGACGTGGTTTGTCTCGAAGCGGTCGGCATCAAGCCCGTGCTCGTCCACGGCGGCGGCAAGGCGATCACCAACCGGATGCGCGAGGCGGGCATCAAGACGAAATTCATCAACGGCCTGCGCGTGACCGACGAGGCGTCGATGACGCTCGTGGAAACGACGCTCGATGACGTGATCAATCCAATGATCGTCAACGGCATCGAAGGTTTCCACGGCAAGGCGGTCGGACTGTCCGGTAGGAGCGTGCTCAAGGCGGCCCGCGTCGGTAAGCAGACCGGCGGCAGAGGCGGCGCGGCGGTGGACTTGGGCCTCGTCGGCGAGGTCAACGGGGTCGAACTTGCCGAGGTCAAGGCTGCCTTGGCCAAGGGCGTGGTGCCGGTGATCTCGCCCATCGGCGTGGACACGGGCGGCGTCGTGCTCAACGTCAACGCGGACGTGGCGGCGGGCGCGGTGGCCACCGGGCTGCAAGCGGCCAAGCTCATCTTCATCAGCGACGTGCGCGGCATCATGCGCGACCCGGCCCAGGCGGATTCGCTGATCCCGTCGGTCAACCGCCAGATGATCGCCAAGCTGATTAAAGATGGGATCATCGCCGGCGGGATGATCCCCAAGGTGGAGAGCGCCGTCGCGGCGTTGGCCAAGGGGGTCGGCAAAGCCCATCTGATCGACGGGCGGCTGGCCCATTCGCTCTTGCTGGAAATTTTCACCAGTTCCGGCATCGGCACCGAGATCGTGCCCTGAGCGGGGGTTAGGGCAGCAGGATTTCCCTTGCGGGCGCGTGCCAGGCTTGTCAGCTTGACCGGGACGCGGCCAGCGGCGCGCCGTTTTTAGCATCCCCCGGCCATGAAAGCATTGTTTCTCACCAACGAATACCCGCCCTACACCTATGGCGGGGCGGGCGTCCACGTCGAGTATCTGACCCGCGAGCTGGCACGATTGATCGACGTGGAGGTGCGGGCGTTCGGAGACCAGAACCAATCCACAGATCATCTACGCGTGCAGGGATTTCCCAAGAACACAGACGCCTACACTTGCCCGAAAGGCCTGCGCTCCGTGCTCGGAGCCATGAGCCGATGCGTCGATTTCAACGCTTTGAACATCGACGCCGATCTGGTCCATTGCCATACTTGGTACACGCACCTCGGCGGCATCCTGGCAAAGCTCAACTACGGCATCCCGTTCGTGCTCACGGTGCATTCGCTGGAGCCACTGCGGCCCTGGAAGCGCGAACAGCTCGGCGGCGGCTACGATTTTTCGTGTTGGGTCGAGAAGACCGCGATGGAAATGGCTGATGCCATCGTGGCTGTTTCGCAAGAGACGAAAGCCGACGTGCTGCGCCTGTTCAACGTGGATGAGAAACGCATTCACATCATCTACAATGGCATCGACCCCGACGAATACCGCACGACCGGCTCGCGCGAGGTCTTGGTGTCACAGGGGATCGATCCAGAGCAGCCGTTCGTCCTCTTTGTCGGACGGATCGCCCGGCAAAAGGGCATCATCCATCTCGTCAAAGCGATCAAATACTTCGTGCCGGGATTCCAGGTCGTGTTGTGCGCGGGCGCGCCGGACACCCCGGAAATCGCCGCCGAGATGAAGTCGGCAGTTGCCCAGGCGCAGGCAGAGCGGCCCGGAGTGATCTGGATCGAGAAAATGCTGGACAGAAAGAGCGTGATCGAACTCTACAGCCACGCGGCGGTGTTCTGCTGCCCGTCGATCTACGAGCCGTTCGGCATCATCAACCTGGAAGCGATGGCGTGCGAGACAGCGGTAGTCGCGAGCGCGGTCGGCGGCATCAAGGAAGTCGTCGTTCACGGCGAGACGGGTTTTCTCGTTCCGTTGGAACAGATGACGAAAAGCCCGTTCGAACCGGTGAACCCCGACCAGTTCGCGCGCGATCTGGCGGCGCGGGTCAACGAATTGATGGCCGATCCGGCGATGCGACAGCGTTTCGCACAGGCGGGGCGGCGGCGTGCCGAGGAGCGGTTCAGTTGGGCGGCGATTGCAAAACAGACGCAACGGCTTTATGAGTCGCTGCTGTCCGGAGCGTGATTCACACGCATGCGGCGCGGCTTTTTTGATGTTTGTCGATCACGTCCGAATTTTTGCTAAAGCCGGCGACGGCGGTGGTGGTGCGTCGAGTTTCCGGCGCGAATCTTTCGTGCCCGAGGGCGGCCCCGACGGCGGCGACGGCGGCAACGGCGGCAACGTCGTCCTGCGCGCGGAATCCCACACCGACAGCCTGGTTTCGTTGTTCTACGATCCGCACGTTCGGGCCCGCGACGGCGGACGCGGCCAGAACAAGAAGAAGTTCGGCAAATCCATGCCGGACAAGGTCGTGCCCGTGCCCATCGGCACGGTGGTCCACCGGTTGCCCGAGGGGCAAACGATCACCCGTCGCAACCCCGAGGCTGAGCCGGACGACAAGGCAAAAACGCCCCTGCCGCCGGAAGCGTTCGCAGAGGGTGATTTGGAAGTCCTGGTGGACTTGACCGAGAACGGCCAGGAGTTCGTGCTGTGCAAGGCCGGGCGGGGCGGGCGTGGGAACGTGCATTTCAAGAGTTCGCGCAACCAAGCGCCGACCCGCGCCGACCCCGGCACGCCGGGCGAGGAGGGGTATTTTTACCTGGAACTCCGCAAAATCGCCGACGCGGGCTTCGTCGGGTATCCGAACGCCGGGAAATCGACTTTGCTCAGCAAGCTCTCCGCCGCGCACCCAAAGGTCGCGGCTTACCCGTTCACCACGCTCCATCCGCTGATCGGGATCATGGAGCACGGCGCAGCCTACGAGCGGTTCACGCTGGCGGACATCCCCGGCCTGATCGAGGGCGCACACCGCAACGTCGGCCTGGGCCACGAGTTTTTGCGCCACATCATGCGTTGCAAGCTGCTGCTGTTTGTGCTCGACATGGCGGGCAGCGAGGGTCGGCATCCGGTGGAGGACCTGGCCTCGTTGCGCAAGGAACTCTCGCTGTACAACCCGCTGCTTGGCGAGCGTCCTTGGCTGGTGGTGGCCAACAAGATGGACCTGCCCGACGCCGCCGAGCGTCTGCAAGAGTTTCAGGCGCGTTTCCCGAAGGTCGAGGTCATGCCCATCAGCGCGTCGGAGGAGCAGGGCCTGGACATTTTACGCAACGTTTTGCACCGGATGCTCTCCGTGCGGAGCGTTCCCCCCGCGCCCGCCGCCTCTACCTGAACGCATCCTGCGGGGGGTGTTTGCGCGGATAAGTCTTAAAGGGGACCGACTTCGCGCCTTTCGACCCGGCGCGGTCCGCGCTAGGTTGCGGCGGATATTAATCATCGACAAAAGCGCCTCCCTCCCCGACAAATCCCGCACGTCCGTCCCCTATGTCCGAGCCTCCCGTAGTCGCCAGTTATTGCACCACCTTCCTCAAGCGCGAGATGGCGCACATCTACCGGCAGGTCACGGGTCTGAGTACGTTCAAGACGTTCGTCATGGCGAAAACGCGCGCCAACGCCGAACGCTATCCCTTCGATGACGTGGAACTCGTCGGCAAGCCGACCAAGAACTTTCTGCGCCGGTTCTACCTGAAATACATCCTGCGCCGGGAAGCGGTCGTTTACCGGGGCGAGTTCCAGGTGCTCGACGGCATCTTACGCCGCCGCCGGGCGCAACTCATGCACATCTACTTCGGGCACACCGGGGTCCATTTGCTGCCGTTCATCAAGGCATGGGACAAGCCCTGCCTCGTGTCGTTTCATGGGGCTGACATTACCGTGCGCGAGCATCAGCCGGGGTACTCGGCGACGCTACGCGAGATGCTGCAAACCGTGCCGTTGGTGTTGGCCCGGTCGGAGTCGTTGAAAGAGCAGCTGCTCCAACTCGGCTGTCCGCCGGAGCGGCTAGCCTTGAACCGGACGGGGGTGCCGTTAGAGCAGTTCCCGTTCGTCCGGCGCATCGCTCCTTCCGAGGGGCGCTGGCAACTCGTCCAGGCCTGCCGCCTCATTCCCAAGAAGGGACTCGTCACGGCACTCCACGCGTTCGCCCTGTTCCGCGAGCATTACCCGAACGCCACGTTCGTCGTTGCGGGCGACGGGCCAATGCTGGAAGAACTAAAGGGCTGGGCGGCGAAACTCGGGCTGGGCAAGAGTGTGCGTTTTCCGGGGTTTCTCAGCCAGGCGAAGCTGTACCAACTCTACGTCGCGTCGCACATCTTTTTCCATCCCAGCGAACTGATGGCCGACGCAAACCAGGAGGGCATCCCCAACTCGATGCTCGAAGGCATGTCCAGTGGTCTGCCGGTGGTCGCCACGCTGCACGGCGGCATCCCCGAAGCCGTGGAAAATGGCCGCACCGGCCTGCTCGTGCGCGAAAAGGATGCTCCGGCCCTGTGCGCCGCGTTGCGGCAACTGGCCGATGCCCCCGAAACCTGGGCGCGCATGGGTCAGGCGGCGTCGGAACACATCACGGCCAACTTCGAGCAACGCGCACAGATCCGGCAACTCGAACTGCACTACCAGCGCGTGTTGGACAGCGGTTGCGTCCGGGCCGCCTGAACCCATTTTCGCCGGACGATGGGTAAGCTGTTCGCCAAGCCGCTGGTCGCCAGCCTGTGCGGGACGTTTCTCAAGCAGGAGATGCAGAGCGTTTACCGACAGATCACCGGTCTGAAGCGGCACCGTACCGTGGTATTGACAGAACGGCGGTTACACCCGGACCTTTTCCCGTTCGAGCCGCTGGTGGTCATGGAAAAACCGCCGCCCGCCGTGCGCACCAAGCGGCGCAAGCAGCGGCAGCGCGGCAATTTTATCCGGCGCTTCTGGTACAAGCACCTGCTCAAACAGTGGCCGCCGCCCGAGAAGCCCAAACCGCCCGCGCCGCCCCTGCCGCCGGTCTACGACGACTCGTACAACCTCGTCGATCTGCTGCGGCTGCACCGGCCCCGGTTGGCGCACGTTTATTACGGTCACAAAGCCGTGAAATACTTGCCGATGCTCCGGCGCTGGGGCGGACCGCTGGTCGTGAGTTTTCACGGCATGGACGTGATGGCCAGTGCCTACAAAGCCACTGATCCGACCACGTTGCAGGAGGTTTTCGAGCACGCGCGGCTGGTGCTGGCGCGCAGCCAATCGCTGCTCGACCGGCTGGCGGAGATGGGCTGTCCCGTTTCGAAACTGCGGCTCAACCGCACCGCCATCCCGCTCGACCACTTGGCAAGCCACGCCCGCCGTCCGCCGGAAGATGGGCGCTGGGTGTTATTGCAAGCCTGCCGCCTGATCACCAAAAAGGGCTTGCCGACTACCCTCCACGCGATGCGCGCAGTGGTGGACGTTTGGCCGGACGCACGGCTGCTCGTGGCGGGTAGCGGGCCGCTGGCCGACGAGTTGCGCGCCCTGACGGCGGAACTCGGGTTGGAGCGCAACGTGGAACTGCTGGGCTGGTGCTCACAGGAGCGGCTGACGGATTTGTACCGGGGCGCACACCTGTTTCTACATCCGAGCGAAACGACCGAGGCGGGCGACCGCGAGGGCGTGCCGAACTCGCTGCTCGAAGCGATGGCCACCGGCCTGCCGCCCGTGGCGACTCTGCATGGTGGGATTCCCGAAGCGGTCACGGCGGCGGACGGTCTGCTGGTGCCGGAGCGCTCGCCACAGGAACTTGGCAGCGCCATCTTGCGGCTTACGCACGAGTCCGGGCTGCTGGAACAGTTTTCCGCGTCGGCATCAGCCAGCGTGCGAGAGAAATTCGCGGCGGACCGACAGATTCAGACACTGGAGGAATACTACGAGCAGGCGATGGATCTGAGCTAATGCCGCACACCCGCCGTCCGGCTGCCCGCGTTCATCAACCCGTCCAGCAAGCAATCCACCATCGTCTCGCTCGCTACGCTGACCGGCTTCCAGGGTACCGCCGGATACTTCGCGCGCACGAATTGGAGTGACAACACACCGTGCAGTCCGCTCCAGAGCAATTGCGTGATCCCCGCGATGTCCTGATGCTCGGGACGGAAACACCCCGCCGCCATCGCCTTGAACACGGCAGTATAAAGATAATTATACGGCCCGTTGGCGGGCACCTCCTCTTGCATCCCCGCCGCCACGGGGGCAACGGCAACTTTAAGCTTCGCGGATAACCCCGACCCTCCGCCCGCCGACGGCAGGAACATCAGCCGATAGTGTGCCGGATTCTGCAACCCGAAATCGACGTAGGCCGCCGCCATCTTGCGCAGCCGTTCGACAGGATCGCCGACGCGCTCGGCCTGCTTGAACGCGCGGCTGAACACCAGGAAATCCGTGGCGCACAGCTCCTTCAAGAGCGCCTCTTTGTCGGCAAAATGCTGGTAGATCGTCGTTGCGGAATACTCGATCTTGTCGGCTACCGCGCGCAGCGTCACGGCCTCCTCGCCGCCAGCGGCAAATAATTCGCGTGCCGCTTCGAGGATCTGGAAACGTAGTTCCCGCTTTGCGCGCTCTCGTCTGGTCATGGGTTTCGGGGGCCGGGTGACACGCATTCCATTGAACATGCGTCGCGGTGGTGCAACTCTCTTTTCCATCGCCGCCATGCACCCGAAACCCTCTGAGAAGCTGCGGCTCGACCTTTTGCTGGTCCAGCGCGGCCTGTTCGACACACGCGAAAAAGCCCAGCGCGCCATCCTGGCGGGCGAGGTCAGGGTGGGGGAGCGCACGGCGGACAAACCCGGCACGCGCACCCCCGACGACGCGCCCATCGAAGTCCGGGCAAAGGACCGCTACGTCAGCCGGGGCGGTCTCAAGCTGGAGGCCGCGTTGACGTATTTCGCGGTCGATCCGGCAGGGCGGACGTGCCTGGACCTCGGCGCGTCCACGGGCGGCTTCACCGATTGCCTGCTCCAGCACGGCGCGGCCAAGGTGTACGCCTACGACGTGGGCCACAGCCAGCTCGACTGGAAAATCCGCAGCGACCCGCGCGTGGTCGTGCAGGAAAAGACCAACGCCCGCCATCTGACGCCTGACGATTTCGCCGAGCCGGTCAGCCTGTGCGTCATCGACGTATCGTTCATCGGTCTGACGCTCATCCTGCCGCCCGCGTGCCATATCCTCGCCTCGCGCGGCGCGGACGCCGTGCCCGGCCCCAAGCACGTTCTGGCGCTCATCAAGCCGCAGTTCGAGCTGGAGCGCAAGGCCGTGGGCAAGGGCGGGATCATCCGCGACCCGCTGGAGCACGCGCGCGCCGTGGAAAAAGTGCGCGCGTTCGCGGCGGAGCAGTTTCCCGATTGGCGCTGGACGGGGGTGATCGACTCGCCCATCCTTGGTACCAGCGGCAACAAGGAATTCCTCGCATGTCTCCAAAAGTAATCGGCCTGGTCGGCCACCCGCGAAAGTCCGGCGTCGCGGAGTTGACCCGGGCCTTGCGGGAAGAGTTCACGCGCCAGGGTGTCATCCTGCGTCTGGACGAAACGACGGCGGCGCTCGTCGGCAACGCAACGGCGGGCCTGCCCGTGGCGCAACTCGGCGCAGAGAGCGACCTGGTCATGGTGCTCGGCGGCGACGGCACGATCCTGAGCACGGTGGCGGCCCTGGGCGACAACCTGCGCCCGATCTTCGGGATCAACCTGGGCACGCTAGGTTTCCTGACGTGCCTGGGACCGGCGGACTACCGGCAGGCGGTCCGCAGCATCGCGGCAGGGAGCTACCAGCTCAGCAGTCGGGCGTTGTTGGACGTGAGTGTGCTGCGCGGCAACGAGCGGATCGAGCAGCATCTGGGACTAAACGACGCCGTCATCAGCCGCGGCGCGCTCTCGCGCCTGATCCGGCTGGAAACGCGGGTCAACGGCGCGCTGCTGACTGAGTACAACGCGGACGGCTTGATCATCGCCACGCCAACGGGCAGCACGGCGTATTCTCTGTCGGCGGGCGGCCCGCTGCTCACGCCGGAGTCACACGTGTTCGCCATCACACCGATTTGTCCGCACACGTTGACGAATCGCTCGGTCATCATCGGCGACGAGGCAACCGTGGACGTGCGGCTGTGCAACCACCAGGAGGAAATTTACCTGACGGTGGACGGCCAGCGCGCGGTGCCGATGCGCGCGCAGGATGTGGTCAGGATTCGCCGTTCGGAAAAGAATCTGCAACTGGCGATGATGCCGGATTTGCCGTTTTTCGAGTTGGTACGAAGGAAGTTGAAGTGGAGCGGAAATACGCTGTCCTAATAATCCATTGGGGATCCCCCGGCTTTGCCGGGGGATCCCCAATGGATTATTAGATACAGTCGGGTTGCACCTGCTTGCTACCAATGCACTTTCAATGCCCGAAAAAGTGTTATCCCGTGTTATTTTGGGTTATCCCGAGAAAACTGAGACGGAATTTTCAAGATACACTACGAATCGCAAGATACTCAGAACCAAAAGTATAACGGGTATTGCCAAGGAAGGGGGTCGAACCCTTACTCCTTACGGAACCAGATCCTAAGTCTGGCGCGTCTGCCAATTTCGCCACCTTGGCTGATGGATTTTATACCTCGGGCTGAACAACTTACACGACAAGCTCGAAGACGAATGTTGCGATTGTGCTACGCTTTGTGCTACTGTTACGCCATGAAACAGGCTGCAACGCAGAGCAACGGGTGTAGCACAAAAAATCACGCGCAGAGCTTCCAGCCAGTCTTCGACAGTCGCAAGCGCAAAATTTCCGGCCTGTGGCTGCGCGGCGACCGGTACTACTTGCAGCTTCGCGTGGATCTCGGCAACGGGCGCACGGCACCGCGCCGCATCGCTCTGGAGGCCCACACACTCGACAAAGCAAAAGCCGAGATGGAACGCAAGCGTACCGAGAGGCGCGACGGTAAGCTGCCGCAAACTGGACACCGGCCAAAGTTCGACGCCTTCGCCAACGAGTATCTCGGAGGCGCACTTCTGGCGCAAAAGAAAGAGGGTACTCAGGAGAACGAACGCCAAGCCATCGCGCGCTGGGTGAAGCACCTCGGGGGTGTTCGCGTTGATAAAATCATACCACCGTTGATCCACAGCTTCCGCGAGAAACGGTTGGGTGGGGGAGCATCAGCCCGGACGGTCAATCTAGATGTAGTAGCACTGCGAAATGTCCTAAAGTTCGCGGTGGAACGGGGGTGCATCGAGCAAATACCTGCCGTCAAGCAACTCAAACAGTCACCGCCGCCAAAGCGGCCACTTCTGACCCCAGAGCAATTTGGACAGCTACTCAGCTCGACGGCTGACAAGACACTCAAGAACGGCTCGCTCTTCCGTTTTTACCTTCGATTCCTGTTGCTAACGGGTGGAAGGGAACAGGAATCCCTCAAAGTGCGGTGGTCAAACGTGGATTTCAATCGTGAAGTCGTGACCATTGGCGAGGGTGGAACAGCGAAAAATCACAAGCAGCGGGACGTGGATTTTTCACCTGAGCTGCGTTGCTTGCTTTCCGAAATGGCAGCAAATCGACCGCCCGACAGTTCTTGGTTATTCCCATCGCCGCAGCGCGGGGCGAGAGACAAAGCAGCCAGAACATTGCGGGAAACGCTCAAAATCGTTCGCATGAAGGCGGGCTTGCCCAAAGTGGGTTTCCATGACCTGCGTCACTTCTTCGCCAGCGGCTGCGTCATGGCCGGGTTGGATTTTATGACGATTGCCTCTTGGCTCGGACACTCGGACGGCGGGATTTTAGTGGGCAAAGTGTATGGACACTTGGCCGAGACCCACAAAAAAGCGGCAGCCCAGAAGCTGAAATTTTTAGAGGACGCACCCGCATGAACAAAGTCCCTTCCAAAGAAGACGCGCCAGCGCCAAAGTCCCCAACACCACCTTTTTCAGCGGAAGCGGTGGCGAAGATTGCCGTCCACGTCCTGCTGACACAGGGAACCAACTTCAAAGACAAGCTCTGCTACGACGATGCCGCCGACGTGGCCGTGCGCTTATTGCACGCCTGCCAGAAG
>CAXTBX010000048.1:25576-35219 GCA_964242205.1 uncultured Chthoniobacterales bacterium
GCGTTTAGATCAGGATGCAATCCACCAAGAGATGGACCGGCAGAACGACGAGGCTTGGCAAGCCTTGCGGCAGCCCCGCCAAGAAGAAGAAAGGTTAAGGCAGAAGTACGGCGACCCAGTCCCTTTCCTCAAAGGCGTTCTGCACATTACCAAGAAGCGCAGCGAGGGAGAGGCCATGCCTTTCTACACTCGGTGGTTGCGCTACCACATGGGTACCATCTACGACGAGGCGGAGCGACGAAACTTCTACGAGCAATCGGTGCCGCCGCGCCCGACCAAGGCAAACATTGCCGCCCGGCTGCGTCAGCAAGCGGCGGACGGGTTTCACCCCGGAGCCTTGGTGCATCACCGGGAAAACTACCGCCGCTGGCACCGGGAGATTGACCTCCCGGAACGAAAAAACAGAAAACACAGAAAACACAGTAATTCGATTTGACGGGAGGTTTGGGAGACGAAGTGCGTTTTGCGTGCTCGTGTCCTCCGTTTGCGGCTGATGGCGGGTGATAGGCAAACACGGCTCACGTCGCAAAATACCGTTTGCGGACGGTGGTCCTCCGTTTGCAGCAGGTAGCTGTACAGCGAGCGGACACGCGGGAATCCTAGCGTGGCGGATGCATAATGCACACCAAGACACACCAAGCTACGTCTGCCCGTCCAACCTCTTTCCTTTTGATGATTTTCTGAGGAGCAAGGGGCTGACGCGCACCACCGGTTACCGCTACCGCCGCGACAAACTGATCGACACGGCTAACATTCACGGCAGGCTTTACATCACCGGCGATGAGATCAAGCGTTTCGAGGCGCGCGCCGTCAACGGCGAGTTCGCCAAGAAAGCCAAGGCTCCGGCGCGCCGGGCCAACCGGGGGGAAGTCTTACCATGAAGAGGCGACGCACCCCGTTGCGCGCCCTGGTGTCAGGCCGCGCTCAGAGAACGCTGCTTGGGCAAATGCTCCATTCCCGAGAGATTGAGCAGACGCTTAAGGCTGCGCTGTACACTCAAAAGCATTCACTCTGGCGCGGCCTCATCGCCACGCCGCCCGCCAGTCTGCTGGAAACCATTGTCACCGAGTTTTTTCGCAAGACGGCCATTCCGTTGGAGATCCCATTCATGTTCGCGGTGTCCTTGGTAGCGCAGTACCTGGCGGAGAAGGGGGCAAGGATCGCCTTGGGCAAACATCAATCCATCAAGCTGGATTTGTACACGGTGGTACTCGCACCCTCAGGCCGCTGCAAGACGTTTGTCTGCCGCTCTATCCAGGAAGCCGCCGAGGCCGCTGGGTGGGCACCCCGCACGATGGATGAACCGCAGAGCAGCGCGGCCTTCTTCGAGGTAT
Source organism: uncultured Chthoniobacterales bacterium (assembly GCA_964242205.1). Classification (GTDB taxonomy): domain Bacteria; phylum Verrucomicrobiota; class Verrucomicrobiia; order Chthoniobacterales; family SZAS-18; genus CAHJWO01. Next base: position 26,911 of record CAXTBX010000048.1, read on the forward strand.
TGGCCGAAGCGGAGGGCCAGCCACTGTTCTGGAGAATCGACGAGTGGGGTGAGTTCTGGAACTCGCTCAAGGCCGAGCACCACGCCATGACCAAGCGGTACCTGCTCATGGCTTACGACTACGCTCCGATTACCTACCGCGTGAAAAGCAAACGCCGCGACGAGAACGGCCAATCCTTGCCGGAGAAGGCCGAGGTCAAGAATGCTTGTCTGAGCATCTTCGGCACGTCCGTCCTGGCGAACCTGAGCAAGCAACTCACGCCCGAGGATTGGCAGAGCGGATTGGTGCAACGCTTCGGGTTTCTGGTTGGCAAGGACGATTCCTCACGTCGATGGTACGACAAGAAGTATGCCTTTTTGGACGCGGTGGATGTGCCGACGCTGACCACGGCGTGGAACCGAGCGTTTCAGACGCCGGTGTGTCCGCGCTACGAACTCACGGGAGCGGCGCGAGAGGTCATCGCGGAAACATTTTTCTTGCTCGGGCGCGACTCCGGGTTGGGGGAAGATTTCATCCGCCGGGTGGAGTACCGCGTGTTCAAGTACGGGTGTGTTTTTCATTGGCTCTTGGGTAAACCCAATCCACTGATCGACGAAGAAGACGTGGGCTGGGGAGCGCGACTGGCTTCGCTTCATGTCGAGGACCTGCGATACCTGCTGGATGCCACCGAGTACAACGAGTATTTCAACCTGTTCACCCGCGCCGTGCGGCTCCAGGAAAGGTTGGGAGCAGAGTTTAGCGCGAGGAAGATTCGCATGTATCTGCGGCGCGATGTGAAGAGCATGGATGAAGCCCAAGCGATGTACAAGTTGGTGCTGGACCGCCCGCCAAACGTGGCCGGATCGCAGGAACCTTAAGTTAGTGATTGCTCCGCCCGCACCTCTCGCGTGGCAGGCTGCCTCCGGCGGCCCCTACGCGGGGAGCGGCGACGGGGGAAGGGAAATTTCCTGGGCCGGTAGTGCCTCCAGCGTGGTTTGATGCCGCCGGAAAGGACCGGGCATGGCGCATCCTTTGGAGCGGCAAGCGAGCCGCCTCCGCGTCGGTCGCCCGCTCGCGCGGGGCGTAGGTGCCGTCGGCCAAGCGGCGGGGGGATCGCGCTAGTTGGCCGATGGCGTGAACGGCTTTGAGCTGCACCGCACTGTCCCGATCATCTTAGGCTGGTGATCCACTGCCAGCCACCGCGAAGAACGCCAGGACGAGGATCGGTTTCATGACGGGTTGCTCAAAGCGTTTCGACCCACTCCTGCACGTTCGCCATCTCCTTGCCTTGCGCCACGCCCAGCAGACTTGCGATCACGGCCTCGCGGGTAGTTTTATCCAAGCGACTCACCAAATCGGCCACGCAATCACGGCCCGCCTGGGCGCGGACCTTCTTGTCCGCGAGCGCAATTTTGGCGAGCGCGCGGGCCTCGGCTTCTCGGCCTTCCTTGATCTTCTGGCGGGCCTCCTCAAGGTCGTCTTTGGCAGTGGTCTTTTTTCGCGCCACCTTCCGCTTTGGAGGGGCGGGCTTCGGGGTCAGCGGTGGGGTGGACGGCTGGGCCTCGTGCGGGGGTGAGGCGGCCACGTTGGATGGGGTTTCGGTGGACATGGTGGCACATCAAAAAAGCAAGCCCCATGCCTGCACACCCGGCCCACGAGGATCAAATCCTCGTGGGCCGCCCCGAGCCACCACCGCGCCCGCTTTGCCGATAGCCTGGGAGGATCAGATCCTCCGGCTCCCGGCAGGGCCCAATTAAGCATTGCCTACCCGCAAGCGGGTCCCAGGCAACGCAATTTGGCCCTCCGGGGGTACACGTCCTGCTCCCTTTGTCTCCCATCCATGCCGACCCCCCACTACCAGGTACGCCGCGTCTCCCGCAAGGCGGGCCGCTCCGCCCAGCGGACGGCGGCGTACTGCGTGCGCGGCGGTCCCTACGCCAGCCGCGCCGACGACGTGCTTGCCTTCGGGCGCAGCGGCCCCGACCTCGGCGACTGGAACCAGGTGGACGCCGCCGAGTGGCGAAGAGACGCAGTGGTCGCCCGCACGCGAATCGCAGCCGTTCCCTACCAACTTTCCAAAGCTGGTATGGTCGGCGCGTGCCAGACACATGCCGACTGGCTCAGAGCCACTTTCGGCACGGCGGAAGGCTTCAGCTTGCACCGGCCCAGTGGCAAGCGCGGCGGCGATCCGCGTGCTTTCCACGTTCATTTCTACGGCACGACCCGGACGGTCGATAACCAAGGTAACTTGGGGAAAAAGGTGCGGCGGCTCGACCTGGCTCACACCGTCCACATGGCCCGCCAGAACTGGCAGGACAGCGTGAACGCGGAGTTGCGCCGCGAGGGGCTCGCCATCCGCTTGGACCTGCGCTCTTTCGAGCGGCAAGGTCGCAAAGAAAAACCGCTCCAGCGCGTCTCGATCATCGAGTTCGAGCGTGGCCGCCGGGGCGGACGTGATACTCCACTTTACGATTACAACCAGGCCCAACTTGCCCACCGAGCCATCGCTGCCCAGAACCGCCAAGCCGCCGCAGACTATGAGCACACCCGACGCGCCATCACCGCCCGACTTCTCTCCCGCCGATCCGCTCGACGCGCTGCTCGACGCGGAGGCCCAGGGCGAACGCTGGATACGGCTCGACGCCGAGACCTTGCTCCGGGCAGCGGACTTCCGGCGGATCAAGCAAGGCGGCCACAGCTACGGACCGGAACAGATGATCGGGGGCCGCAGGCACCACGTCCTTTGGCCCCTACCGGCGCTGACAATCAACGGCGATCTGGAACTGTCTTACCCGGTCTGGACGGTGGACGAACTGCTGGCCGTGATCGGGGCCGAAGTGGTGGAGCCGCCGCGTACTCAGGAGGGCATGGAATGGGTGATCGGCGAGCCGATCCCACAGCACAACCCCTTCGCCAAAGAGTAACCGTGGTGCGGATCGACACGCTCTTTGGCAGCACCTACCACGCCCGCGCCCAAGACATCGAGGACGCCCGCGCCAAGGGACAAACCAACGTGCCGCTTTGCCTAGCGGACGGCAGCCCCATTCCCACCGGCAGCTCCGACCGCAACCGGCTGCGGCTCTCCACCATTGAGGTCGCCGACCTCACCGTCCTGGAGCCGTCGCCAGCCCGCGCGCCATCCACCAACGACCACGAAAAAATGACCGACGAAGAACTCATCGAAACGGCAAAGCTCAAAGTGGATCTCGCCGGTTTCCTCGCCACGCACGGCTGGATCGCCGCACCCGGCGACACCCGCGACTGGCGCAAGCTCGCAGGCCCCGGCGGCCAGCAAATCCTCGTGCATCGCGCCGAGGGCACCAACCACTGGACTTGGTACATCCTGCCCGACAAGGCGCAGACGGGCACGATCATCGACGCCTGCCAGAACTTGCTGGGCATGACCTGGGGCCGCACGCTGGGCACCCTCCGCAAAACTCTCAAGACGCCGCCGTCAGCGTTGCCCCTTCACCACGGCGGTCGTCCTTCCGCCAAGGTTGCCACGTTCCCGCCCGCAGGTTCACGTCCGGCGCGCACCCTGGACCCGCTCGGCACGGTGGCGACTGAGTTCCTGACGACTAATCGCTGTCTAGACCCAGTCACCGTGGAGGCGTTCGCCCATTGGCTGCGCGCCGATCCTGACGACGGCCACCTCGTTTGCCCTCACAACGAGCAGGGCGATGGAGAGGAATACATCCCATTGCCCGACGGCTCGACCCGCAAACGCTTCACGGGCGCGATGCGCGACGGTGAGGGGCGGGGCCGCTCGCTTTGGCACGCCAAGCCCAAGGACCACGAGCCGATCCAAGTGGTCGTGGTCAACGATACGGCGCTGGACGCCGTCTCCGCTTGGCAGTGCCTGGACCCTGCAACGCAGCCCGAAACGATGGTCATCTCCACCGCAGGCAATTTTTCGGCAGCGGGCGAGAAGCTGCTCCCGCTGCTCATCCAGCAACTCCACGACGAGCGCAATCGCACGGGGACCGTGCAGGGCAAACTCACCTTGGTGGACGCCAGCGACGTGGGCGAAGCAGGCACCGAGGAGCGCGAGGGCATTCTCCAGGCCATCGCCGCCGCGATGGAGATGCGCTATGTGCGTTGGGAGCCAACGGAAGGCTGCAAAGATTGGAACGAGGTGGTGCAGGCCGCCAAGCGCGAGCAGGAGGCACAAGAGGCCGCTTGGCAGGCCGAGAGCATGGCCGCTTACCTCGCACCCAAGGAAGATGCCTTGGAGGAAACACAGGGTGGGCCGCCGACCCGCGAGCGAAGTCGTCACCGCCGGTAGCAAGCCACCGTGTGCCCCAATCTCCCTTCCCCGTCGTCGCGCCCCGCGCAGGGGCCGCCGGAGGCAGTTGTTGGCGCACGTTACTTTCGGGTTGCGCGGCCTTCCGTTCTGCGGTCACGCAGAGCCCAGCGATTTGAAGATCATTCAATGTCGCTAAGCTCTCACCTGTGAACATGGCAAATCCCTTCCGCCTGCTTCAATATTCGCACCATCCATTAGCTTGGTTGCTCCCCTTTGAATTTCCCCGACCTTTGGAGTACGATTGCAACCGCCACGCCGACGAAAATTAGTCCCCAGGTTGAAGGCTCGGGGACGGTTCCAAACGCAAGGTAGTGCGGTGAGGAAACATTGTTGGCATAGACGCTCACCGACAGCCCGTCCGGGGTGATCTTGCTGATCTGATTGCTGATGGAATCTGCCACATAGAGGTTGCCGCTTGCGTCGAAGGTCAGTCCTTCCGGGTAACTGTTGGCTGGGAGAGTCGTGAAAAGACTGAGCACACCGGCGGCGTTGATCCTGTAAATTTCGCTGGTGTCATAATCGGACACATACAAGTTGCCGAGCTTGTCGAAGGCCAGACCCTGCACGCCATTGGGGAACTGCGCTGTGGAGGGCGGCACGGTGGCAAAGAGGCTGACCATCCCGGTTGGCGTGATCCGGCTGATCTGGTTGCTATTGCCGTCCGCCGCGTAGAGGTTGCCTTGGGCGTCAAAGGCCAAGCCATTGAGAGTGTAACCAGGATTGACGGTCGCAAATTCACTCACCGTGCCCGCCGGGTTGATCTTGGCAATGCGGCTGTTGATGCGGGAGCCCGCGTAGAGGTTGCCCGCGCCATCGAAAGCCAGTCCCGCCGGGCCAGTGAAGGCAGGGGTCGGCAACGTCGCAAAGGTGCTCACTACGCCCGCCGGGGTGATCCGGTTGATTTGGTTGGTGGAATTGGAAGCGACGTAGAGGTTTCCGCCCACATCGAACGCCAGACCCACAGGGTTGGAGTTGGCTGTCAGCGTGGCAAACGTGCTGACGGCCCCGGCGGGACTGACCTGAGCAATGGTCTGGCTGCCGGAGGAAACGTAGAGCGTTTGTTGGGCGCGCAGGAACGAGGGAACGGCAAGGGCGACGGTGGCGATGATCGCCGCCGCGAGTTTAGTCGATACGAGCTGAACTCGCAGGAAACGGCTGCCGGAGGAGGCGGTAGAGATGGTTGGAGCGTGCATGGTGGTGTGGATTTGGCGGCGACCATAACGACGGCAGCAACCCGAGAGCAAGAAGAAAACACGCCCATAATGGGCGTGTTGCCAATTTGGAGTTTCACCCAAGCTCGGTGGACGCCGAGTGAACGCTGATGCTGCCAAACCTCTCTCAATCTTCGGGCGCAACCTGGCGCGACTGCGCTCGGCACGGCAACTGACGCAGGAGCAATTGGCTGAAGGGGCGGATGTTCACCCCCGTTATGTGCAAAAGCTCGAAGGGGGCACGGCTCATCCTTCGCTGATGGTGCTTCGCAAACTTCAGCGCACGCTGGGCTGCGAATGGAACGATCTGCTCCGCGACCTTTGATGGTCAGCACCGGGCAAACCACCGTTTTGCCTGTGACCCTTTGTTAGCCGCCACCGCCGAGCTGGTCCAAACGGTCGGCTTCCCCGCGCAGTTGCTCCGCTTGGCGTCGGAGGCGCTCCGCCGACCGGCGCACTTCAGCGGCGGAAACCGGTGGCGGTGACTTGGACGCTGACTTCTTGGACGTTTCTGGCCCAGTCTTTTCACCGTCGCTCACGAAATACTCCATCGGGACGCCGAAGTAGCGGGAAAGTGCGAGCAATTCCTCCGCGCCCGGCAGCTTGGTGACGCCCCGCAGGTAGTTGTTGATCGTCTGCTGGCTGACGCCGGTGCCCAGCGCGAGTTGACGCTGGGAGAGATCACGCTCCGCCAAGAGCGCCTGTAGCCGCGCCCGAAACAACAGCGATACTGGATTTTCTTGTTGCAAAGTTCAGTTTAACTGTTACAAGGTCTCATCTAAACCTACAGCTTTTCTTGACGCGCACCTGCTGGTAGTGCCTCAAGCTCGGCTGCGAGTTTACCCACAAACACCAACCGAAGGCCACTCTGAACTGAAATCCATTCCACACATGAAGAACGCGCAAACCATCACCTGCCCCAGCTGCCGCCACACTTTTCCGCTCGATCTCGCTTTGCGGGAGCACCTGCGCGGGGAACTCACGGCGGAACTGAGCCGTGCCTTTGACCAGCGTCTCGCGCAGCAGCGCGCGGAATTGACCGACGAGGTTGCCCGGACCACCGAGACCGAAATACGGCGCGAACACGCCGAAGAGATCACCATCTTTCAGAATTTGCTCCAGCAGGAGAAAGGCGCGTTGGACGCGGCTCGCAAGCAGTTGGAGAGCATCCGACAAAAGACGGATGAGCAGGTGCGCGCCGAGTTTGCCGCCGAGCGCAAGGGGCTGGAGGCGGAACTGGGCCGTCAGCGCACTGTCTTGACCGAGCTGCGCCGCAACGAGTTGGAACTGCGCCGCGAGAAAACCCGGCTCGAAGGACTGCGCCAGGAGCTTGAGGTGCAGACCGCCCGCACTTTGGACGCCGAGCGCGTGCGCCTGCGCGAAGAACTCGCCCGCACGGTGGAGAAAGAGCGCGGCCTGGTGCGCGAGGAAATCGCTCGTTCTCACGCCCAAGCTCAGGAACTGCGCGAAGCGGAGCACGCCCGGCAAACCGAAGTTTTGCGTCGGCAGGTCGAGGAACTGCGCCGCAAGCTGGAAGCGGGCGGCGAGCAGCGGCGGGGCGAGGTGTGTGAAGTCCGCCTGGAGGAGTTCCTGCGCGGGGCTTTCCCAGCCGACACCATTGAGCCGGTCGTTCGTGGCACGAACGGGGCCGACGTGCGCCAGCGGGTGTGCGTGCCCGGCAGCGCGCCGTGCGGCACCATCATCTACGAGAACAAGCACACAGCGGCGTGGAACCCGCGCTGGCTGGCCAAGGTCAGGGACGATCAGCAGGCCGAACGCGCCGAGTTCGCGGTCATCGTCTCGACGGCGCTGCCCAAAGAAGTGGCCACCTTCGCGCTGATTGACGGTGTGTGGGTGACGGGCTTCAACTGCTTGCCCGGCTTGTCCCTGGCCCTGCGTTTGAGCCTGCTCCAATTGGCCGCGCACCGGCAGGCGGTGATCGGTCGCGGCGAGAAGATGGAACTGGTGTACGCTTACCTGACCGGTGCCCAGTTCCAGCGTCACGTTGAGGCGCTGGCGACGACGTTCAGCCACATGGGCGACGATTTGCTCAAAGAAAAGCGGGCGATCAGCACGCTGTGGAACCGGCGCGAGAAGCAGTTGGAGCGAGTCGCGGCCTCGGTGACGGGCCTGTGCGGGGATTTGCAGGGCATCGCCGGGGCGGGGGAATTACCCCGGATTGGACCGCTGGAACTGGCTGACTTGCTTGAAAATACGGAAGATTCCCTCGCCGCTCGACGGTAAAAGACTTCGGCGGCATAAACCGGGCTTTGATGGGGGCGGGAAAAGCTCTCTCCCTTTGACTTGTGAATGTGATGCGATGAGAAATCTCGCTTCATACCCCGGTTAATCCAGAGCAACTGCCTTTGGCATTTGGACGTTCACTCCAACGAGCGCCGATTTCTGAGGTAATCCCGGCTCATCTGGCGGAGGGTTTTCTCCAGCTTGGCTGGGTCGCTGGAATCCAGCGCGAAGGACATGAACCATTCGAGCGGGGGAACGTGGCCGAGCCAGTTTGTCAATTCCGCGTGGGCGGCCATATAGCGATGCAGGGTATCAGGACGAATTTCGAGGGTGATTTCCATTGGTGGGCACGTTCTCTGAATCACTGCCCCGGCGCAAAAGATACCGCCCGCGCGTACACCAATTTTTGACCTTGGCTGCCTTGGATGGTCGGTCGTGAGTCGAGTATCGCGGCCACGATTTCGTGAACCATACCCCGCAATGTTCGGATCAATTCACGGCGTCGGCGAGGGGTCTTTGTCGCACAATGCCTCCGCATAGTCATGAGCCGCTCGCAGGAGGACTTCGTG